>DATFDS010000206.1:0-11754 GCA_035251955.1 Sphingobium sp. | reverse complement strand
CCATACCCACAGCGCGTTCAGGGCATAGCTCACCAGCGACGCCGCGACGAACCGCACGCCCCGCGCCGCCTGATTGTCGCGCCCGCCATGGCCGCGGAAGGTGAAGGCGCTGTGGGTGACATAGCCGACCATCACCGCCGCCAGATAGCCGATGCCGTTCGCGATCTGCGGATGCAGCCCGACCGGCGCGGCCAGCGTCCAGTAGATCGAGGCCTGGCAGGCGGTGATGAACAGGCCGCTCACCCCATAGCGGACGATCTGCCAGAACAGGGCCTGCCGCTCGGGAGACAGGGATGACAGCAATTTCATGAACAGGCCCCGTTGCGCTTTGATGTCGAGCCTCTAAGCCACCACCCATGATCTTGCAAAGCGGCGATAGTTCAAGCGGTCGTGCGACCCGTCTCCTGACCGGCCTGTCGGCATGGGCAGAGCAGCATTGGAAATGGCTCACCTTCCTGATGTGGGTGGTGGCCGTCGCCTGGCTGCTCACCTCGCGCTGGGGGTCGATCCACTGGCTGGCGCTCAACGATACCGACGACAATATCCGTTATGTCCAGGTGAAGGATTGGCTGGCGGGGCAGGGCTGGTACGACCTGCGCCAGTATCGGCTCGATCCGCCGGCCGGTTTCGACATCCACTGGTCGCGGCTGGTCGACCTGCCGCTCGGCGGCCTGATGCTGTTCTTCCGGGCGTTTCTGGATCAAGGCCTGGCCGATCGGCTGGCCTGCGGGATCGCGCCGACGCTGCCGCTGCTGCCGCTGATGCTGGCCCTGGGGTCCATCGCGCGGCGGCTGGCGGGGGGCAATGGCTGGATTTTGGCGGCTCTCGCGCCCTTCGCGGCGCAGATGGGCATCAGCATGTTCGTGCCGATGCGAATCGACCATCATGGCTGGCAGCTGGCGCTGACCGTCATGATGCTGGCTGGCCTTATCGACCGCAACAGGCTGCGCGGCGGCATTACAGCCGGCGTGACGAGCGCGCTTTCCATCGCCATCGGCATGGAGATGATCGTCTATCTGGCGGCCGGCGGGGCGTTGATCGCGCTGCGCTGGGTGTTCAAGGAGGGCGCGGCCCGGCGGATGCTGCCCTATGCGCTGAGCCTGTCCGGCGCGATCTCCATCCTGTTCCTGGCTTTTGCGAGCTATGCCAACCGGCAAATGGTGTGCGACGCGATCTCGCCCATTTGGGTCGCGATCTTCGGCACGGTGGGCGCGGGCATGACGCTGCTCGCGCTGCTGCCCCTGCGCAGCTGGCCCGCGCGGTTCGCCGCCGGCATCCTGGTCGGCGGCGCGGTGGCTGCTTTTGCCTGGGCGAACTGGCCGCAATGCCTGTCCGGCGCCTATCAGATCTCGCCCGAGCTGCAGCGTCTCTGGCTCGCCAATATCCGCGAGGCCAAGCCGATCACCGCGCAGGCGCGCAGCCTGGTCGTGCCGCTGATGGCGATCCCGGTGGCGGGGCTGTTCGGCCTTGTCTGGGCCCTGTGGGATTCGCGGCGCGACAGCGACCGGCTGTGGGCCTGGGGCACGGTCGGCCTGATGATGCTGTTTTCGACCGCGCTGCTGTTCTGGCAGCTGCGGGCGGGGCCGGCGGCGCAACTGCTGGCGATCCCGCCGGCCGCCTGGGCAGCGCACCGCGTCCTGCGCGCGATCCTTTTCGGGCGCCCTCTGGTCAGGATGCTGGCGATCATCGGCGCGGCGCTGCTCGCTGCCGCGGCCTTCGCGACGCCGCTCTATCCACCGTTCAACCAGCTCTGGAGCAAGCTGACCGGTGAGGTCTCCAAGCCCCCGAAACCCGCATCGACGGCGCGGCTGGCCGCGATCAACAAGGCCAATGGCCGCTGCCGGACGCTGCCCGCGCTGGAGGTGCTGAACCAGCTGCCGCCCGCGACCATCTTCACCATGGTCGATCTCGGCCCGCGCCTGATCGCGACCACGCATCACAGCGCGATCGCCGGGCCCTATCATCGCAACGGCACGGTGATCCTGGACGTCCATCACGCCTTTGACGGCCAGCCAGACGCCTTCCGTGCCATCGCCGCGCGGCATCACGCCCGCTATCTGCTGATCTGCCCCGGCTTCCCGGAGGGCACGGTCTATCAGGCGCGCAGCCCGCGCGGCTTCTATGCCGGGTTGATGCGGGGCGAG
Organism: Sphingobium sp.; assembly: GCA_035251955.1. Classification (GTDB taxonomy): domain Bacteria; phylum Pseudomonadota; class Alphaproteobacteria; order Sphingomonadales; family Sphingomonadaceae; genus Sphingobium. The sequence continues at coordinate 9,610 of DATFDS010000206.1, read as the reverse complement.
GTGCCGGCCTGGCTGACGCCGGTGGCGCTGCGCACGGGCCTGACGCTGCCCTACACGCTCTATCGCATCGACTACGGGGCGCACTGACCAGCGCGCGTTGAAGATTGTGCGATTGGTGGAAAGCAAAGTGCTCCTGCGAAGGCAGGAGCCTAGTTCAGAGGGTGCGACTGGGCTCCTGCCTTCGCAGGAGCACGTTTTCGCTTAACGAGACAAACTCTGGAGCGGGATGACGTTAGATGGATTCAAGTTGCCTCCGTTCGTTTCGAGCGAAGTCGAGAAACGGAAGCGCAGTTCATGCTGTTTCTCGACTTCGCTCGAAACGAACGGATCAAGGTAAAGTCATCCTACTCGAGCGCCGGCTAGCGCCGGGCGAGAAAGAAACCGCGCAGCAGCGCTGAGGCCTCCGCTTCGGCGATGCCGCCAAAGATGTCCGGGCGGTGCAGGCATTGCGGCTGGTTATAGAGGCGCGGCCCCTGTTCGATCGCGCCCCCCTTGGGATCGGCCGCGCCATAATAGAGCCGCGCGATCCGGGCATGGGAAATGGCGCCGGCGCACATCGGGCAGGGCTCCAACGTGACCCAGATGTCGCAGCCGGTAAGGCGAAAGTCCCCGATTCGGGCGGCGGCTTCCCGCAGCGCCACGATTTCCGCATGGGCGGTGGGGTCCGTGTCGCGCCGGTTGCGATTTTCCCCCTCGCCGATGATCCGGCCGTCCAGCGTCACCACCGCGCCGATCGGCACCTCGCCGGCAGCCTCGGCGGCGCGGGCAAGCGCCAGCGCCCGGCGCATGGGGTCAGGCAGGGGAAAAGGCGAGGACATGGGCCCGCCCATATCGCATCAGGCCGCCAAACGAAATGATCAGGGCTTCTTTACGTCCACCGTGGGCACTTCGACCGTCTCGTTGCGGGTGCCGACCTCGACCTTCGCGACCTCCGCATTGAATTTGGGCAGCTTGCCACCCTCGACCGCGATCCTGGGCAGGCTGCCTTCCTGGGTCCGCTGCAGGTTGATGAAGCCGGTCGCGATGCCGCCGATCAGAATCAGCAGCACGATCAGCAACAGGCCACCAATGAGTCGCATTTCACTCTCCTTTGGACTATGCGCATCAAACGCTGGAACGGCGGAAAGGGTTGCGCAAGCGGTCTGGTCCGCCGGGCGGGGCGGGTTGACGGGGGCAGGGAATCCCGCTATCGGCGCCGCTTTCCGAACGAACATGTATTCAAAGGTTGATTGACTATGTCGCGCATCTGCGAGCTGACCGGCAAGGGCCGCCAGGTGGGTCACAACGTGTCCCACGCCAATAACAAGACCAAGCGTGTGTTCCTGCCCAACCTGCAGAACGTGTCGCTGATCTCCGAAACGCTGGAGACGACCGTGAAGCTGCGCGTGTCGACCCATGGCCTGCGCTCGGTCGAGCATAATGGCGGCCTCGACAACTGGCTGGTGAAGACCAGCGACGACAAGCTGTCGCTGAAGGCCCGCCGCCTGAAGCGCGATATCGTCAAGAAGCAGGCCGCAACCGCCGCCTGATGTCTTTCGATTCGTTCGCATAAGAAGCGGTCTGGCGACAGGCCGCTTTTTTGCGTTGGGCTTCGTTTCAGGGCGGACTGCAAATAGCGGCTTTCTGCGCTTCCGGTGCTCACAACCTATAAGATCGCTGCGTTTGAACGAGGCACGTGACTCGTTCAAAGATTCTCGAAATCCACTATTTTCGCCTCGCCCTGAAACGAAGCCGCAATATTTATTTCAGGGCGAATTTCAGCAGCAGGGTGCGCTGGAAAAATTCGTGATTGTCGTCGGATATGATCCACAGGATCGTCCGGCCCTTTTCGCGGGTGACGGTCAGCCCTTCGAAATTATCGGCCAGCAGCGGGGGCGCCAGCCGGGCCAGCGTGCGGGCTCTCAGCGGGTCGCCGGATCGGGGGCGGGCGGGCAGATCGATCAGCGCGATCGTCGCGGTGAACAGGTCCTGCAATGTCAGCCGCCGGTTCAGCACCAGCACATGGCGCTCGTCCAGCGCCACCGCATCGGTCGGGCGATAGCCGCGCGGCGGCACATAGCGCAGGTGGATCGGTGAAGCCGTGCTGTTTTCGGCCGGATCGCCGCTGAACAGCAAAGTGTCATGGCTGCCGTCGCCGGTCATGCCCATTTCGGCGATCACCAGGAAACGGCCGCTTGGCAGCCGGGCCATGGATTCGATCGAGCCGGTTTCGGGCCAGGCTTCGATCTCGGGCCAGGTGCGGCAGGCTTCGACCCGTGCAAAGCCGGGCGCATAGCGGCAGATGCGCTGGAGCATCTCGAATCCGACCCAATAGCGCTCGGATGCCGGATCATGGGCCAGGGATTCGGAATCCCAGGCCCACCAGGGATGGTCCCGATCCTCGCGCCGCACCGGCAGGGGCGCGATGAAGGGATGGCTGTCGCGTCCCGCGCGCTCCAGGGAAAATCCCATCAGCGTGCCGGAATCGCTGAGCGCCAGCACTTGTCCGGCGGGGCGGACCAGCAGCGATGAAATCCCGCCGAACGCCCGCTGTGGGCTGGTGAGCTGCCAGCCGCCCAGATAGTCCAGCGCCCCGACGCTCCGGACCGACGCATCGGCCGCACTCAACGGGAGCGGCCGGGCCGTGACGAGCAGCGGGCCGGGAGCGACGGGCTCTGGCTTGTTCTTGTGCGGCGCCGGCAGCAGCAGGATCGCGAGCAGCAGGACGATCAATATTCGGCGCATGCGTTCGCCATAGGCAAAAGCCTCCCCGGAACCAATCGCCTTGATGCCTTGGTGGGCATGCAACCTTCCGAGTTGGAGGGAATTTGGCTTAACGGCGGCTGACACGCCCATTCAGGCTCGGCTCAACGCGAATCGGTCAAAAGGGGGGTAATCGCGATGGTGTGGTCGAAAAGAGGGCACCGGAGTCGCGCATGGATTTTGAGGAGCACGCCATGAAAACCAAGTTTCTGATCAATATGGGGGCGGCGCTGGCCATGGCCGCTGCCTCCTTCACTGTCGCCGCTGCGCCTGCCCAGGCCCATGACGGCTGGGGCCGCTACGAACGCGGCGACTATTATCGCGGTGATCGCGGCTATCGCGGTTACCGGGAAGACTATTATCGCGGCTATCGCGGTGATCGCTACTACCGGAACAATTATTATCGGGGCGATCGCTATCGGGGCGGCTACCGCTGCCGGGACAATGGCACGGGCGGCACCATCATCGGCGCGATAGCCGGCGGCCTGCTCGGCAATGAGATCGGCAAGGGCAGCGGCCGCTATGGTCGCCGCGGTGACGGCACGACCGGCGCCATCGTCGGCGCGGGCGTGGGCGCTCTGGCCGGCCGGGCGATCGACCGCGATTGCTGAAGCAAGGCTGACGGTTTGATGGAGAGGGTCGCCCTGGTCGGGCGGCCCTTTTCAGTGTGCCGGCTGGTCCAGCGGCGCCGGATCGGTCCTGCCGCGTTCGGCCCGCGCCGCAGCCTTCGCAGCGGGATTCAGTCCGGCATCGTCCGCCCGCGCAGAACCGGCCTGCGCATCGAGTGTGGCCGCCGCTTCGTTCAGTGCGCGCGCCTCACTGGCGCTGACCCCGCCAACGTCATCGGCGGCAGGCTCTGATCCGCACCCCGCCAGGCATAGCAGTGCCAACAATCCCGGTTGGAAGCGGATCATCCTGTCTTGCCTCCATAGAAAAAGGGCCGCCCCGTTTCCGGCGCGGCCCTTTCGAACGATTTCCCCTGGGGGAAATTACATCGCGTTCGAGGCGGCATTGGCCGCGGTGTTGGTCGCGTTGGCCGCAGCATTGGCGGCGTTGTCGGCAGCGTTCTCGGCGGCGTTCACGGCATTGTCGGCAGCATTCGAAGCATTCTCAGCAGCGTTGGCCGAAGCGTTGGCGGCATTTTCCGCGCCACCCGAGCAAGCGGCGAGGCCGAGCGACGCGGCGAGAACGAGCGAAAGAGCAATCGACTTGGTCATGGGTAAACCCCTCTCAGAGAAAAAACAGTTGCAGACCACTCTCGGAGAAAAGTTCACCCCCCTTTGCGTCTGCGGGGGCAATTCGTAATGAATCCGGCGACTCAAGGCAATCCCATTCCTGCATTCCGGCGAGTCGCGGCAGTCTTAGGCCTATCCGGCAACGGGCATTGACGCATATAAAGATTTCTTTATATGATCTCCGCATGGGTGCGGCACTCGACATTTTCAGGGCATTGGGCGATCCGACGCGTCTGCGGATCATCTATCTGCTGCGCGCGATGGAGCTTGCCGTGGGCGAGATCGCGCAGGTCGTGGGTCAAAGCCAACCGCGCGTGTCGCGCCATGTGCGCATCCTGGCCGAAGCCGGTCTGGTCGAACGGCGCAAGGAAGGCAATTGGGTTTTCCTGCGGCTGGGCCGGGCGGCGGCGATAACGCCTTTCCTGACCTTGTTCGACCAGCTGGCGCCGTCCGAAAGCGAAGAGTTGTGGCAGCGCGCCGACCTTGCCCGGCTGGCGGCGGTGCGGGCCGACCGGGCGCGGGCGGCGGAAAGCTATTTCGCCGAACATGCCGAGGAATGGGACGCGATCCGGTCGCTCCATGTGCCCGAGGGCGATGTCGAGCGTGCGATGACGGCGTTGCTGGGGCAGGAGCCGATTGGGCATCTGCTCGATATCGGCACCGGCACCGGGCGGATGATCGAGCTGTTCGGCCCTTCGGCGGATCAGGTGACGGCATTGGATCGCAGTCCTGATATGCTGCGGCTGGCGCGCGCCAAGCTGCCGCATGATGCGGGCGACAAATATGCGCTGGTGCTGGGCGACTTTACCGCGCTGCCGCTGGAGCCGGGCAGCGTCGACACGGTGGTTTTCCATCAGGTGCTGCACTATGCGCAGGCGCCGGGGGCGGTGATCGGCGAGGCGGCGCGGGTCACGGCGGCGGGCGGCCGGGTGCTGATCGCCGATTTCGCGGCGCATGAACGGGAGGAACTGCGGCTGCGCGACCAGCATGCGCGGCTGGGCTTTTCCGACGAGCAGATCGAAAGCTGGTTCGCGGATGCGGGCCTGGAACTGGAGCGGGTGGAGGTGCTGCCCGGCCAGGAACTGACGGTGCAATTATGGCTGGGACGGCGCCGGGGCGCGCGCGTGCTGCCAATCGAAGGACGACTTTCCGCATGACCTTGAGCTTTCCCTCTGTCGAAGAGGCTTCGCGCGCCTGGCAAGCGCCGCTTTATGCCGATCTGGCGGGCGACGTTAACGTCAGCTTCGAATTCTTCCCGCCCAAGACGGAAAAGATGGAGGAGCAGCTCTGGGCCGCGATCCAGACGCTGACGCCGCTGGCGCCGAAATTCGTGTCCGTCACCTATGGAGCGGGCGGATCGACGCGGGAGCGGACGCATAATACGGTGGCGCGGATCGCGAAGGAGACGCCGCTGGCGGCGGCGGCACACCTGACCTGCGTGGCGGCGAGCAAGGCCGAGATTGACGAAGTCGTCGATGCCTATTGGGACGCGGGCGTGCGGCATATCGTGGCGCTGCGCGGCGATCCGCCGGTAATGGGCGCGAAGTTCGAACCGCATCCGGACGGCTACAAGGGCGCGGCGGAACTGGTCGAGGGGCTGGTGAAGCGGCACCCGTTCGAGATTTCGGTGGCCGCCTATCCCGAAACCCATCCCGATGCACTGAGCGCGCAGAGCGATATCGATAATCTCAAGCGTAAGCTGGACGCGGGCGCGACACGGGCGATCACGCAATTCTTCTTCGAGCCCGACACCTTCTTCCGTTTCCGCGATACGGTGGCGGCGGCGGGGATCGACGCCGACATCATTCCCGGCATCATGCCGGTCAGCAATTTCGCGGCGGTCCAGCGCATGTCGGCCATGTGCAATACGGAGGTTCCCAGCTGGATGGGGCGGCTGTTCGAAGGGTTGGACGATCATGCCGGCACGCGGCAGTTGGTATCCGCCACGCTGGCGGCGGAACTGTGCCGCAAGCTTTATGCGGGCGGGGTGCGCGACTTTCATTTCTATACGCTCAACCGGGCGGAACTAAGCTATGCGATCTGCCATCTGCTTGGTTTGAGGCCGCAAGCCGCCTGATCATCATCCCTCCGTTCGGTTCGAGCTTGTCAAGAACCAGCGCGCGGGGGTTCTCGACAAGCTCGAACCGAACGGGGAGAGAGGGAAAAATGACTGCTGAACAAAGATTCCGCGCCGTTGCGGCGGAAAAGATCATGATTTTCGACGGCGGCTACGGCACGTCGATCCAGAAACATGGGCTGACCGAGGCGGATTATCGCGGCAATCTCGATCTGGCGAAGGACCAGAAGGGCAATAACGACCTGCTCTGCCTGACCCGGCCGGATATCGTCGAGGGTATTCACACCGCCTATCTCGATGCCGGTGCCGACATGATCGAGACCAACACCTTCTCGTCCACGAAGATCGCCATGGCCGACTATGGCGCTGAGCATCTGGTGCGGGAGATCAATATCGCCGCCGCCCGGATCGCCCGCAAGGCTTGCGAGGCCGCGAGCGCGAAGGACGGGCGGCCGCGCTTTGTCGCTGGGTCGATCGGACCGACGAACAAGACCTTGTCGATTTCGCCCGATGTGAACGACCCGGCCTATCGCGAGGTCGATTATGATACGCTGAAGGCCGACTATCGCGAGCAGTGCGACGCGCTGATCGAGGGCGGGGTGGATTTCCTGCTGGTCGAAACCTGCTTCGACACGCTGAACGCCAAGGCGGCGGGCATGGCGGCGCGGGAGGCCGAGGCGGCGGCGGGGCGGCCGGTGCCGCTGATGCTGAGCTTCACCATCACCGATATGTCGGGGCGGAACCTGTCGGGGCACACGATCAATGCCTTCTGGTATTCGCTGCGGCATCTGAAGCCGCTCACCATCGGGGTGAACTGCGCGTTCGGGGCGGATTTGCTGCGGCCTTATTTGAGCGAGCTGGCGAAAAATGCCGATACGCTGATCCTGGCCTATCCCAATGCGGGGCTGCCCAATGAGCTGGGGCAATATGATGAGTTGCCGGAAACCACCGCTTCGCTCATTCGCCAGTGGGTGGATGAGGGACTGGTCAATATGGTCGGCGGTTGCTGCGGCACGACGCCCGCGCATATCGGCGCGGTGGCGAAGGCGTTGGCGGGGCATAAGCCTCGCGTCGTGCCGGAACTGCCGGTGGTGACGCGGCTTGCGGGGCTGGAACCCATGCATATCGCCGCCTGATACCAACCTCCGTTCGTGTCGAGCGAAGTCGAGACACGGGCGCACTACCGCTTCTCGACTTCGCTCGAAGCGAACGGATTTTGATACGATGACCCAGACCTCCACCGCCACATTCGTCAATATCGGTGAGCGCACCAACGTCACCGGATCGGCCAAGTTCAAGAAGCTGATCATGGCGGGCGACTATGCCGCCGCCATCGATATAGCGCGCGATCAGGTGGAGAATGGCGCGCAGATCGTCGACGTCAACATGGACGAAGGCCTGCTCGACGCGGTCGAGGCGATGACGACCTTCCTCAAGCTCATGACCTCGGAACCGGATATCAGCCGTGTTCCGGTGATGATCGACAGCTCCAAATGGGAGGTGATCGAGGCCGGTCTGAAATGCGTCAGCGGCAAGCCGGTCGTGAACTCGATCAGCATGAAGGAGGGCGAGGAAGCCTTCCTGCATCATGCGCGGCTCTGCATGGCCTATGGCGCGGCGGTGGTCGTCATGGCCTTCGACGAGACCGGGCAGGCGGACACGAAGCAGCGCAAGGTCGAGATTTGCGAGCGCGCCTACAAGCTGCTGCTGTCCATCGGCTTTCCGCCCGAGGACATCATCTTCGACCCCAATATCTTCGCCGTCGCGACCGGGATCGAGGAACATAACAACTACGGCGTCGACTTCATCGAGGCCTGCCGCGAGATCAAGAAGCGCTGCCCGCATGTCCATATTTCGGGCGGGCTGTCGAACTTCTCCTTCTCCTTCCGCGGCAATGAGCCGGTGCGGCGGGCGATGCACAGCGTATTCCTCTACCACGCCATCCCGGCGGGGCTGGACATGGCGATCGTCAATGCGGGCCAGCTCGACGTCTATGACGCCATCGACCCGGCGCTGCGCAAGGCGTGCGAGGATGTGCTGCTGAACAGCGATCCCGAAGCTGGTGATCGCCTCGTCGCGCTGGCCGAAAGCTACAAGGGCAAGGATGCGGCGTCCGAAAAGGCGGCGCAGGAATGGCGCGGCTGGCCGGTCGCCAAGCGGCTGGAGCATGCGCTGGTCAAGGGCATCGACATGTATGTGGTCGAGGATACCGAGGAAGCCCGCCTCGCTGCCGCCAAGCCGATCGAGGTGATCGAAGGCCCGCTGATGGACGGCATGAATGTCGTGGGCGACCTGTTCGGTGCGGGCAAGATGTTCCTGCCGCAGGTCGTGAAGTCAGCGCGCGTCATGAAGAAGGCGGTGGCGCATCTGCTGCCCTTCATCGAGGCCGCCAAGGAACCCGGCGCCAAGGGCAAGGGCAAGATCATCATGGCTACGGTCAAGGGCGACGTCCATGATATCGGCAAGAATATCGTCGGCGTCGTGCTCCAGTGCAACGGCTTCGAGGTGGTCGACATGGGCGTCATGGTGCCCTGGCAGGACATCATCAAGGCCGCGAACGACCATGACGCCGACATGATCGGGCTTTCGGGCCTCATCACGCCCTCGCTGGACGAGATGGTGACGGTGGCGGTCGAGATGCAGCGGGCGAACATGACCATGCCGCTGCTGATCGGCGGGGCGACGACATCGCGTGTGCATACGGCGTTGCGCATCGATCCCGCTTTCACTGGGCCGGTGGTGCATGTGCTGGACGCCAGCCGCGCCGTGGGCGTGGCGACGGCGCTGGTGTCGGAGACGCAGAAGAGTGATTTCGTCCAGAAGACCAAGGACGATTATGAGCATGTCCGTGTCGCGCGCGCCAACAAGGGGCAGAGCGCCCTGGTGCTGATCGAGGATGCGCGTGCCAACGGCTTCGAGATTGACGAGAGCCTGAAGCCCGGCAAGCCGCGCCTGCCCGGTGTCCATCGCTTCCCGGACTGGGACTTGAAGGACCTGCGCACCTATATCGACTGGACGCCCTTCTTCCGCGCCTGGGAATTGGCGGGCAATTATCCCGCGATCCTCGAAGACGAGGTGGTGGGCGAGAGCGCGACCAGCCTGTTCAACGACGCGCAGGCGATGCTCGACCGCATCATCGACGAGAAATGGCTGACGGCGCGGGGCGTCTGCGGCCTGTGGCCCTGCCGCCGCGAGGGCGACGACATCATCGTCCATGTCGAGGACGAAAAGCACATCACCCTGCCGATGTTGCGCCAGCAGATCGCCAAGCGGGAAGGGCGGGCCAATATGTGCCTCGCCGATTTCATCAGCCATGATGGCGACTGGATGGGCGGCTTTGCTGTGTCGATCCACGGCATCGAGCCGCATCTGGCGCGCTTCAAGAACGCCATCGACGACTATTCGGACATTTTGTTGAAGGCGCTGGCGGATCGTCTGGCGGAGGCCTTTGCCGAGCGGCTGCACCATTATGTGCGCACCGCGCTCTGGGGCTATGCCGAGGGCGAGCAGCTGACCAATGAGGCGCTGATCAAGGAGCAATATCGCGGCATCCGCC
>DATFDS010000205.1:0-20293 GCA_035251955.1 Sphingobium sp. | reverse complement strand
CAACCCATGCGCACAGGGTGAGCCACATGGGCGACACCATCGCCCCCATCTTGGCACGGCTGCTGGTGAACAGGACGAGCGGGATGACGGCGAAGGGCAACTGGGCCGACAGCACGACCTGACTAAGCACCAGCAGCCGCGCCGTCGCCTGCTCTCCGTAGGCAAGAGTGACGAACAGGGCGGGGATGAGCGCCAGTCCGCGCGTCAGCATGCGGCGTAGCGCTGGCGGCAGGCGCCATGTGGTGAAACCTTCCATCACGATCTGGCCCGCCAATGTGGCGGTGATGGTCGAATTCTGACCTGAAGCCAGCAGGGCCGTCGCGAACGCGGCCGATGCGACCGGCGTCGCCAGCGCAGGCGTGAGGAGCCGGTACGCCTCCCCGATCTCGATCACGGTCTGCCCCGCGCCATGAAAGGCCGCCGCCGCCAGGATCAGGATGGACGCATTGATGAGCAACGCGAAAAGCAGCGCCAGTGTCGAATCCACCGTGGCGAAGCGCAACGCCTCCTTCTTTCCCGCCGCGCTCTCGTCATAGGAACGGCTCTGCACGATGGAGGAATGGAGATAGAGATTATGCGGCATGACCGTCGCGCCGATGATGCCGATGGCGACATAGAGCATCAGCGGGTTCGTCCAGACCTCCGCATGGGGGACGAAACCTGCCGCGACGCCGCTCCAGTCGGGCTGGGCCAGAGCGATCTCGATGGAAAAGCAGACAGCGATGCTGACCAGCAGGACTACGACCAGCGCCTCCAGCAGGCGGAAACCCCATAATTGTAGCAGTAAGAGCAACAGCACATCGAAGCCGGTGAACGCCACGCCCCAGGCGAGGGGGACGCCGAACAGCAGTTGCAGGGCGATCGCCGTGCCGATCAGTTCGGCGAGGTCGCAGGCACAGATGGCGATTTCGCAAAGCAGCCACAGGCCGATCACCGTCGGCTTGCGATAATGGTCCCGACAAGCCTGGGCCAGATCGCGCCCGGTGGCGATGCCCAGCCGCACCGCCAGATGCTGTAGCAGCATCGCCATGACATTGGAGAGGAGGATGACCGACAGCAGCGTATAGCCAAAGGCCGATCCGCCATAAAGGTCCGTCGCCCAGTTGCCGGGGTCCATATAGCCGACGGCGACCAGATAGCCGGGCCCCAGAAAGGACAGCAGGCGCCGCCATCCCCGCCCGCGGACCGGGATGGACCGGAAAATCTCGCCCAGCGATGGCTGCCCCGGCGGGCGCCGCCATCCGCCGTCGATCCCGGCGGCGCCCGGCGTCAGTACAGTGCCAGTCATACCCCTCTCCGTTCTTGTGGCCGGGATCAGATTTCCTTCCTGCTCATCAGGCCCGCGATATGATCTGCCTGACGAATGGCCAGCGCCACGATGGTGAGGGTGGGATTTTCCGCGGCGCTGGTCGTGAACTGGCTGCCGTCGGACACGAAAAGGTTGCTGACCTCGTGGGTCTGGCCCCATTTGTTGACGACGCCGTCCTCGGCCCGCTTGCTCATGCGGTTGGTGCCGAGATTATGGGTGGAGGGGTAGGGCGGGGTCCTGATCGTCCGCTTCGCGCCCACCGCCTCGTACAGCGCCACGCCCCGGCCGAAGGCATGCTCGCGCATGGCATGGTCATTGGCATGGTCGTCATAATGGACGTTGGCGACCGGCATGCCGTAGGCGTCCTTGACATCGGCGTTCAGCGTGACGCGATTGGTTGCCTGGGGCAGATCCTCCCCCACCAGCCACATGCCCGCCATGCGGTCATAGCCGTCGAGCATGGAACTGAAGTCGCGTCCCCAGCCGCCAGGGTTCAGGAAGGCGGCGGTAAAGGGCACGCCCAGCGATATGGTTTCCATTTCATAGCCGCCCACGAACCCGCGTTTGGGATCGTTCAGCGCCTCGTCGCGGACGATGCCGGCCATGGTGGTGCCACGGTACATGTGAACCGGCTTGTCGAAGAGGGCGTAGACGGACCCCGTGGTGTGGCGCATATAATGGCGGCCGACATGGCCCGCGCCATTGGCGAGACCGTTTTTGAACAGATTGCTTTCGGAATTGAGCAGCAGGCGCGGGCTTTCGATCGAATTGCCCGCCACCGCGACGATCCGCGCCTTCTGCCTGTGCTGGACGCCCTGGCTGTCGGCATAGACGGCGCCAGTCACCTTTCCGGCGGCATTATGTTCGATGCGCATCACATTGCATCCGGGACGAACCTCCAGCTTGCCGGTAGCCTCGCCCTTGGGGATTTCGGTATAGAGGGTCGACCATTTGGCGCCCGATTTGCACCCCTGGAAGCAGAAGCCGATCTGCTGGCAACTGCCCCGGCCATCGCGCGGCTGGCTGTTGATCGACATGTTGCCGGTGTGGAATTCCTTATATCCCAGCATCTTCGCACCGGCGGCCAGCACCTTGTAATTATTGTTGCCGGGCAGGCGCGGAATGCCGTGCGTGCCGGTCGTTCCCATCTTCAATTCGGCCTTGTCGTACCAGGGCGCCATGTCCTCGCCGGTGATCGGCCAGTCGAGCAGCGCTGCGCCTGCAATGTCGCCATAAGTGGACTGCGCCCTCCACTCATGGTCCTGGAACCGCAGCGAGGCGCCCGCCCAATGGGTGGTGGTGCCGCCGACCGCCTTCACGATCCATGCGGGCAGGTTGGGGAAATCCTTCGCCACCCGCCAGCTGCCGGATGTCGTCCGCTTGTCCGTCCAGGCAAGCTGCGCGAAACTGTCCCACTCGTCATTGATGAAATCCTGGATCTCATAGCGCGCGCCAGCCTCCAGGCAGACGACCTTGATCCCCTTTTGGGCCAGTTCGTTGGACAGCGTGCCGCCGCCCGCGCCCGAACCGATGACGACGACGACGCTGTCGTCGTCCAACGCGAATTTCGTAGCCATTTCGGTGTTCCTCTTCCACAAATTCGCCAAGTCTTGTGTTTGCCGCGATTTCTTAACCAGCGACCGGTTCCGGTCGCTTCGAAATCGCTCTGATGCTCAGGCGGGTAGCCAGTCGATGTCGCTGAAGCCCCGGTGGATGTAGCCGCCTTGCTCGGCCGACGATCCTTCATAGCCAAGCTTCGTCCACAGTTCCGGCTGGTTGTAGAGCGCGGTGATCATCTCGCTGCGCATCCGGGCGAAGAAGGGGGTGTCTTCGATGGCCTTGAGCACGGCGACACGATCCGCCTCGCCCGCGATGGCGGCATAGGCTTTGCCGAATTTCGCAGTCGCGGCCTTCTGGAGAGCCGCGATGCCCTCTGGCAGCAGACCCACGGACGATGGATCGGCGGCAAGCTTTGCGTCTATCGTCGCGACCGCCGTTTCATAATAGGCGTCAGGCAGGCGGTCGTGCGGATAAAGGTCGCGCGCCATCTTCACGAGCGTGGGGGCGTCGGCCGCCTTCACCGACTTGAGTTGCGCCGCAAGGCTTGTTCCGCCCGCCATGGCGCCCACCGCCCCGGCCAGAACCGCCGCGCCCGCGGACCGGCCCAGGAACGCCCGGCGGTTGAGCACATCTCTCTTCTCCACCAGTCTCATTCAATCTCTCCTCTTCGCTGTCCTGTCATTTGTTCGTTCGGTTGCGGGAATGCCGGTCAACAGTATCGGCCATGGCGCTGAAGCACCTCGATCTTGTAGCCGTCGGGGTCGGTTACGAAGAAGAAGCGGGCCATGAGCGCGCCGTCGCGAAAGAATTGCTTGATCGGCTGCGGTTCCAGCCCCGCCGCCGCCATCCGGGCATGTTCCGCGTCCAGATCGCCGACGGCGACCGCCACATGGCCGTAGCCGTCGCCCAGGGCATAGGGCTCCGTCCGGTCGTGATTGACCGTCAGTTCGATTTCGACGTCATTTTCCGCATTGCGCAGATAGACGAGGGTGAAGCTGTCGAAGGGGAACCGCGCCGCAACGTCGAGGCCCAGCGCCGCATGATAGAAATCGGACGAACGCCGTTCGTCGAGCACGCGGATCATGGAGTGGATGATCTTGGCCACGCCTGCTCTCCCTATCTGGCTTCGCCGGCGACATAGGCAATAATCGCCTTGCGCTTGGCCGCGTCAGCCTGACGATAGTTCATGTAGCTGCCGGGGACGGCCGCCGATGAATCGCTCAGCCAGCGGTCCAGCGTCGCGGGGTTCCATTTCATCGCGCTGCGCTTGAGCGCGTCGGAATAGGTGAAGCCGGCCTGCTTGCCCGCGACCTTGCCGACGATGCCGGCCAGCGAAGGGCCGGCGCGCAGCTCGCCCGGCTTGATGGAATGGCAGGTGCCGCACTGCTGCTGAAACAATTTTGCGCCGGATGCGGCAGGCGCAGGGCTCTGGGCCCGCGCAAGCTCGGCAAAAATCAGCAATCCCAATATCATGCCAACGCGCATAAGCTTCCAGCGATAGGGGTAGATCGAAGCCACTGTCATTGCCGTCATCCTCTCCTTGATCTTTTCGGCGCCGGACGCGCGATGGGACGAAGAGGAATGCAGCAAGCGCCGTGCCAAACCCGGCCGCACAGGGCGCAGGAGCAGGGAAATGGCGGAAAAACAGGCCCGCCGCCTTTGCGCTTCATTGTTTGACCCCTGGGTCTGGGACCGGGGGTGGCGCGGTCACTTGTCGCAGAATGTCTCACTGCCGCGGTGCAGGTGCGACACTATTGTGCGACCCGCCGCCCCGACCGTAGCCACCCCATGGCACAGTCATTGCTGGAGCCCGGAAATCGGGCCTTTCCGGCAATTGGCACGCTCATTGCTGATAGGGGCATGGACGAACCCGGCTGTCCGGCTTCGTCAGCAGCGGTAGCGGCCCCGAGGCATTTTCAACCCGACGGGCAATTTCGCCGATCCACTGCACCCATTCAATATGCCCGCCTGCCAATCGGGCAAAAGGGAGACATGCGATGACCGAGGCGCTAACACTCAACAAGATTACCAGCCAGAAAGGTATCAGTATCAGCGAGGCGACCAGGCTGATCGCCGATCTGGGCTGGACCCCGTCCTATGTTCAGGACGCGATGCATTTTCCGACCGACTACAAGATCAGCAAGCCGCCCCGCGATCCGATGAAGCAGGTGCTGCGCTCCTATTTTCCGATGCAGGAGGAAAAGGATAACCGCGTCTACGGCGCGCTTGACGCCGCACTGCGCGGCGACATGTTCCGCAATGTCGAACCGCGCTGGATCGAATGGATGAAGCTGTTCCTGGCGATCATTCCCTTCCCCGAAATTTCCGCCGCCCGGTCGATGGCCACGCTCGGCCAGCTGGCGCCGGGCGATCATCTGCGCACCGGCTTTACGATGCAGATGGTCGATGAATTCCGCCATTCCACGATTCAGATGAACCTGAAGAAATGGTACATGGAAAATTACATCGATCCGGCCGGCTTCGACATCACGGAAAAGGCGTTCGGCAAATGCTACGCCACGACCATCGGCCGCCAGTTCGGCGAAGCCTTCCTGACCGGCGACGCCATCACCGCGTCGAACATCTATCTTCAGGTGGCGGCCGAAACCGCCTTCACCAACACGCTGTTCGTCGCCATGCCTTCGGAAGCGGCGCGCAACGGCGACTATGCGCTGCCGACCGTGTTCCTTTCGGTGCAGTCGGATGAAAGCCGCCATATCGGCAACGGCCATTCGATGCTGATGTCGGTGCTGAAGGAACCCGACAATCACCTGCTGCTGGAACGCGACATCCGCTATTCCTTTTGGCAGAACCACATGATCGTCGATGCGGCCATCGGCACGATCATCGAATATGGCACCAAGAACCGCGACAAGAACAAGGAAAGCTATGCGGAGCTGTGGCACCGCTGGATTTTCGAGGACTATTATCGCACCTACATGCTGCCGCTCGAAAAATACGGCATCAAGATCCATCATGACGATGTCCATGAAGCCTTCGATTCCATCGTCAAGAAGGGCTATGTCCACAAGGTCGCGCAGTTCTTCTCGGCTGGATGGTGGGCCAATTTCTGGCGTATCGAGGCGCAGACAGAACGCGACTTCGAATGGTTCGAGCATAAATATCCGGGCTGGTACGATGAATTCGGCACCTGGTGGGAAAATTATGCCAAGCTTTCGAAGCCGGGCAGCGAACTCATCACCTTTGCCGACACTGGCTATGTCTATCCGCATCGCTGCTGGTCCAGCCTGGTGCCGTGCGTCATCCGTGAGGATTTCTGCGTCGACGAGGTTGACGGCGAACTGTTCACCTATGCCCATGAAGTCGACCGCTGGACGCATAAGGAGGCCTTCGCGGCCGAATATCAGGGCCGTCCGACCCCGGCGATGGGCCGTTTCTCCGGCCGCCGCCAGTGGGAGGAAGTCTATGACGGCTGGGATGTCGCCGACGCCATCGTCGACATGGGCTTCGTGCGTCCCGACGGAAAGACGCTGATCGCCCAACCGCACATGTCGTTCGAGGAAAAGGACATGTGGACGCTGGATCATGTGCGCGGCCACACGATCCGAAGCCCCCTCAAGGCCATTCGGGAACTCACGCCCGAAGCGCGCGCGGCGCATGTCGCGGACTATCGCAAGGGCTTCACGATCCGCCGGGTCTGATCCTGTTGGCAGGAAACGGGCGGAGGGGTCTCTCCTCCGCCCCAACCCGGCGCGACAATCAGGGAGAGGTCCTCATGGGACAGGGAATGAAGAAGCCCGAGGCGGCGGTGCACAAGGTGCGCCTGGAGCCGGTGGGCGTGGAATTGGAGGTCGAGGAAGGCGAAACCGTTCTCGACGCGGCTTTCCGGCAAGGGGTGGCCCTGCCGCATGGTTGCAAGGAAGGGCAATGTTCGGCGTGCAAGTGCATCCTCAATGAAGGGGATGTCGAGATGCTGAAATATTCGACCTTCGCCTTGTCGGACCCGGAAAAGGAAAGCGGGCAGGTGCTGTTGTGCCGTACCCTGGTCTACAGCGACATAGAAGTCGAACTGCTCAACTATGACGAAGAACTGCTGTCCCGTTCGATTGCGGTAAGGGAATTTTCCGGCAGGCTGGCACAGGTCGAACCCTTGACGCACGACATCGTGCGGATAGCGATCGACCTGGACGAGCCCATGAAATTCTGGGCCGGACAATATGCGGACCTGACGCTGCCGGATGCCGGGATCACCCGGTCCTATTCCATGGGCAATCCGCCGAGCGAACCTGGCCGGCTGCAATTCATCATCAAGAAATATCAGGGAGGCGCGTTCTCGACCGCGATCGGCGAAGCGAAGGCCGGGGACCGGATAACCCTCAAAGGCCCCTATGGATCCTGTTTCCGCCGCGAAAACCGCGAAGGCCCGATGATCCTGGTCGGTGGCGGTTCCGGGATGGCGCCGTTGCTGTCCATCCTGATCGACCAGGCCGCCAGCGGCGAAACCAGGCCTGTGCGTTTCTTCTACGGCGCCAGGACCGCGAAGGATCTGTTTGGGCTCGATCTCTTCGCGGAGCTGGAAGCCAGCATGCCCGATTTCAAGTTCATTCCGGCCCTGTCGCATCCGGAAGAGGGCGAGGATTGGGACGGAGAAAGGGGCTTCGTCCATGACGTGCTGCGCCGGCACCTGCTGGAAATGGACGATGTGGAGCAGGCCGACGCCTATGGCTGCGGACCGCCCCCGATGATCGATAGCGCAACCCCGGTCATGCAGGTCGCGGGGATAGAGCCGGACCGCATGTATTTCGACAAATTCACACCCGCCGCTACCAAATCGTAACAGGAGAGGAAATGGACATGAGTGTACAAGTGCAAGCAGAGCAAAAGTCTGCCGCCGCTGGCGCCAAGGTTTTCCCTGGATGGGACAGCCGCGCCTATAATTATTATGAACCGAAGGGCCGCAAGGCGACCCATTATGAAGACGTTACCGTCGACGTTCAGCCCGATCCCGAGCGTTACCTTCTTCAGAACTGGATCATCAGCTTCGGCGACGGCACGCCAACCTATTCCAAGGACTGGACCGCGCTGAAAAGCAGCGACTGGCATGCCTTCCGCGCGCCCGATCAGGAATGGGAACGCACCCACTATCAGCGGCAGTCGACGATCTGCGGCATGATCAAGAATGTCATCGACAATGCCCGCAAGGCCGGGGCGCCCGCACGCTTCGACAAGGCATGGGTCAAAATTCTGCAGGATCATCTGGGCGCGTTCAAACATGCCGAATATGGCGCCGGTACCGCGCTGATGCGGGCGCAGCGTTATGGCTATACCCAGATGGTCAACAACGCCATATTGACCAATTCATCCTACAAATTGCGTCTGGCGCAGGATCTGACGCTTTATCTGGGCGAAATCGCACTGGACATCGACGGGTTCGACGTCGACGCGGGCAAGCGCAGCTGGCTGGAAAATCCGATATGGCAGAAAGCCCGCGAACTGGTCGAGCGCGCCCGGGCGGCCGACGATTTCCTCGAACAATATTTCATCGTGAATGTCCTGTTCGAACCGCTGGTCGGCGAATTGTTCCGGTCCGGCTTCATCATGCAGGTCGCCGCCGCGCAGAATGATTATTCGACACCCGCCGTCGTGTCCGCCGCCGAAGCCGATTTCGAGCGTAACCTTGCCAATACGGTCGAACTGTTCGCTCTTCTGGTGCGCGATCCGCAATATGGAGAAGCCAACCGCCAGCTGCTGCATGGCTGGTTCGATAAATATTCACCCATCGCCACGCAGGCGGCCATGGACCTTCAACCCATCTGGTCGCAGCCGCGGGTGAAGGCCGCGCAGTTCGCCGACGCCTATTCTTCCGCCATCAACCGGATGCAGGCGATCGTTTCGGAAATCGGCGTCTTTTCAACCCAGGTAGCGATGCCGCCCCTCGCGGCGGCGGATGCGGCCGAATAATTTTAGCGGGAAAGGATTACGCACATGGCAGTCACCACTGAACAGCAGCTCTTCACGCCGCTGGACAAGATCAAACAGGAACGCACCATTTCGCATCAGTGCGGCGTCACCATGAACGACAGCGTGGAGGCGCGTTGCATCGCCGAAGTCATGCAGGAAAAACCGGGCATCAAGGTGACCTACCTGCCCGCGATGATCCGCGTCGACGGCGAAGGCAAGATCGTGTTCGATATGGCCGAAATCAGCGAAGCGCTGGGCCGCGAAATGACGCCGCACATCTTCGAGATCTCCACCTCGACCCATTATGGCCGCATGGTGATGATCGACGAGAACACGGTCGTCCTGTTCGGCGATATGGACGAAGCGCTGGAATATGAATGACTTTTTTGCCCCGGCCGCCGTGGCGCGGCCGGGGCAACACCCCATTCCTTCTGACCGATGAAAATGGCCTTCCGCACGTAGAATGCAGAGGCTGACAGGAGATAAGTGATGGCCAAGATCATGTTGTACGATGGCGAAGCACGCGCGGCTCTGGCGCGCGGCGTCGATCAGCTTTCCCGCGCCGTAGTCGGCACCCTGGGTCCCAAGGGGACCAATGCGATCATCGACCGCCCCATCGGCACGCCGCTGGTGTCCCGCGACGGCGTCAGCATCGCCGCCGAGATCGAGCTGCCCTGCCGCTTCGAAAATCTGGGCGCGCAGGTGGTCCGCGAAGTATCCATGCAGACCAACGAAGTGGCGGGCGACGGCACCACAACGGCCACGGCCCTTGCCAACGCGCTGGTGCAAGGCGGCGTGCCGCTGGTCGAGCGCGAGCACAAGGCCGTGGATGTGGTGAGTGGCATGGACCTGGCTTGCGAGGCGGTGACGCACGCCTTGCGTGAGACGGCGCGCCCCGCCCGCCAAGGCGAATTGCGCATGGTGGCCAATGTCGCCGCCACCGACGAGGCTTTGGGCGCGCTGATCGCCGAGGCGGTTGAGCGGGTCGGCCCGGAAGGCGTCATCAATGTCGAATATGCCCTTCCCGGCTCGCCCACCCGGCTGGAGGTTGACGACGGCCTGGTGCTCGACCGGGGGTTCGTATCGCATCATATGGCGACCGATGCATCCAGCCTGACGGCGGAATTGATCGATCCCGCCATCCTGCTGACCGATCACAAGGTGCCATCGGCCGATCCGGTGCTGGCGCTGCTCGATTTGCTGAAGCCAAGCGGTCGTCCCCTGCTGCTGGTGGCGGATGAGATCGCGCCCGATGCGATCGCCGCGACGATGCAGGCCCGCGCGCAGGGACGCGGCACCATCGTCGCCATCAACCCACCGGAATTCGGCCATTGGCGCAAGGCGATGATGGAGGATCTGGGAATCATGACCGGCGCCCGCGTCATCGCCCGTGATCTGGGGGGGCGGATAGAGGATGCGACGCTCGCCGATCTGGGCGGCGCGGTTCGTGCCCGCATCACTGCGTCGGCGACGGTCATCCAGGGGGCCAGTGGCGACGAGGCGGCCGTTGCCGGCCGCCGCCGCCTCGTCCATAAATTATGGGATGAAGCGCCGCAGAATATCGAGCGTGACAAATATGCCGAACGTCTGGCCAAGCTGACCCGCGGCACCGCCCTGCTGCTCGCCGGAGGAGCGACCCCGGTCGAACAGAAGCGCACCGCGCAACTGCTGGAAGATGGGCTGAACGCCACCCGCGCCGCCCGGGATGAAGGCGTGCTGCCCGGCGGCGGCACCGCCCTGGCGCAGATGTCGGCGCGGCTCGATGGTCTGGCCGGCCAGCATAAGGACGGGGCGCATGTCGGCATCCGCCTGGTGCAGCAGGCGATCCGCCAGCCGCTCGCGATCATTGCGCGCAACGCCGGCCAGAATGCCGACGATGTGGTGGCGCAGGTCGCGGCGGGGCGGCCGGACTTCGGTTTCGATGCCCGCAATGGCGGTTTTGGGGATATGTTCGCGGCAGGCGTCATCGACCCCGTCCGCGTCACCTGTGCCGCGCTCACCAATGCTGTTTCGGTCGCCAAGCTGATCCTGACGACTCATTCGCTGGTGGTCGACCTGCCGGAGGATTTCGATCCCACGGCCGGACCGGCTCGCGGCGGTGGCGCGGAAGTGTACGGCCGGACGTGATCGGCGGCGGATTGGCGACCGGCCATCACCGCCTTTTCCGCTCCGATGGGTGTTTCCCCTTGTGGGAAGCACCCCTTTTTCTCTCGCCGACGAGCCTATTAGGTTGATTTGAAATCATGACGAAGGATCGGATCGTAGACAAATACAGGCGGGTGGAGCAGGCGCTGTCCCACGTCATTCCGCGCGAACGGCTGATCGGCGACCCCTTGCGCAGGATCGCCTATGGCACGGACGCCAGTTTCTACCGGCTGGTGCCCCGGCTGGTGATCATCGTCGAAAATGAGGCGGAGGTGCGCCACGTCCTGAGCGTCGCGTCTCGCCACGATGTGCCCGTCACCTTTCGCGCCGCGGGCACCAGCCTGTCGGGCCAGGCGATCAGCGACAGCCTGCTCATGATATTGGGCGACGGCTGGCGCGGGGCGAAGATTGCGCCCGGCGGCGGCATCATCCGCCTGCAACCGGGCGTGATCGGCGCCGCCGCCAACCGGATGCTTGCAGCCCATGGCCGCAAGATCGGTCCCGATCCGGCCTCCATCGCCACCGCCAAGATTGGCGGCATCGCCGCGAACAATGCTAGCGGCATGTGCTGCGGCACCGCGCAGAACAGCTACCATACGCTGGAATCGATGCGGCTGATCCTGGCGGACGGCACGGTGCTGGACACCGCCGACAGTGAAAGCCGCGACGCTTTCGCGCAAAGCCATGCCGCCTTGCTCGACGCGCTCGCCAACATGGGCTGGGCCGCGCGCGCCGATCATCGATTGAGCGCCCTTATCCGCCGGAAATTCGCGATCAAGAACACGACCGGCTATGCGCTCAACGCGCTGATCGATTTCATCGACCCCATCGACATATTGCAGCATTTGCTGATCGGATCGGAAGGCACGCTGGGCTTCATCGCGGAGATCGCCTTGCGCACCGTGCCCGACCATGCGCACAAGGCGAGCGCATTGCTGCTCTTCCCCGATATCGCTGCGGCGGCGCGCGCCGTGATGGCGTTGCGCGGCGGCCCGGTCGCCGCCGCCGAACTGATGGACCGCGCCTCGCTGCGCGCGGTCGAGGGCAAGGCGGGCATTCCGCCGCGGATCGCCGGCCTGGGCGAAGACGCCGCAGCCCTGCTGGTGGAGGTGCGGGCGGACGGCGAAGCGGAATTGACGGCGCGGATCGATGCCGTTCTTGCCCGGCTGAAGGGCATGGATATGCTGGCCGAACCCGGTTTCGACAGCGATCCGGCCATCACCGACGCCTATTGGAAAATACGCAAGGGGTTGTTCCCGGCGGTCAGCGCGCTGCGCCGTCCGGGCACCACGGTGATCATCGAGGATGTGGCGTTTCCCATCGCCGATCTGGCCGCCGCCACCGTGGCGCTGCAACAGCTTTTCGCCCTGCATGGCTATGAGGAGGCCATCCTTTTCGGTCATGCGTTGGAAGGCAATCTGCACTTCGTTTTCACCCAGGATTTCGACGATCCGGCCGAGGTGGCGCGCTATGGCCGCTTCATGGACGATGTGGTCAAGCTGGTTGTCCAGCGCTTCGACGGATCGTTGAAGGCGGAGCATGGCACGGGCCGCAACATGGCGCCCTTTGTGGAGGTGGAGTGGGGGCAGCAGGCCTATGCCCTGATGCGGTCGATCAAGAGCCTGCTCGATCCGCAGGCCATCCTCAATCCGGGGGTTATCTTCAATCCCGATCCGCAGGCGCATCTCAGGCATCTCAAGCCGCTTCCCCCGGTCGATCCGCTGGTGGATCAATGCATGGAATGCGGCTTTTGCGAGCCTTCCTGCCCTTCGCATGGCTTTACCCTGTCGCCGCGCCAGCGGATCGTCGGCGCGCGGGAGATCGCGCGGCGGCAGGCGGCTGGCGAAGATAGCGGCGAACTGGAACGGCTTTACGCCTTTGCGGGCGTGGACAGCTGCGCCGCCTGCGGGCTGTGCGCCACGACATGCCCCGCCGACATCGAGACCGGCCTGCTGATGAAGCAGGCGAGAGGAGAACGCCAAAGCGTGGCGCAACGCAAATGGGGCGGTTTCCTGGCGGATCATTTCGCCGCCACGCTGACGCTGGCCCGAACGGGGCTTCGCGCCGGGGCTCTTGCCCAAGGGGTCATCGGGCCGCAGCGGCTGGAATCGCTGTCGCGAAGCGTGCGGCGGTTGTCGGGCGGCCGGACGCCGATCATGCCATCCGCCTTGCCGCAGGCGGTGACGATTGCGGCATCCACGCCCTTAGAAGCGCCCGATTGGTTCTACATGCCAAGCTGTGTGTCGCGCACCTTAGGCCCAGCGGCGGGAGAGGGGGATCAGACCCCGCTGCCCGATATCGTCCGGCAACTGGCTGAGCGCGCCGGGTTGACGCTCGGCATGGCGGACTGCACCTCAGGCCTGTGCTGCGGCATGCCGTGGGAAAGCAAGGGCCTGGCGGACGTGGCCGACCGGATGGCCGACGCTTTTCTCGACCGCGTCGAAGCCACCGGATCAGCGCGGGCGCTGATCGATACCAGCCCTTGCGCGTTCCGGCTGCGCCGCCGTGCCCTTGCAACCGGACGCGGCATGGCGCCGGTCGACCTCGCCGAATTCCTGCACGATGCGATCCTTCCGAACCTGGAGCCTCGTCCGGTGGTTGAGGATGTCATGCTGCACATCAGCTGCAGCAGCAGGCGCATGGGACTGGACAAGAAATTGGCGGCCGTCGCACAGGCATGCGCCCATCATGTGATCATGCCGGACAATATCGGATGCTGCGGCTTTGCCGGAGACAAGGGCTTCACGCTTCCCGAACTGAACGATCATGCCCTGCGCGATCTGGCCGCGGCGGTTCCGGCCGGTTGCCATCACGGCTATTCGACCAGCCGAACCTGCGAGATCGGCCTTTCCAGCCATAGCGGCATTCCCTACCGTTCGCTCGCCTATCTGGTTGATTTGGCTACTCGCGCGGAGAAGTAGTCCGATACTACCCATCGAATTTCGTTTGGCATAAGCTTTCCCGATAAGAACGGAGCGGTCGAATCGGTCCACCTTCGCCAGGGCGATGAATGGATCAGCGGCTGGAACGTCGTAAAGGGATGATCGGGCCTGGATAAAACCTGCAAGGTCGATCTTGAAGCGTCTTGGCACGGCCGAAAGAACGGGAGGATCGCGGATGGCATTTCAGGGGCATGGCCATAATGCGCCGGCAGGACTGTCGGGGTTGGAAGAGCGCGAACATGCCGTCATGAGGGCATGGGAGCATTTCGTGTCCGGATCGAAACAGGAAGTAGCCCCGGTTCGCGATGTGGTGATCGAATCCTGGCAGCGCTGCCGCAGTTCCAAGGTCAATTTAACCGTGGAATATGCGCCGCAGATCGCCAACGATGCGATGGGTCAGCTCCGCCGCCGCAATCGCCAGTTGCTACAGGCTGCGGCGCCCACCCTGGCAGAGGCCGCCGACGTGCTGGCGGGCACCAGTTCGCTGATGCTGATCACCGATCCGTCGGGCGTGGTGCTGGAAAGCGTCGGCGATATGCAGACGGTCCATGCGGGCATGGATATCGCTCTGACACAGGGCGGCTGCTGGACCGAAAGCGATGCCGGCACCAACGGCATCGGCACCGCGCTGGCGGCAGGCCGGCCGGTCATGGTTCATGCGGGCGAACATTATTGCGAAGGCATAAAGGGATGGAGTTGCGCGGGTGCGCCCATCCACGATCCCATCGACGGCGGCATTGCGGGCGTGCTCGACATCTCCGCCAAGAAAGGGCAATCGAGCGCGCAGATTTTCGCGCTTGCCGTTGTGGCGGCAAGCCAGATCGAACAGGCGCTGCTGCGTCAGGTCGAGGCGCAACATCTGCGGCTGATGGAGATGGGCCTGGATCATAGTCAACGCCATGCCGGCGACGATATGATCGCCGTCGATGCGGCCGGCCGTATTGTCTATATGAGCCGGCTTGCCCGGCGGATGCTGAGCGAACATTTGGCCGTGGAACTGCCGGAGCTCAAACGCGGCATGCGCCTGCTCGACCATGATGGCAGGCCGATTGAAAAGCTGCTTCCGCATCTGCCGCGCGATTGGCTGCGTCCGTTGCTGGCCGATGGGGAAGTGGGCGGCCATCTGCTGGTCATCCCGTCGCGGCGGCAGCAAGGTGCAGCCGCCGCCGCGCGGGCCCGGCCCGCGCGCGACGAAGCCGATCCGGCCCGTTCCCAGTTCGATTGCATCGTCGGCGAAAGCGACGGCATCTGCCGCGCGATCGCCCAGGCCAGGCGCGTATCGCCGCTTAATGTGCCGGTCCTGATCGAAGGCGAAACCGGCGTGGGCAAGGAACTGTTCGCCCGGGCCATCCACGGCCAAAGCCAGGTGGCGCGCGGCCCCTTTGTCGCGTTCAACTGCGGCGCGGTGTCCAAGGAACTGATCGCCAGCGAACTGTTCGGCTATGTCCGTGGCGCTTTTACCGGCGCGAGCAACGAGGGCCGTCTCGGCCGCTTCGAACAGGCCGATGGCGGCACGCTCTGCCTTGATGAGATCGGGGAGCTGCATCTGGAATTGCAGCCCTATCTGTTGCGCGTGCTGGAAGAAGGCGTGGTCTATCGCGTGGGCGACAATGTGCCGCGCCGTGTCAATGTGCGCATCATCGCCATGACCAATCGCGACCTGCGTGCGGAGGTGGCCGCGGGCCGTTTTCGGCTCGATCTTTATCATCGTTTGAGCGTGACGGCGGTGGAGGTGCCTCCGCTGCGGCAACGCAGGGGCGATCTCACCGGTCTGATAGACTATTTCAATCCCCGCGTTGCCGACCGCCATGACCGCAAGCCAGTGCGCTTCACCCCGGCGGCATTGGCCGCGTTGGCCGAATATCACTGGCCCGGAAATGTTCGGGAACTGCGCAATATAGTTGAGCGGAGTATCCTGTTCGCAACCGATGGCATGGCCGATGTGGATGTCCTGCCCAGGGAGGTCGTCCAATCCGATCCGCTGGACGATTATACCGCTGTCGCCGGGACCGGCGGCGGCGATGTCGAACAGGACGGCGAACGCAATGCAATCGACAAGGCGATGCGCAGGGCAGGGGGAAATCTGTCCGTTACGGCTGCCTTGCTGGGGGTGTCGCGCAGCACGCTTTACCGGAAGATGAATCACTACGGAATAAAACGAATCAGCTGCATCGAACTCCATCAGAATTTTATGAAGTAAAATAGGGTTCGCAGTATTCATTTACTTCTAAGAAATTATGCGTAAAATTTGCAGTATTATTTTAGGTAATATTGTTGATTTTCTGATACACATTTGAACTTTAAATAAAGTGATATCAAAAAAATAGAGACTTATTTTTCCTGGAAATTCATGATCCGAAAGTTACCAAATCTTTTGGGAGAGGATCATGGACTGGCGTGGAAGATGTTTGTCGTTTTCTCTTGTTGTACTGTCAGCGGCAGTCTCTGTGGAACAGGCAAGAGCGACCGAACTGGAACCGGAGGAATTCGTCACCGCTCCAGCCGGAACCACAGTGTTTTTGGGCTATGGCATTTACGGCCATCATGACAAGATCTCGCCCGTTTCGGGTCCCGATCTTGAGGACGGCACGAACCTCGACCTGAAACTTGGCATTGCCCGTCTCGCCCATTATTTCGACCTGGGCGGCACGCTTGCGCTGGTAGAGGTCTTGCAGCCCTTCGGCACGTTGGACCGGGCCCGGGTCGGGGGACAGAAGCTGAAGTCCAGTTCCGGACTGGGTGACACCATCGTGGCGGCGGCGGTCTGGCCGATCAACGATACTAAAAGGCGGACCTATTTCGGCGTTACGCTCTATGTCACGGCGCCCACCGGCAAATATGACAAAGGCGATCCCGTCAATCTGGGCGGCAATCGCTTTGTGTATGATCCGCAACTCGCCCTTTCGCAGGGATTGAACAAAAACTGGTCGATCGACCTTACCGGCGATGTGATATTCTATGGTCATAATGATGAGGCCGGAGCAGGCGGCGCCCAGACGCTGACGCAATCGGAAACGGTGCAAATGCAGGCGTTCCTCAATCATAAGTGGGACAATGGTCTTTCCCTGTCCGTCGGCTATCAGGGCATGCGCGGCGGCAAGCAGAAGCTGGATGGAATCGACAATGGAACGCGGACCCATTTCGATGAAGCGCGACTTGTCGCGTCGAAATTCCTGACGCCCAAATTCCAGTTGCTGGGCGAGGTCAATCACCAGTTCAACGTGCGCGGCGGCTTCCGCCAGGATGTCGGAGCGCTTATCCGCGGCCTCTACATTTTCTAGAGATTGTAGGGATTCAGCCAATGGAGGGCTGGGACGGCACAGCCGGAATGGATCGCGCAGAGGCGCGGAGAAAAGCCTCTGCGTCCTCTGCGCCTCTGCGCGAAATCCTTTAAATTCATTCCGGCTTTGCCGCCCCTGGCGCCATAGAGCGATGCCCCACAGTTCTAAGTTCGTCCTGCATCATCGCGAGACAGACTGACACAATGCTGTGTCAGCCTTTGCCCCCGTCTGCCTTCCGGTGGCGGGGGCGGTCCTTCATTCTTCGCGGGGACATCGGCGTCCCGGACATTGGCACGGAAATTGATTGGCGGTCTCTGCCCGAACTTGATCGATCCGCAAAACGGAAGCGGACGGGGCAGGAGAGGAAGAGACAATGTGCCGTCCATTCAGCTTTTCAACGCCCGAAAGTTACAACGCCGCCACCCGCAAGCTCAGGATTCACGGCCATTCGACATCGGTCAGACTGGAAAAAGTCTTCTGGGCCGTGCTCGAACAAATGGCCAGGGAGGAAGGAAAAAGCCTGGGCCGTCTCGTCACCAACCTGCACGATGAGGTCAGGCAGTCCGAGGCCGAACTTCCCAATTTCGCGTCCTGCCTGCGGGTCATCGCCCTGCATTATGGCGTCCGGAACGGCCCGGATATCCACTCCGGCCAGGAAGTGCCCGCATGAGCCAGAAGGATCGGTTCTGATCCGCATTTTCCATCCCTGAAGGGGGGATATGACATATTGGCTGCTGACATGCGCGCTGGCGCTGGCGGGTGGTGAAGAAGCTCCACGCGACGCTCACGATGAGGAGGCTCGTGCGGAGGCATCCACGCCCATTGTCGTTACCGGCACCCGCACGCCTCGCACGATCCGGGAGGCGCCAGTGCGCACCGATGTGGTCGGGCCGGGAGTATTGACCCGCGCGGCGCCGCGCAATCTGGCCGACGCGATCGAGTTCCTTGCCGGCGCTCGTGCCGAAAGCAATTGCCAGAACTGCAACACCACCGAAATTCAGCTGCTCGGCCTGCCCGGTGCCTATAACCAGATATTGCTCGACGGCCTGCCGTTGGTGAGCGGGGTTGCCGCTGTTTACGGCATCGAGCAGATCCCGGCGGTGCTGGTCGAATCCATCGAGGTGGTCAAGGGCGGGGCCTCGGTGCTCTATGGCCCCGGCGCGGTGGCGGGGGTGGTGAACGTACTGCCGCTTCGCCCGACCCGCGACGGCCTGCGTGCTTCCGTCGACTATGAGCGCATCCATGGCGAAACCGCTGTCTTTGGTTCGCTGCTGGGCAGTCATGTCTTCCAATCCGGTTTTGCGAATCTCTTCGCGCAGGCGGAGCACAGTCCGGCGATCGATCTCAACGGCGACGCCTATAGCGAGCTTGCGCGCCGCAAGCTGGCGACGGCGGGCGGGCACGTCGAATGGCGACCGAGCGAAGCAACCACGCTGGCCATCGACTATCAATATACAAGCGAGCGGCGGCGCGGCGGCAATATGCTGGACCGGCCTGCTCATCTGGCCAACATCACCGAGGCGATCGGGAGCGACATTCACCGCGCCAGCCTCCATGTCTCGACGGATCTGGGTGGCGGCACCAGGCTGTTGGGCACCTATGCGCTCTCCAGCCTCCGCCGCCGCAGTTTTTATGGCGGACTGGGCAATGTTCAGGCCGATCCCGCCGCGCCGGACTTCGACCCGGCTGTCTTCGCCGCCGCGGCCGCGATCAGCCGCAACCAATATGGCCGCACCAGGAATATGCTCCATTATGCCGAGGCGCGGGTGGAAACGGCCGTTGGGGGGCATGCGCTGCTGGCGGGGTTTCAGTACCGCACCGAGAGCGTCGCAGATTTCAGCGTCGACGCTGACGGCAGGCTGCTCGGTACGCTCGTGGACGACCGCTTCGACACGCGGGGTGCCTTCGTGCAGGATGAATGGACGCTAAGCACGGGACTGCGCTTGGTGCTGGGCGGACGCGTGGACAAGAGTTCGGAACTGGACGATCTTGTCTTTTCGCCTCGTATCGGCTTGTGGGCCTCGCCCAACCCCTCGCTGGTGCTGCGCGCCAACTATTCCACGGGCTTTCGCGCGCCCGATGTGTTCAGCGAAGACATTCATGTCGATGTGCTGGGTGCCGCTCCCATCCGCATCCGTAACGCGCCCGGCCTTTCGGCCGAGCGTGCGGACAGTGTCTCGCTGGGCTTCGACTGGCGGCCGACCTGGCGCAACGGCGCGTTCACATTGGATGGCCAGGCCTATATCACCCGGATCCGCGATACCTTCGTCCTCGGCGAGATCGAGCGCGCGGGGGATGGCGCGCTGTTCCGCACGCGCACCAACGCCAGCGGCAGCCGCGTCGCGGGCGGCGAGATCAACCTCGGCTATCGTTTCTCCGGCAGTTTGAACGCGACCATCGGCATGGCATATATCGACGCCCGCTACGATGATCCGCAGCCGGTTTTCCACAATGGCGCCACCGTCCTTACCACCCGGCGCTTCCTGAAAACGCCCCGGCTTTCGGGCGTGGGTCAGCTGGTCTGGCGTGTCTTCCCCTCATGCGATGTCTTTGCGGCGGGGCGCTATACGGGGCCGATGGATGTGCTCAACAATCGTCTGGGCGCGATCCGCCGCAGCGGCAGCTATCTTGTCGTCGACCTGACCGCGACGCGGCATTTTCCCATCGGTGATGGAACGCGGGAAGTCGACCTGACTTTCGGCGTCAAAAATGTCACCGATGCGCGCCAGCGCGATCTGGAAACCGGCGCCAATCGGGACAGTGACTTTGTCTATGGCCCGCGTCTGCCGCGCACGATGTTCGCGCGTATCAATGCGCGTTTTTAGCGCCCTTGCCGCTTTGCTGCTGACCGCAGCGGCGCCGACGGCCGGTAGCGCCGACATTGACGACGACTTCGTGCGGCTTGAACGAGGTCATCCCTCCGCCGCCACCATGCCTGCCGAGGCGCGGGCGGTAATGCTCTATTACGGGGCGAGTTGGTGTGGCCCATGTCGGGCCTTCGTTCCCGAACTGGTCGCCGCATACCCCGAACTGCGGCGGCGTGGGATCGAGGTCGTGTTTATCAGCGATGATGCGGGCTGCGAGGCCGCCATCGATTATGCGCGGACCAGCCGCATGCCTTGGCTGCTACTTCC
>DATFDS010000204.1:0-11279 GCA_035251955.1 Sphingobium sp. | reverse complement strand
GCGACCAGCTGGCCCAGATCCTTGAGGTGCACATGGCCCGGCACGAACTGGGTGAAGCTGTTGGCGATGGCGATGATCGGCTTGCCGAAATCCTCGTCCTTCATGCCCGTCGCCCGCCAAAGGCCGCGGGCCCCCGCCATGTTGCGGCCATGAGTGCTGGTGCGGGAACGATAATGGGGCATGCTCGGTCCTTTGTTAGACAGGCGGGCTGTCTAGAGCAGTTGGGCGCGAGTGTGAAATATATTAAACTCGTATTTTTAAGTCGCAGAGAATCATTATGGATGTGCGCCAGCTAAGGCACTTCGTAGCGGTGGCGGAGACGCTGCATTTCGGAAAGGCCGCCGAACGGCTTGGGATGACGCAGCCGCCGCTCAGCCAGTCAATCCTGGCGCTGGAGCGGGAACTGGGCGCCGACTTGTTCGTCAGGACCAAACGCCATGTCGCTATGACTGCGTTCGGCCAGCAGTGGCTGGAGGAGGTAAGGCCGGTGCTGCTGGGTCTGCAGGCGCTTTCCGATGCCGCCGCGCGGCTGCGCGACGGGGATGTCGGGCGCCTGGCATTGTCCTTCGTGAGCACGGCCGACTATCATGTCCTGCCGGTGCTGGTGCGTGAGTTCACGGCACGATTTCCGGGCGTGGAACTCCGGCTCAACGAAGCCACCAGCGACATACAGATCCCGGCGTTGCTGGAACGCCGCAGCCATGCGGGCATCATCATTCCACCGGCTGCCGGACTGCCTGCTGAACTTGCCTATCTGCAACTCATCACCGAGCCGCTCGTCGTGGCGGCCCCTGCCAGCTGGGTGCGCGACGGCAGGATCGGGCTGGTCGAGAACCAGGTAACAGCGCGGGCCCTGGTCGACTTGCCCATCGTGCTGTTCCCCAAGGAGGTCGCGCCTGTCTTCCACGATCTCGTGACGGGCTATTTCGCAAGCCACGGCGGCCGTGCGCATGTCGTACAGCAGGCGATTCAGATGCAGACAATCATCAGCCTGGTATCGGCGGGCCTGGGAATGGCGCTGGTCCCTGCCTCCTTGCGCAGGCTGGCGCGGGAAGGTGTGCGATATTTCGATCTGGAGGATGCGCCGGTGCTCGCAACGGGGCTGGCATGGAGGCAGGATGACGACACGCCGACCCTGCGCCGTTTCATCCAGATCGTCCGGGGAATGGCGGATTGGAACGCAACGGACCGATCCGCCAGCGCAGACGTGAGTTGACATCTTCCATGGAAGAATAATATAGCTTGGATATCCGAAGAGGGTCTCGCGACCTGTCTGTCGCGATCCATGCAAGGCAGCATGAATAAGAGAAAATTGGCCGGCATCATGTTCGGCAGAGGAGAGACCATGAATATCCCCACGACGATGAAGGCGGCCCGGATGCATGAAATCGGCGGCCCTCTCATCCTGGAGCAGTTGGAAACGCCCCAGCCTGGGCCCTATGATGTGCTTGTCCGGGTCAGGGCCTGTGGCATCGTGCCGAATCTCGCCAACATCCTCGCCAACTGGTCGACCTGGTATCCCGAATATCCGCTGCCGGCTCTGCCCGCGATCTTCGGTCTTGATCCCGCCGGTGAGATCGTGGCGGTGGGCAAGGACGTGCTTGGCTTTGAAGTCGGGCAACGGGTCTACGTCAACCCGGCTCGTTCCTGCGGCACCTGCGATGCGTGCCTCACGGGCGATCAAGTCTTGTGCGATTATTACACCTTCAACGGCTATTTCGGTCACACCAGCCTTTCCTGGAAGATGTTCGAGCGTTACCCCTATGCCGGTTTCGGCGAATATATGACGGCGCCCGTCAGTGCCCTGGTCCCAATCCCCGATTCCATGAGTTATGAGCAGGCCGCTCGCCTGGGCTATGTCGGCACGGCTTATGCCGGGCTCAAGAAGGGCAAGGTCAAGGTCACGTCCACCGTGCTTGTCAACGGCGCGAGCGGCACGCTGGGATTGAGCGGCGTCCTGTGCGCGCTGGCGATGGGCGTTCGCAGGATATTGGGGACGGGGCGGGACAAGGAACTGCTCGCGGCGGTGAAGGCCATCGCGCCGGACCGTATCGAAGTCTTCTCCACGCTTGACGGTTCCCTCAAGGACTGGGTCAAGGAACAGACCAACGGAGCCGGGGCCGACGTGGTTCTCGACTGTCTTGGGCCCGGCTCGCCGACCGAAACATTCCTTGATGGACTTTACAGCCTGGCGCGCGGCGGCATGCTGGTCAATGTCGGCGCTGTGCAGGGCGAGCTCCCGATCATGCTGCATTACATTACGACGGCCAACCGCTTGCTTGTCGGCTCCAACTGGTTCTCGACGGAGGAAGGGCGTGAGCTTGCGGCGCTTGCCGAAAGCGGAGCCCTGAAAATGTCCGTCTTCGAGCATGAGGGCCGTCCTCTTGAAGAGATCAACGAAGCTATCTCCGGCATGGGCGCTCGTAAGGGAGGCTTCTCCAATTTCGTCATCTACCTGTAACCCGGCGTCGACGGGACGCTGAGGCAGCAGCGGAAATATTGGGGCTGATCCGGGGGTGTCGCGCCCTTGATGGATCAAGCCCTGATGGGTTGGCAAAGCAAAGTGAGGATTTGGGACAATGTCTGGACGCGTCGTGACCAATGTGGATCGTGCGCCGATCGATGTGATCGACGGCCTGGCGAAATGCGGGGTGTCCACCGTGCATGAGGCGCAGGGACGGACGGGTCTGCTCGCGACCTATATGCGTCCGATCTATACTGGCGCGCGCATCGCTGGTTCGGCGATCACCATTTCGGCCCCACCGGGGGACAATTGGATGCTGCATGTCGCGATCGAACAGTTGAAGGAAGGCGATGTGCTGTTGCTGGCGCCGACCAGCCCCTGCACCGATGGCTATTTCGGGGACTTGCTGGCGACGTCGGCGCAGGCGCGCGGCTGCCGTGGGCTGATCATCGACGCGGGTGTGCGCGACGTGCGCGACCTCACCCGGATGCATTTTCCGGTCTGGTCGAAGGCGGTGCATGCTCAGGGAACGGTCAAGGCTACGTTGGGATCGGTCAATGTGCCGGTGGTCTGCGCCGGTGCGCTGGTCAATCCGGGCGACGTGGTGATCGCCGACGATGACGGGGTATGTATCGTGCCCCGCGCCGATGCCGCCGCGGTGCTGAACAAGGCGCAGGAACGCGAGGCAAACGAAGAGATCAAACGCAAGCGCCTGGCTGCCGGCGAACTCGGTCTCGACATCTACGATATGCGACCGCGTCTGAAGGAAATGGGGCTGCTCTACGAATGAGACGGCCGTCCGTCTGATCCCGCTATGCAGGATGACGCCGCATGGGTCCGCCGCGTGGCCGGTCCTTGCAAGCCGGAGCCCGAACGGGTTTTCACCACTGGGATGGAGGATAGATTGGTTATGTCGTCAGATCGTTCGCAGGAGGCCGTCCTGCCGCTTACCGCCGAGGAAAAGGCAAATATCGAGACCGTTTCCGCCTTCATCGCCGCGTGGAACGAAAAGGACGGCGCGAAGGTAATGTCGTTTTTCGCCGAGGACGCCCGTTTTTCGGTCGGGCAGATCGGCAAGACTCCGGAGTTTCGCAAGCCCGACTTTGGGGCTTTCATCGAAAGCGCATCGCAGGTCAGGATTACGGTGACGCCAGGGACCGTGTGGGCCCGTGGTCCAGTGGTGGTGCACGAACAGGTCGACGATATCATCCTGCCCAGCCGCAATATTACAGGCAAGTATATGGCTGTGTTTACGCTCAAGGCAGGAAAAATCGTAGACTTCCTCGAGTTCGCGGTGTGAAGTAATCGAGCAGGCAACCGGTCTGGATGACCGGTTGCCCCGCCAAGAGCATCGCGCGTTAAATCGGATGCAGGTCGCAAGGCAGATCGCCTCTGGGTCAAGTCTCTCGCTTGACCATCACCGATACTCTAAACCGCGCTCAGCCCCGCATCCGCAAGGCCGCGCCAGAGGTGGAGCGCCTGCACGCTTTCCTTCACATCATGCACCCGCACCATCTGCGCGCCCAGCTCCGCCGCGCGGAAGGCGAGCGCGACCGATCCGCCCAGCCGCTCGGGCGCGGGCGCCTCATTCGAAAGCGCACCGATCAGCCGCTTGCGGCTGCCGGCAAACAGCAGCGGCACGCCCAGCCCCTGGAAGGTCGCAAGCCCGTTCACCAGCGCCAGATTGTCGGCCAGCGACTTGCCGAAGCCGAGGCCTGGATCGACCATGATCTTTTCGCGCGCGATGCCCGCGGCAAGGCAGGCCTCCACCCTCGACTCCAGCATGTCGAATACATCGGCGACGACATCGGCATAGCCGGCCGGATTGTCGTGTGGATCGTCGCCCGATGACGGCGCGTGCATCAGGATCACCGGGCAGCCGGAAGCGACCGCCACCTCCATTGCCCTTGGATCATGGGCCAACGCGCTTACATCGTTGATGATCCCGGCCCCGGCGCCAAGTGCAGCCTCCATCACCGCCGCCTTGCGCGTGTCGATGGATACCGACACACCCGCCGCCGCCAATCGTGCGATTACCGGCACGACCCGGCCGATTTCGTCGCCTTCCCAGACTTTCGGCGCCTTGGGCCGCGTCGATTCGCCGCCCACGTCGATAAGCGCCGCGCCTGCCGCCGCCATGGCGAAGCCCGCATCGGCCGCGGCCTGCGGATCGTCCATATGCTTGCCGCCGTCGGAAAAGCTGTCGGGCGTGACGTTGAGGATCGCCATAACCTGCGGCGCGTTGAAGCGGATCGTGCGATCCCCCAGCAGCAGCGGCGCACGGGGCGCGGAGATATTGGCGGCAAGTTGATGTGCGCGCGCGGCCAGCGGATCGGGCAGCCGGGAGATGGCGTCGGCAAATTCGACGACGGGGATCGTGGTCCGGACCAGCCGGTCGGCGCCCGTGCGCGCAGTCAGCTCATAACCCTGGAACCAGATAAGGCCATTGGCCATGCGCGCCGCCGAACCATCCGGCAGGCCGATGGGCGACGGCACGAACCATGTGGGCTTGAGGTATAGCCGGGCGTCGGCGGGAATGGGCGGGAGCATATATCATCCTTCCAGTCGGAAGACGCCCGCTTACCGAACAACGTGCTCCTGCGAAAGCGGGAGCCCAGTTCCGCTGTTTCAACTGGGCTGAATGCGAGCCGCTTGTCTCGCTTCAGTGCTTTCGCAGGAGCATGTACCCGGCCCGTATGCGCCTACGGCTCGTTCGCCAGCAAATAGGTCTGGCGCAACGTGTCGATCGGCTTCAAGGCGCCGCCGACCTCCAGATGCCAGAAGGTCCAGCCGTTGCAACTTGGCGCATTTTGCAACGTCGCGCCCATCTTGTGGATCGATCCCGTATCCGCACCGACGCTGAGCGACCCATCGGCGCGCACCACCGCCTGCCAGCGGCGCTTGACGTCGGTCAGCAGCGTGCCGGGCTGCAGATAGCCGGTTTCGACCAGCGTGCCGAACGCCACCTTGGGCTGGGCCTTGGCGCTCTGCATGATCGACAGCGCCGATTCATCGAGCGGCAGCGCGGCTTCGATGCGTTCCAGCGCGACCTCGATATAGCTGTCCTCGCGTTCGATGCCGATCCATTTGCGGCCCAGCCGCTTGGCCACCGCGCCCGTCGTGCCGGTGCCGAAGAAGGGATCGAGCACCACGTCGCCCGGCTTGGTGCAGGCCAGCAGCACGCGATACAGCAGCGCCTCGGGCTTCTGCGTCGGGTGCGCCTTGGTGCCGTTGCGCTTCAGGCGCTCCTGCCCGGCGCAGATCGGCAGCACCCAATCGGAGCGCATCTGCAGTTCGTCATTGAGCGTCTTCATCGCCTTGTAGTTGAAGGTGTAGCGCGCATCCTCGCCCTGGCTGGCCCAGATCAGCGTTTCATGCGCATTGGTGAAGCGCGTGCCCTTGAAATTGGGCATGGGGTTGGACTTGCGCCAGATGATGTCGTTGAGGATCCAGAAGCCTTCGTCCTGCAGCGCGGTGCCGACGCGGAAGATATTATGGTAGCTGCCGATCACCCAGATGCTGCCGTTGGGCTTCAATATGCGGCGCGCCTCGCGCAGCCAGGCCTTGGTGAAGCGGTCATAGCTGGTCAGCGTGTCGAACTTGTCCCAATCATTGTCGACTGCATCGACCCGGCCGCCTTCGGGACGGAACAGGTCGCCGCCCAGCTGCAGATTATAGGGCGGGTCCGCGAAGATCATGTCGATGCAGGCGTCGGGCAACTTCGCCATTTCGGCAATGCAGTCGCCGCGCAGCAGGCAGTCGGTCGCGATCTTGGCCGCCTCAGTCTCGCCCGGCGCGATCGCCTTTTTCCGCCGCGTCGCGACGCGTTCCATGACACCCATTATATGCAAGCCCCCGTTCGTTTCGAGTAGCAGCGATGAGTCCTCGGGAGTCCGCCGTCAAGATCAACAGCTTAGGCTCCAAGCCTCACATAAAGGTTAACATAGGGGAGAACGAAGGGGGTAGCCACGACATGTTGAGTCCCTGCCTGCTCGCCGGACTCAATATCGGGTGGTGTGGCGAAAAAGACTCAGCGGCTGGACTGTCCCAACTTTTTTTGGTTAATGCCTCCGGAACAGGCCGAAACGGGTCCGGGCTTGATCTTTTCATAACGTGATGGTTATGGAAATTGCATGAACGATGCTTCTATCGGCGGCGACCGGTCCGCAGCCTGCGACGAACTTTTCAAAGCGCTGTCGGACGGCACCAGGCGCGCGATCCTGGAATATCTGGTGCGGGAGGGCGAACAGAGCGTCCATGCGCTGACGCCCATATCCGGCGTCTCGCAGCCGATGGTGTCGCGGCATCTGGGGAAGCTCAAGCGCGCGAAGCTCGTGACCGCCCGCCGCGCCGGGCGCGAAACCTATTACTCTGCGCGGGTGAAGGGGCTCGCGCCGGTGGTGCAGTGGATGGCCGTCTATGGCGCCCTCTGGTCGCAGCGCTTCACCGCCCTGGAAGCTTTGAACGAGCCGGTCTAGGACCGATCGTCACGGGCCATCGTGCCAGGGGTCGCTCCCCGGGGGCGGCAGTTCTGCATTTGCCAGGCCCGTATCGACATTCGGCGATTTTTTCCGGTCATCGGGCCGCTTCAGGCTTTCCTTGTCCACCTCGTTCGGCCCTTGTCCACCTCGTTCGGCGTCTCGACATCGTCCGGCCGCATCTTGTGCTGTGGCATGTCAGCGCTCCTTCCTTGCTATGCTGAACAGCCGACGGAGCGATAAGTGCCAAGCGGATCGCGCCTTAGCGGCAATAGCCCTCCTGCCCCGCTATCAGGATCAGGCAATCCTGCTTGCCCGCGAGATATTTGAAGCCGGTTTCGTCACCCGTGCCGGGGCGGATCGTCAGCGGCTTGCCATCGCGGGTGAAGCGGATCACCCCATCTTGCGCGACGCCGGCATAATCGCCTTGCCGATCGAGCGTGTCGCGGTTGGTAATGGCATAATGGCCCGGCCGACCATCCGGAGACGGCTGGAGATCGAGGACCAGGCCCTCAGGTCCGGTCCAGCGGCCGACCCACTGGTCGGTCGCAAGTCCGGCCGGTTCGTTGGCGGCCGTTCCTACGGTATCGGGCTCCTGAATGGCTTCGACGGTCGGGTCTGCAGCGACGTTGTTGCCGGCCGCCTGCTTGTCCGGCGCCTTGGAACAGCCGCCGGCCAGCCCCAGAAACAGCAGCGGAGGCAGGGCAAGGGTGCCGATCTGCTTCAACATCATTCATCTTTCCCCTTGCAATTCGGGTCTTAAACGGGTGAACGCTGGTCTTCGATCCATCCTGCAGGGAAGGGCGTCCGGTGGCCGTCCAATGGGGAGCAGATGGTGACGGGAAGAGGACGTGGAGCAGAAAGTTGCAGGGCGCCCCATCAAGGGGCAGGGCAGGGCGCGGTTCGTCCGGGAAACGGCTGATGTCAGGCGGCAGGCGCTGATCGACGCGACGGCGCGCTGCCTTGCGGAAAAGGGGGTCGGCGCGACGTCGGTACGCGCGATCTGCGCGCGGGCCGGGGTGTCGGCGGGGCTGCTCACCCATTATTTCGACGGTGTCGAGGCGCTGATCCTGGCCACCTATCGCGATGTCGGGGAAAAGGTTGCGGCCGCGATGGAACGCGCCGTCGCCGAAGCCGGACCCGATCCCCGCGACCGGCTCTGGGCCTATCTGCGCGCCAATTTCCAGCCGCCCGTGCTGGACCCCAATCTGCTTGCGACCTGGATTTCCTTCTGGAGCCTGGTCAAGACCAGCCCGGAAATCGCCAAGACCCATGCCGAAACCTATGGCGGCGGTCGCGAGCGCCTCGAAGCGCTGCTGCGGGAAGCAGGCCCGCAAATTCCCCGGCCGCGCGCCCGCGTCGCCGCGATCGGCCTGACGGCCATGGTCGACGGGCTCTGGCTGGAACTGTGCCTCGATTCATCGACATTCTCGATCGAAGAAGCGCTGGCCATGGTGGAAGAAGCCATGACCTATGTGCTGGAAAAGCCCAGAGACGGCTCTGTCGATCAATAACCGAAGTGTTGATCGTTTTTCTCAATCTCCACGCGTGAGAAAACCAATTTCCGCCGACGCGACCCTTTCCCTACATAGGCCAGGCAACAGTAACCCCTTAAAGCAAGGAATGCCCATGGCTCTCATCAACACCCCGCTCAAGCCCTTCAAGGCTACCGCTTACAAGGAAGGCAAGTTCGTCGACGTCACCGATGCGGACGTGAAGGGCAAGTGGGCCGTCTTCTTCTTCTATCCGGCCGACTTCACCTTCGTCTGCCCGACCGAACTGGAAGATCTGGCGGACATCTACCCCACCCTGCAGAAGCTGGGCGTGGAAGTCTATTCGGTGTCGACCGACACGCATTTCAGCCACAAGGCCTGGCACGACACCTCGCCGGCGATCGGCAAGATCAACTATTATATGCTGGGCGACCAGAATCACGACATCTCCAACCAGTTTGGCGTGCTGCGCGAAGGCGTCGGCCTGGCGGACCGCGGCACCTTCGTGCTCGATCCGGAAGGCGTGATCCAGCTGGTCGAAATCACGCCGGAGGGCGTGGGCCGCAATGCCACCGAACTGCTGCGCAAGATCAAGGCGTTGCAATATTGGGTCAGCCACCCCGGTGAAGTCTGCCCGGCCAAGTGGGAAGAGGGCGAAAACACTCTGGCTCCCAGCCTCGACCTCGTCGGCAAGATCTAAGACCTGACACGGCACCCGCCGGGCTGGGTCTGAGGCACCCTCCCCGGCCCGGCGGGGTTTTACCTCACGAAATCATCGCTATCTTTGACGCCGGACCATAGGGTCCTACCCATTCCGGCGAAAGGATAGTCGCGTGCCCCGGATCGGCGCGCCCAACCCATGGAGAACAATAATGTTGGACGCAAATCTCAAGGGCCAGCTGAAGGCCTATATGGCGAACATCACGCAGCCGATCGAGCTGGTGGCGTCGCTGGACGAAGGCGCGAAATCGCGCGAACTGGAAGGCCTGCTGACCGAGATCGCCGAACTGTCGGACAAGGTGTCGCTGGTGCTGGCGGGCCATGATGCGCGCAAGCCCAGCTTCCTGATCCGCCGCGTGGGCACGGATATCGGCGTGACGTTCGCGGGCATCCCCATGGGGCACGAGTTCACCTCGCTGGTGCTCGCCCTGCTGCAGGTGGGCGGTCATCCGTCCAAGGCGGGGCAGGATCTGATCGAACAGATCAGGGATCTGGACGGCGACTTCGCCTTCGAAACCTACTTCTCGCTGTCCTGCCAGAACTGCCCCGACGTGGTGCAGGCGCTGAACCTGATGAGCATCCTCAACCCGCGCATCAGCCATGTCGCCATCGACGGCGCGCTGTTCAAGGCCGAGGTCGACGCGCGCAAGGTCATGGCCGTGCCGACCGTGTTCCTGAACGGGCAGCCCTTCGCCAGCGGCCGGATGGAATTGGAGCAGATCGTCGCAAAGATCGACAGCGGCGCCGAAGCGCGCGCGGCGGAGAAGATCAACAAGCAGGATCCGTTCGAGGTGCTGGTGATCGGCGGCGGCCCGGCTGGCGCGGCATCGGCCATCTATGCGGCGCGCAAGGGCATCCGCACGGGCGTTGCGGCGGAGCGTTTCGGCGGCCAGGTGCTCGACACGATGGACATCGAGAATTTCATCTCCGTCAGCCGCACCGAAGGCCCCAAGCTGGCGTCCGCGCTGGAGGCCCATGTCAGGGATTATGACGTCGAGATCATGAACCTGCAGAAGGCGGCGAAGCTGATCCCGGCCAAGACCGAAGGCGGCTATCATGAGGTCGTGCTGGAAAATGGCGCGACGCTGAAGGGCCGTACCCTCATCCTCTCCACCGGTGCCCGCTGGCGGCAGATGGGCGTGCCGGGCGAGGAGGACTATCGCAACAAGGGCGTCGCTTATTGCCCGCATTGCGACGGTCCGCTGTTCAAGGGCAAGCGCGTGGCGGTGATCGGCGGCGGCAACAGCGGCGTCGAAGCGGCCATCGACCTGGCCGGCATCGTCGCCCATGTGACGCTGATCGAATTCGACAGCCAGTTGCGCGCCGACGCGGTGTTGCAGCGCAAGCTCGCCAGCCTGCCCAATGTGCGGATCATCACCTCGGCGCTCACCACCAAGGTGGAGGGCGACGGCAACAAGGTGACAGGCCTCAGCTACAAGGACCGCAACCATGGCACCGAGCATGATGTCGAACTGGAGGGCATTTTCGTCCAGATCGGTCTCGTCCCCAATACCGAATGGCTGAAGGATGCGATCGCCCTTTCCCCGCGCGGCGAGATCGAGATCGATGCGCGGGGCGAAACCAGCCAGCCGGGCATCT
The DNA here is from genome assembly GCA_035251955.1 of Sphingobium sp. Taxonomy (GTDB): domain Bacteria; phylum Pseudomonadota; class Alphaproteobacteria; order Sphingomonadales; family Sphingomonadaceae; genus Sphingobium. The sequence goes on along the minus strand of DATFDS010000204.1, from coordinate 525 downwards.
TCGCTGCGGGCGACTGCACGACGGTCCCCTACAAGCAGATCGTGATCGCCATGGGCGCGGGTTCGACGGCGGCCTTGTCGGCGTTCGACTATCTGATCCGCCTGCCGGCCGCGGAAGCCGAAGCGGCCGAGGCGGCCTGATCGGACAAGGCCCGAGCGAAGATTGGAGAGCGGTCGGTCCCCGGCGGGACCGGCTGCTCTCCGCACGTCGGGTTTTGGCCAGGGGCGGACATGTTCCCCCTCCCGCAAGCGGGAGGGGGTTAGGGGGTGGGAATGGGCTAGGCGCTGCGCTGGCCGACCCCCCGACCTCCTCCCGCTTGCGGGAGGGGGAGTGTCCGCTCTCCACCCAAGGCGGACATCGGGGGCGCTTTACTGCCCCGACGCTTCCACGGCATTGCCTGCCTGCACCGCGCCACCTTCCGGCGTGTCTGCCTTGGGGGCGAAGATGTGCAGGCTGTCGAGCGTTTTCTCGGCAATCGCCTGATATTGCTCGCTCAGCATTTCGGGATAGACGAAGGTCGCGGTG
>DATFDS010000203.1:0-4784 GCA_035251955.1 Sphingobium sp. | reverse complement strand
CGCGGCGCTGCCCTGCTGCTCGGTGCCCTGGGTGTCGATCCGCTGCTTGAAGCCGAACAGGCCGACGACATAGTCGATCTTGTCGCTTTCGTAATTGTAGCGGAATTCCTGGCTATACTGGTCCTGCTGCGAGGGGTTCTGCGATTTCGACACGATCGGCAGGCCGGTGAAGTCGCGGTCGTTCGCCGGCTTCCAGTCCCAGAAGCGCCATGCGGTGACGGACGTCAGCGTGCCGGGGCCGACATTCCATTTGATACGCGCCGATACGCCGCCAATCTTGTTGCCGGCATTCAGTTCGCTGTCGAGATCGGTCCGCCGGTCATAGGGATTGCGGCTGGGAACGACATAATTCTGCGCGGCGGCCAGCGCGTCATATTGACGGGTAAGCGGCCGCTGGGTGCGGCCTACGCGCACGAACACGGTGCCGCAGCATTCCGGGTCCTGCTTGCTATAGTCGCCCGACAGCGTGATGCTGAAATCATCATTGGGCTTGAACAGCAGCTGGCCGCGCAGGCCCAGATTGTCCTGCTCGTTGATCCAGCGGTTGCTCGTCACATTGTAGATCGTGCCACGACGGCTGGTCGCGGCGACCGCGATGCGCGCGGCGACCGTGTCCGACAGCGGGCCGGATACGGCGGCCTTGGCCTGCTTGTAGTCGAGGTTGCCCACGGTCAGCTCGGCGCGGCCTTCGAAATCGAAGGTCGGCTGGTTCGTGGTGATGTTGATCGCGCCGGCGGTCGTGTTCTTGCCGTACAGCGTGCCCTGCGGGCCGCGCAGCACTTCGACCTGGTTGACGTCGAGGAAGTCGAAGGTGGCGGCTGCGACGCGCGAGTTGTAAACGTCATCGACGTAAATGCCGACGCCCTGCTCGAAGCCGTCGCTGGTCAGGCCGAACGGCACGCCAAGACCACGGATATTGACCGAGGTATTGCGCGGATTGGTCGTATAGACCTGCAGCGTCGGCGCCAGCTGCTGAAGCTTCACGACGTTGAAATTGCCGGTGGCTTCGATGCTGTCGCCGCGAATGACGGAAATTGCGAGCGGCACTTCCTGTGCCGTTTCCTGACGGCGGCGGGCGGTGACGACGATCACTTCGCCGCGAGGACTGGTCTGTTCGGCGCTGTCGGTGGCCGGCGGAGCCGCATCCTGCGCAAAAGCATTAGGCATAATAAGAGAAGTGCCCGCCACACCGGCGAGCAACAGAAAACGCGCAATCATAATATTCCCCTTCCGGAGGTCCGGTGAATGTTGATCGCGGCTTTTCCGGCTATCCGGTCAAAGCCGATGGTCTGGGAATGGTGTTCTGGACAGTAAGCGGCCCACCCCCTGCTGCTTCAAATTCACCGCCTGCCCGGCGGCTCAGTCACGCAACCCTTTTCTTGTGCCCCCGCACGCCGTCAGGCGGAAAGGCGCGTCTTTTCGGTTACGTCGATCTGCACCACGCGTGCGTCATGGACGGTCAGCGTGATCGACCCGAAGCGTAGCGCTTCCAGGACGCTGCGAACCTTGTCCACGCTGGCGGCGATATCGTGGCGCTGCCCGTCACCGCGGCCATTGCGCGTAAATTCAATCGGTCGATTGTCACTCATAAGCACCTCTTGGCCGCTTCTTATCTCAACTGTAAAGATAGACAAAAAAGCAAAATTTTGGGGTGCGCAAGTTTCTCTTGTCGCACCCCGGATAAGGTCAGCCGATCTGCCGCATGACGCTTAGCCTGCGTTCATGCTGGGCGAGCGGGATGGCCGGCCGCATCTGCCGCATGGCCGAGACCTGGTCATGCGCATCGTCGATCAGCCGCTCCAGCAGCGCCTGGCCAAAGCCCCATTCGCCCAGGCCGGCGTCGGCATTGATATGGCCGCAAAATCCTGCGTCGACAAAAGTGCTGCCCCAATTTTTCGCGATGCTGTGGGCGCGTTCGAAGAAGATATAGGGGTCGTTGCGGCTGGCGATGACGATGGAGGGGAAGGGCAGTTGCCCGCGCGGCGTCGGTCCGAAGCCGCCGATCGTTTCCGGCGTTTCCATGCGGTCGCAATCGGGCGGCGCCACCAGCAGCGCGCCTGTCACCGGCCAGCCATAGGCCTGGCTCTGCAGCGCGCCCCACCAGGCTACCGCCAGGCAGCCAAGGCTGTGTGCAGCCAGGATGATCGGCCCGTTGACTTCCCGAACGGCGGCGTCGAGTCGCGTCACCCAGGCGTTGCGATTGGGGCTGGCCCAACTGCCCAGATCGACCCGCTGGCAATCGCCGCGCATGTCTTCCCACAGCGTCTGCCAATGGCCGGGCCCGCTATTGTTGAGACCCGGTATGGTCAGAACCACCGGCTGGCGCGCGTCACATATATGTCCGAATCGCTCCATCATCTCATCCTCATCCGCTTTTGGAGAGGAAAATAATTCTATTCAGCCGGTAGACAATGGCCGAGCGTCCAAATGTGTCGAAATCTAGGCGGCCGGATTCATCTGACGTTCAGGCATGGAAAAAGGGCGCGAGGCGGCTCTGCCTCACGCCCTCCATCGGGATTTGAAACCGATCACCAGGGGTAGATGAGCCCATAATATTGGAAGACGCTGCGGCCATAGGCGTCATTGTAATCGGGTTGCTCACCGGGCAGGTGGCTGGGCGCATTGTCCAGCGTTTCCTTGGTCAGATCGACGACATAACCGCCCTTGTCGATGTCATAGTTCAGCATCGACCAGGGCAGCGGATAATGATCATGACCCATGCCCAAAAAGCCGCCGAACGACAGTACGGCATAGCGGACCTGCCCGCTGCGCTTGTCGACCATGAAGTTGGAAATATGGCCCAGCCGGTCCCCGGCGCGATTATAGACGACCGTGCCTTCGACGCGGTTGGAGGCGATCAGATCGCCGGGATTTTCCGTCACCATGTCAGCCATTGTCACTCTCCTGCGAAGAATCGCGCTATGCTGACAAAACCAAGGGGGCACCGCTGGGGTTCCCCGGTGCCAAGGCAGGAGGACGCAATGAAGATCAATCGCAGCGGTTCGGCGGTATGGAGCGGCGGCCTGAAAGACGGCAAGGGCGCGATTTCCACCCAAAGCGGCGCGCTGGATGCGCATCCTTATGGTTTCGCCATGCGGTTCGAAGGCGTGCCGGGCACCAATCCGGAAGAATTGATCGCGGCCGCCCATGCCTCCTGCTTCACCATGGCGCTGTCGCTGATCCTGGGCGAAGCGGGCCTGACGGCGGACAAGATGGAAACCAACGCCGTCGTGACGCTGGAACAGCAGGAAGGCGGCTTTGCCATCACCGCGAGCAAGCTGACGCTCAAGGCGAAGATCCCCGGCGCCGACGATGCGCAGTTCCAGGAACTGGCGGCCAAGGCGAAGGCGAACTGCCCGGTGTCCAAGCTGCTGAAGGCGGAGATCAGCCTGGACGCGGAACTGCTAGGCTGACGTTCGGGGCCTGGCGCGGACATGTTCGCGCCAGGCGATATAGAGGCCGCTCAGGATGATGAGCGCCGCGCCGATCCAGGTGGTTTCTTCCGGCAGGACGCCCCACAGCGCCCAGCCGAGCAGCGTGGTCCAGATGATCGTGCTGTAATCCATCGGCAGCACCAGCGACACCGGCCCCCATCGCAGCGCCGCCGTCAGGCATAGTTGCGCGATCCCGCCGACCACACCGATCAGCAGCAGCAGCCCCCAGGTCGCAGCATCATGCGCCTGGCCGACGAACAGCATCGCCACGCCCAGCGGGGGCACCGACAGCAGGGTGAACCAGAAGACGACCGTGCCCGCTTCTTCGGTACGGCCAAGCTCGCGCAGGACCAGGCTGACGCAGGCGGTGACGAGCGAGGCCGCCACCGCGACGGCCAGCCCGATCGGCGGGAAATGGCCGCTGTCCGGCCGGATCATCACCAGCACGCCCAGAAAGCCGATCGCGACCGCGCTCCACCGGTGAAGGCCTGTGCTCTCCTTGAGGATCAGGGCGGACAATATGGTGCCAAATATCGGCATGGTGAAGCCGATCGTCGCCGCCTCGGCCGGGGGCAGGAGGATATAGGACAGGAAATTCAGCACCATGCCCGTCATGCCGATCACCGTCCGGCTGACATGCACGCCGATCCTCCCGGTCCGGATCGATTTCAGTCCGCCGCTCGTCATCGCCCAGGCGAACACGATCGGCAGCGCCAGCGCCTGCCGGTAAAAGAGCGATTCCAGCACATGGACGCCGCGCGCGTCGGCCAGCCTGACCGTCACGAACATGACGGACAGGCAGATGACCGCGGTCAGCCTGAGGCCGATGGCGAAGAGCGGGCGGTGAGGACGGGCAGGGGAAAGGGTGGACGGCACAGATGCGCCTTAAAGTGGTTCTGGAACGACGCAACCGCTTAGGTGATGTGCGCAAAATCCCGGCTATGCGGGGACGATTTGGGTGGAAGTCGGAACGTGGGCTGATCCATTCCCCTCCCGCTGGCGGGAGGGGCAGCGAGACTTCATGAGCGCAGCGAATATAGTCGCAGCGGGGTGGGCCAGTGCAACGTTGCGCTAAGCCCACCCCCTAACCCCCTCCCGCTTGCGGGAGGGGGAATATGTCCGACATTGGCCGATTTCAGATCCTTCCGAATTTGTCGACGCGGCTAAGGCCTGTGGACAATAGGGATTCCATTTTGGGCTGAGAAGTGTTTCAAGCTCCCTTTTGGGAGCGATGTTGTGGACCGGAGCCGATTTGTTGTGAGCGATGCGATGTGGTCACGGCTTGAGGGGCTATTTCCCGGCAAGGCGACGGATCGTGGTGTGACGGCGGCGGATACGAGGCTGTTTGTG
>DATFDS010000202.1:0-2183 GCA_035251955.1 Sphingobium sp. | reverse complement strand
GCCGTCATTCGCCGCACGGTCACGGGCCTTTCGACCCGCGCGAGCGCCGGCGAGATCACCGATGCGACGCTGGCAACCCTGCGCGCCGAATGTCCCGGTTGGGACTATCAGTCCCTGCACCAGGATTTCCGCACCTGGCTCGATGGCGATCCGTCGCGCACGCCAGTCAACTATCAGAAGGCCTTTATCGGCTTCGTCCGGCGCTTTCACGAAAAGAACCGCCACCGCCTCTGACCCGCTGCATGCGCCGCCCCGCGCGGGCGGTTGCGCTTGGGGTGCTCCTGCCACCCGCTGCCTTCTTTCGCCAGAACCGCTGATCCGCATGCTTCGTTCGCGAAATGTCGAGTGCGATGACCCGATCGCGGGCGGAGCGTTCCCGAAGTGTCGGTATGGGATCGACCGCGCACCGCCCCGTCCAAAATCCGCCGATCGGACCGCTGTTCACGGCACCGTTTTGAACCTTCTTCGGACAGGCTTCGAGCGAAGTGATTCAATCCCGCTTGTCGCGCGAATCGCAGACACCGCGCATCGACACTCCAGGAACGGTGTCCGACCCATCGGGAACGATCAACCGACATTTCAGGAACGGCGGCCCCGACATTTCAGGAACGAATGCTCGACCTTCCAGGAACAGCCCGCTATGCGCGACTCGCGCGATTTCGGGGGGCTGGAGCCCCTGTTTCGGGCGCGTAACTCTCTAACTTTCCCTATAAACCTTATAACCTAAGCGGAGATTCTTTCCTTGTGTTCTTAGAGGGATAAGACAGGGCCCCGTTCCGTCAGCGCTGGCTGCCGATGCGACCACCCGTCAGTGCGTCCACCTGCGCGATCAGCTTCGTCGCCCCTTGATGGGAGATGTCGAGCAGCCGCGCCACCGCCGTCTTGCCGAGCCCCGGATAGGCCAGCTCCAGCCGCATCAGCAGCGGCGCCTTGCTTCGCTTCGTCACGTCCAATTCCTGGGGCAAGCGCCTCAGCCGCGCCTCCAGTCGATCAAGCTCTACCAGGCCTTCCTGCGCCTGCCGCTGGATCATCGCGGCAAGCTGCTCCGTCAATGCGTCGACCGTCTCCGGCAGGAAACGCGGCAGATCGACGAAACTCGGCAAGCGCCGCAGGGTCAGTCCCGCGGCTTCGAGCGCGCCCGGAACATGACATGCCAGCACCCAGCCCAGATCCGACCTTTTCGGGTCGATCCGCAACTGCCGGCCGTCCACCGTCGTCAGCAGCTGTCCCTCGCTCGCCGGCGCGGCCAGGTCGGCCCGCAAGGCAATCAGGCGGGTCGCCAGAGCGTCCAGTGACGGGGCAGGGTAGGGGCCCTCCAGCGCGGCCTGCACCGCCCGCCAGCTCGGCCCGAACCGCACCAGGTCTTCGGGCGCCCACAGCTGCGCTTCCTTGCGATCGTCGAGCAGGCTACGCGATACGTTCAGCGTCGCCCGGGCCAGCGGGTCATGCGGGGAATCGGACGCCGACAGGGCGAAATGGACCAAGGCCGCGATCGAGAGCGGGTCATTCAGCCCTTCGCTATGGCGGGGCGGGGCCGTGCGCCCGCAAATCCAGTCCTGAAGCTCCTTCACGCTGACCGGGACAGCCGCGGCACTCGCCAGCATCGCTGCGCCCTTCAGCCGGGCGCGCGCCAACCAGATGTCCGCGGCCGGACTGTTGACCAGGCGGCCGTCGAGCCTCCCGAGCAGTAATAATGCCTGTTGGACCGAAGGGAAAAAAGCACGCATTTCCAAGCTATAGCGCAATTTCAATACAACCAAAATAACATGTTGGTTGTATGCGCTTTTCGACGGTGTTTTTACAGTTCGAAAGGCGCCAATGCGGTCGTCAACATGCCCCAATGGCAGCAGGGCCGGGGGCGTCCACCGATGCCGCTCGAGCAGCCGCCTTCGGTGCTAGAGTAGGATGACTTTACCTTGATCCGTTCGTTTCGAGCGAAGGCAACTTGAATCCATCTAACGTCATCCCGCTCTAGATCCAGGACCGGCGCGGCCCGCAGCATCACGACGCACGGCAGCCTGATACGCGAGCGTCGAGCGGGATCCGGCGGAAAGCAGGCTTGGGCTACATGTCGCTGAGCATCGGGACGTTCGCGGCCGGCTCGACCGGTTCGATCCAGCTGACGTCCACCGCTTCCGCGCCGGTCCGGATGCCCTCGACGGACACATGCTGCATCAGCAGAT
>DATFDS010000201.1:0-2504 GCA_035251955.1 Sphingobium sp. | reverse complement strand
GGACCCGAAGGCGAGGGGGACGCGATGGTCGAGCATCGCTTTCCACGCATAGGCGCCCTTCAGCCGCGCCTCGCCCATGCGCGCCATTGCCATGCGCCAGTCGGACGCCTCATGCGCGGGCTGCATCGACGCGACGATGCCATTCTGCCCAAAGCGCGGCAGGTCGGCGGGATCGACGATCTGTGCATGTTCGATCCGCCAGCGCCGGTCGCCCTTGTAGGTCAGCGCCAGTTCGGTGATCGCGTCCAATATTTCGCTGTTCGCCGCATCGCCGATCGCGTGCACGGCGATCTGGAAATTGTCCATCGCCGCGCGGCTCATGACATTGCGCAACTGGGTGGAGGGGATCATCGGCAGCCCGCGCTGCCCCGGCGCATCGGCATAGTCCGCCTTCAGCCACGCCCCGCGCGACCCGAGCGCGCCGTCCAGCACCAGCTTGAGGCCGCCCAGGCGCAGATGATCGTCATAGAGCCAGGGCGTCGGTTCCGGCCCGGCGATCAGCACCATATTCTCTAGGCCCGCCGCATAGGCCATGATCCGCACGCGCAGCGCGCCGCGGTCGGCCGAGCGGCGATAGGCCTGCCAATCCTCTATGCCGGTGCCCATGTCGGCGATGGCGGTGACGCCGTTCGCCAGCAGCACCTGCTGCGCCTTTTCCAGCGCGATGTCGCGATCCTTGGGCGCCGGGGGCGGCACGACCCGCTGGATGAGGTCCATCGCCTTGTCGACGAACACACCGGCCGGCTTGCCGCCCGCCATCTCGATCCGCCCGCCCGCCGGTGCCTTGGTCGTGGCGCTCACATTGGCGGCGTGCATTGCCAGGCTGTTGGCCCAGCCCGCATGGCCGTCCACCCGTTCCAGCCAGACCGGCACGTCGCTGACCGCCGCGTCGAGTTCAGCCGCCGTCGGAAAACGCCCCAGGCCCCAAAGCTCCTGGTTCCAGCCGGTGCCCAAAATCCATTTTCGCCCCGGATTGGCGGTGGCATAGTCGCGAATCATCGCCTGCGCTTCCGCCAACGATCGCGTGCCCGACAGGTCGAGCGTGATCAGCGACAGGCCCAGCCCCATGACATGCCCATGCGCATCGATCAGGCCGGGGATCAGCGTCTTGCCGCCCGCATCCAGCTTGAAGTCAGGCCCCTTGGGCCATGTCTCGCCCTTCTTCAGCTTCTTCTTGCGCGGCGGTTCCTGATAGCGGCCGGGCAGCAACTGCTCGACCTTCCCCTCGTCATCGATCAGCATCGCGCCGAAGCGCACGACCTTGCCGCCAGCATCGACCGCGATGCCGTTCACATTGTCGATGACGCCCGATGCCGCAGCCGGAAAGGGCAGGACGAGCGCGGCCACAGCCGCCAGCAGCCGATGCTTCATGCCCGCGTGATCCGGCGTACCAGCGCGCTTGTATCCTGCCGGCTTCCGCCCATGGCCTGCACGTCCGCATAATATTGGTCGATCAGCGCCGTCACGGGGAGCGTCGCGCCATTGGCCCGCGCTTCGTCCAGCGCCAGCCCCAAATCCTTGCGCATCCAGTCGACGGCAAAACCGAAATCGAAACTGTCCTGCGCCATCGTCTTCCAATAATTGTCCATCTGCCAGCTTTGCGCAGCGCCGCCTGAAATCGCATCGAACACCTTGTCGATGTCCAGCTCGGCCGCCTGAGCGAAGCGCAACGCCTCCGCCATGCCCTGGATCACGTTGGCGATGCAGATCTGGTTCACCATCTTGGCGGTCTGTCCCGCGCCTGCGCCCCCGACGTGGACGATCCGCGCGGCATAGGACTGCATCGCGATCTTCGCTGCGGTCACCGCCGGCTCCGTGCCGCCGCACATGATCGACAGCCGACCATTTTCCGCGCCCGCCTGACCACCCGAAACCGGCGCGTCGACGCAATGCAGGCCCAGGCTCTCGCCCTCCACGAACAGCTGTCGGGCGATCCGCGCCGAAACGGTGGTATGGTCGATAAACAGGCCGCCCGCCTTCATCGACCGGAACGCGCCGTCGCGGCCCAAAGTCACCTGCGCGAGATCATCGTCGGTGCCGACGCAGCTGATGACGATATCCGCATCCTCGGCCGCCTTGGCCGGGTTCACCGCCACCGCGCCGCCATAGGCCTCCGCCCAGCGCTTCGCCTTGCCGATCGAGCGGTTGTACACGGTGAGGCTGTGCCCCGCCTTTGCCAGGTGCCCCGCGATCGGGGCGCCCATGATCCCCAGGCCGATAAACGCGATATTAGCCATATGCCTCGTACAGTTAGCCGCGTGGGCTTTTTGCATAGGGCGAGTTTTCCGCGAGGGCCAGTTCCTTCCGCCGCAAATTTAAGCTAGGGGCAGCGCCATGAATACGTTGAGCAAGATCGAAAGCGCGTTGCCGCTGCCCGTTTCCGTCGACGACATCCTCGCGGCCCGCGTGCGGATTTCGGGTGCGGTCGTGCATACGCCGACCCTGGTCAGCCAGACGCTCTCGACCATGCTTGGCTGCAAGGTGTTCCTGAAGTTCGAAAATCT
>DATFDS010000200.1:0-7407 GCA_035251955.1 Sphingobium sp. | reverse complement strand
AGCGCAAGCGCCGACACCGCGGTCAAAAGAATCTTCTTCATCCCACATTCTCCCAATAGAGGCATGACAGCCTCAATGCCCCCAAAATGGCGACACCCTGTTATGGCCGGAGAGATTCGGCTGCTCTGCCCGGCCTCAGGGGCAGCCGGCGGAGGGAGAGGGATCGATCAAGGCTCACTTGAACAGACGCATGCAACCGGGTTTCCGGCCAGAGGCGGATTGCCTCTGCACGCGCATCTGTGCCACTATCGTGGCGTGAGTGCTTTGCACGATCCGGACGGGTTTTCCGCAAAACCTGCCCGACCTGGTCCGTCGGCGTCTTGACGCCAATCACTGTCGTCGGCGGACCAGCCCAATTCTCTAGAAGTTCAGGTTCATCCTCTCTTTTCTTACATCCCGGCCGGCACGGGCACGATCGGTGCGCGTGACGGGGGTGCCCCTGCCATGGCGGGAGCCTGCATTATCCTTGTCTGAAACTGTGGCGCGGCGGCGGCCTGGCGCGGAGCGACGCGACAGGCGCCCGTTACCTTGCTGCCATCGGCCCGCGTTGGCAGCACCACGGCGTCGGCCTTGATCGAGTCCCGCTCGGCGACATAGTCGCGCAGCAGCTGCTCGCTATAATCCTCAGTCGTGCCGTAACACCACAGGTCCTGCAGCGCGCCTTCCGCGATCAGCGCATAGACGGCCTTTTCCACCGCCTGCTGCACCGCCAGCTGGTCGGGCTCGTTGAAGGTCACGCCCGCTTCCAGTTCCAGCAGATCCTTGAACCCGACATAGCGGAAGGCGTTGGCGCCCAGCGCCACCGAAGCGATCGATTTGCGGACGTTGACCGAAGTCAGCACCTCGCCGGTCTTCACGCTCACTGCGCGCAGATAGAGGGTGACGGTGTCCTCGCGATATTGCGAGTTGCCGCCGATCCCCAGGAAGCGCGCGCCCGCGCCGCCGGTCTTCACGTTCGAGTCATAGCCGATGATCCCGCCTTCCAGCAGCAGCCCTGCGAACAGCAGCGGCGGCAGCGCCTGCGGGTTGACCTGCTTCTCGCCCAGATAGGAGGCGCGCATTTCCCGGATCACGGCGCGTTCGCGCAGCACATTGTCCAGCCGCTCGCGCTCGATCACCTGGAAGAACTGGCGGTTGCCCGCATCCTGCAGCGCCTTGACCAGGATCGACGTCGCGCCCTGCGTCACGGCGCGGGAGAGCGTCTGCACATTGTCGGTCGGCTTGAACTGGCCGGTCTGGTCGGTGAAGCCATAGACCGCCACCGCGACGCGCTTGCCGCTGGAGGGCAGGGCGAGCAGCCGGTTCTGGACCTGGGACGGCTTGGCCATTACCGGCGGCGTCCAGCTCTTGGCGCTATAGGTGGCGCAACCGGAGAGCCCCGTCGCGGCCATCATCAGGCCAACGGTGCGGAGCAGCGAAGACACAGGCATTAACTGGCTCCCTGAAGAAGCGGAACGACGATCTCGCTGACCGATCCGCTCGCCAGATCGCTGATCGTCAGCGTGACGGAGTCGACGCCGCGGACGAAGCTGATTTCCTGGTCGCCGAATTTGATGAGACCGCTATCCTGTGCGTTCTCGCCAAAGATGACGTCGGTGATCTGGGTTGCGAGCGTGGACAACAGCCGGCTCTGAAGCGTGCGCAGGAACTGTTGCGACGGGTCCGAGCTGGTCGTCGCGCTGGGGTCCTTATATTTGTTGATCGCGTTCGCTACGCCCAGAAGATGGGCAGAATTGAACGGATTTCCGCCAAAAGACGGATTGTTGGGCGTGTAGACCAAGTCCGACGCCCAAGCATTGCCGTAGCTGCAGGACATCGCGACCGCCACTGCCGTGGCGAGCATCTGTCCTATCTTTTTTGCTATTGGCATTGTCCCTCCGTAATCGGCCATTAAACTGCGATGCGACCCGCAATTGAAGGCTACGTCAGGACTGGATAGTTTCGTCTCAAGAATGTTTGACTTGAGTTGGAAATTATCCGTCAGGAGTTCCTTGCTGTAATCTTTTATTAATTTTGTCGTGGAGCGCTTATTACGTTCGGCATATGCCGATTCGCATCACCAAAATTGGTGACGCGGAAAGTTTTCGAGAAATTAAGGATGTTTATGTAGCGAGAACCGGGATCGGCGGCGGGTCCTGTTTCGAAATGACACAGAATGTCAGGCAGATATTAATTTTCGCTGGGGGAGCGAGCTGGGGTGGAGATGAGTAGGGAGGCGCTGCACGACGCGGCGCTCAGTTGGTTGGGGTCCGGGGCGACGGCGCGGCTGATGCTGGACGGCCAGTTCCGAATCCTGTGGGCCAATGATGCGGCGCGCGCTGCACTGGCACCCAAAGGCTGGCTCGATGGCAAGGACGGGGTGCTGGCGGCTGCGCAGAACAGCGGCGCAGCGGCGCTGCCGGCGGAAGCGGCACGGCTGGGGAATAGCGCGGTGTTCGTCGATTCCTACAGCCTTGCCGACGGCAGCAATGTCGTGGCGGTGATGCGGCTCCTATCTTCTGCCGAGGGAGCCGAGCGGCTCTATGGACTGGAACTGCGCCGCCGCAGCGACGCGGAATCGATTCGCTACACCGGCTATCGGGCCTATTTCGGCATCACCCAGGCGGAGGACCGCGTCCTTCAACAACTGCTCAAGGGCGATAATGTCGAACGCTGCGCCGCGAATCTCGAACTCAGCATAGATACGGTGCGCAGTCATGTCCGCCAGCTCTACACCAAGATGAACGTGTCCTCGCGCGAGGCGCTGTTCCACGCCGTCATGCCCTTTCGCGTGACCTGAAAATTATCCGACCTGACGCTTGGCGAGCTTGCGTGCAAGCGTGCGGCGATGCATCCCCAGGCGCCGCGCCGCTTCGGAAATGTTGAAGTCGCTGTCCTTGAGCACTTCGTGGATATGCTCCCATTCCAGCGTCTTGATGGACGTCGGGCGGGGTGCGAGCGGGGTCGAGGGGTCTCCCGCCGACCGGGCGAAGGCGGCTTCGATATCGTCGGTGTTGGACGGCTTGGCGAGATAGTTGGATGCGCCCAGCTTGATCGCCTCTACCGCCGTCGCGATACTGGCGAAGCCGGTCAGCACCACGATCAGCATCCTGGGGTCATGGGCATGCAGCGTCTGCACGCACACCAAGCCCGATTCCGGACCCAGTTTGAGGTCCACAACGGCATAGCCGGGATGATTGTCGGCCAGCAGTGTCACCAGCGCCGTGTTGTTGTCCGCCGTCAGCACGCGATAGCCGCGCCGCTCGAACGACCGTTTCAGGGTGCGCGCGAAGTCCGCATCATCCTCGACCAGCACCAGCAGCCGCTCATCGCTCATTGCTCCGTCTCCTCCAGCGCCACGGTGCCCAGCGGCAGCCGCAGCAGGATCAGCGCGCCGCCATCCGCGCCGTTGCTCGCCGAAACGCTGCCGCCCAGCTTGCGCACCACATTGACCACCAGGAAGAGGCCCAGGCCATGACCTTCCTTGCCCTTGCTCGACCGGTAGGGTTTGCCGAAATCGGCCAGCATCTCTTCGGAAAAGCCGCTGCCATTGTCGCGCACGGCAATGTTGATGGAATGGCTGTCGCGCCCGACCACAAGGTCGATATAGGTCGCTCCCGCCTCTCGCGCATTGTCGAGCAGATTGCCGACCGCCTGGCGGATCACCGGGTCGGCGACGATGCGCGGATAGTCATGCGGCCCGAAGTCGCAGCGCAGCGGCATGCCCGGATTGGCCGCGCGCCAGTCCGCCGCCATGCCGTCGATGAAGGTACGGACATTGGTGACTTCCGGAGCCTCGCCGCGCGCTTCGCCGGCCGACAGCAGGATGCCGGTAACGATCTCCTTGCAGCGCTGGACCGCCGCCTGCATCTCGCCTACTTCCTCGACCAGTGCGGGGTGATCCGTGATCTCTGGCATATGCCGCCAGTCGCCCAGCACGACCGCCAGCTGCGACAGAGGCGTCCCCAGCTCATGCGCCGCGCCCGATGCCAGCAGCCCCATGCGCACGATATGCTCTTCCTCCGCCGCCTGTTGCCGCAGCCGCGCCAGATAGGCTTCGCGCGCCTGCAGGTTGCGCGCAACCGGCGCCATGAACAGCACCAGCAGCACGGCTATCATCGTCAGGCAGATCCATGTACCGACGATATGCAGGTCGAAAAGATGGCCCTCCAGCGCATCGCTCAGCCCCAGCGGACGATAGACGAAGGACAGCAGTGCCGCGCACAACGTCGATACCAGCACTATGCCCCAGACGCTCCACCGGTCGAGCAGTACCGTTCCCAGCGCCACCTGCAGCAGATAGAGCGCTATGAAGGGATTGGTCGCGCCGCCGCTCAGGTACAGCTGCGCCGTCAGTAGCAGCACGTCGAACAGCAGCGCCAGGAACAGTTCGATATGCGCCACGTCGGTGCGGTGACGCAGCGCGGCGAAGGTCACGACATTCACCGCCGCCGCGACGCTCGCCACCAGGAGCATGGCAGCGATCGGCAGGTTGATGCCCATGCCCCAATGCACGAACAGGATCGTTGCGACCTGTCCGGCAATGGCGATCCAGCGCAACTGCACCAGCAGCGCCATATTCTTGCGGCCCGCGGCATCCGCCGGCCACTGGCTCGGCAGCCAGCGCGCGCTGATGGGCATGCGGTGCTTCATCCCTGGCGCTCTTTCCATTCGTGACGCATCAGCATCATGTATGCGCCCGCGACCATCGCCGCCAGCACGAACCAGGTGATGGCATAGGAGAGATGGCTGTTGGGGAAGCTGACCACGGTCAGCCCGCCGATCGGCAGCGCGTTGGAAGCGGGGTCTGCCTCCGCATCCATGAAATAGCCGGCGAGGGGGGAGGGGAGATGGCGCGCCTTCGCGATGGCGGCTACATCGCGCGAATACCAGCGGTCTGCGCGCGGATCATTGGCACGCAGGAAGCCGCCACGCAGTTCACTCAACCGCAGCAAGCCCACGATGCGCACCGTTCCGCGGGGCCGGGCATAGCTGTGCCGCGCTTCCGGCGGCACGAAGCCTCGATTGACGAGCAGCGTGAAGCCCCGGTCGGTCTCCAGCGGCGTCATCACCCAATAGCCCGCGCCGCGCGCCGTCACCGCCTGCACCAGCGTCGCCCGATCATGCAGAAAGCGGCCGCTCGCCGTCACGCGCAGATAGGCATCGTCCACCCCGGCCTGGCGCGGCGCCGCTATCGGAGGGGCATGGATACGCGTCTCCACCTTGTGGATCAGGTCGCGTTTCCAGGCCAGCCGATGGATCTGCCACAGGCCGAGGTTCGTGAGGCCGGCCACCGCCAGCGCCGCGACGATCGACAGGCCGATCAGGAACCCCGCCGACCGCCGCCGTTTCGTCACGGCATCTGGCTCATGTCATGCACGGCCATGGGCATCATATTGTGGTTGAGATGATACATGACCCACATCGATCCCGACAGGGTGATGATTACCAGCACGATCGTGAAGATCGCCGCCATCATCGTCCAGCCGCCCTCCGAGCGTGTGTTCATGTGCAGGAAATAGACCATGTGCACCAGTATCTGCACCACGGCGAAGGCCATGATGGTAAAGGCCGTCAGCTGCGGGTCGCCCAGCACACCGGTCATCACCAGCCAGAAGGGGATGGCCGTCAGGATCACCGACAGCGCAAAGCCGATCATGTAGCTGCCCATGGTGCCATGGGCATGGCTCTCGCCATGATGGCCATGATCCTGATGTTGATCGTGCGCGCTCATCGCAGCATCCCCATGAGATAGACGAAGGTAAAGACGCCGATCCAGACGACGTCGAGGAAGTGCCAGAACATCGAAAGGCACATCAGCCGCCGCCGGTTGGCGGGGATCAGGCCCTTGCCGGCGACCTGCACCATCAGCGTCACCAGCCAGATGGTGCCGAAGGTGACGTGCAGCCCGTGCGTGCCGACCAGCGTGAAGAAGGCCGACAGGAAGCCCGATCGCATCGGCGTCGCGCCCTCATGGATGAGGTGCGCGAACTCGAACAATTCGATACCGAGGAAGGCGAGGCCGAACAGCCCCGTCACCGCCAGCCAGCCCAGGGTTCCGCCGGTGCGGCCCTTCTCCATTGCCAGCATGGCAAAG
This sequence comes from Sphingobium sp., assembly GCA_035251955.1. Lineage (GTDB taxonomy): Bacteria > Pseudomonadota > Alphaproteobacteria > Sphingomonadales > Sphingomonadaceae > Sphingobium. Next base: position 1,331 of record DATFDS010000200.1, on the reverse strand, counting down.
CCATAGGTGATCGAAGAGAACAGCAGCATTGCCGTATTTACCGCGACCAGCGGCAGGTCGAACAGGTCCTTTGGCCCCGGCCCCGCCGCATAGTTGCCGCCCAGCACGGCAAAGGTCGCGAACAGGCAGGCGAAGATCAGGCAGTCGCTCATCAGGTAGAGCCAGAAGCCCAGCCCGGTGCTCGAACCCTCCGGATGGTGCGGCTCATGGGGCAGGTGGAAAAGCGGGTTGCCGTCCTTGTCGAGGAAGGCGGCGTCGGCGGTGGGTGTGCTTGCCATGATGGTTCAGCCCTGCATGGCGAGCTGACGGGTGCGCTCGCCCTCGGTGCGTTCGACCACATCCTTGGGGATGTAATAGTCGCGCTTGTAGTTGAAGGTGTGGCCGATCGCGACGGCCAGGATGCCGACGAAGCTCAGGCCCGCAAGCCACCACATATACCAGATCATCGCGACGCCGAAGGTGGTGGCCAGACCGGCCAGGATGATCCCGGTGCCGGTATTGCTCGGCATGTGGATCGGCTCGTAACCGGAAAGCGGACGCTGATAGCCGCGCTTTTTCATGTCGGCCCAGGCGTCGCCATCATGGATGACCGGGGTGAAGGCGAAGTTGTAATCGGGCGGCGGCGAGCTGGTCGCCCACTCCAGCGTGCGACCATCCCACGGGTCGCCGGTCGTGTCGCGCAGTTCCTCGCGCTTCCAGATGCTCACCCCGAACTGGATGAACATGCAGGCGATGCCCGCCGCGATCATCACCGCGCCCAGCGCCGCGATCACGAACCAGATCTGCAAGCTCGGATCGTCGAACACCCGCATGCGGCGCGTCACGCCCATCAGGCCCAGCACATAGAGGGGCATGAACGCCACCCAGAAGCCCACCACCCACAGCCAGAAGCTGCGCACGCCCCAGGTCCGGTCGAGCTTGAAGCCGAACGCCTTGGGCCACCAGTAGTTGATCGCCGCGAACATGCCGAACAGCACGCCGCCGATGATGACATTGTGGAAATGCGCGATCAGGAACAGCGAATTGTGCAGCACGAAGTCCGCTGGCGGGACGGCGAGCAGCACGCCGGTCATGCCGCCCACCGTGAAGGTCAGCATGAAGGCGACCGTCCACATCATCGGCAGTTCGAAGCGGATGCGCCCGCGATACATGGTGAAGAGCCAGTTGAAGAGCTTGGCACCCGTCGGGATGGAGATGACCATCGTCGTGATGCCGAAGAAGCTGTTGACGCTCGCGCCCGATCCCATGGTGAAGAAATGGTGCAGCCAGACGAGGTAGGACAGGATCGCGATGACGACCGTCGCATAGACCATCGACGAATAGCCGAAGAG
>DATFDS010000199.1:0-4943 GCA_035251955.1 Sphingobium sp. | reverse complement strand
GGCCTGACGTCGCCGTCCGAACTGAAGGCGACCGGAGCCCCCGCCTTCAGGAAGTCGAGGATCAGGCCGGTGGAGATGATCGGCGCCTCGCCGCTGGCGCCATATTTCTGCGGCGAATAGGTGAGATGCACGCCGGACTGGACGAGCCAGTCGAATTCGTCTGCGTCGGCATAGGCGGTATGAACCGAAATCAGACGGTCCGACAGGAGGCCGAGGCGATGCATGCGCTCGATGGCGCGGACACCGAAATATTGTTGCGTCGCCTTCGCTTCATTGCCGAAGCCCGCAAGATGGGAGCCCCAGGGCGTACCGAACCGGCGGGCAAGCGCCTCCACCCCGACGAGCAGTTCGTCGCTAGCGCACATCTGCCAAAGCGCGGTCGGCATGGCGCGCAGCCGGCCGGATTCATGCTGTCCATATTGCGACAGCATGGCTTCCATCTCGGCGAGCGTCCCGTCTGTGTCCCGCGTCCGCACGAAGCGGGATTCGTTCGCCGGGCATGAACCGTCGATGCCATATTGAGTCACGACGCCACGTATGCCGGTGGCCAATATGGCCTGCGCCAGTTCGCCGGGCCGATTGGCCGATCCGAAATCGGCGACGCAGGTGGTGCCCGATCGCAATTGCACCGCATAGGACCGAAGCGCGAAAAGATAGGCAAGCTCGGGCGGCAGAGCCTCCACCAGGTCCATCAGCTGGAGGAAATGCCCGGACGCCGCCGAAACATCGGCGCCGTCGGCCATGCCCCCCGATGTGGTGTCGCTGTCGTCGGGATCCTCGGTGACCGTGCCGAGCGCCATGAGCGCACTGCTTTCATGCCAATGATTGTTCACCAGACCCGGCAGGATCATGCTGTTGGTCGCATCGATATGCCGGGTCGAGCCTGTCACGGAAGGCAAGCCCGACTCGTAAGCATCGACCTCTGCACGCGGGCCGACCGCGACGATCCGGTCTTCCTGCACCAGCAGCGATCCATCGGCGATCACCGGCCGCGCCGGATCGGCGGTATAAAGGAACGCCCCGTCGATCCTGAGGCGGTCATGGCGCCCGGGCAACGGCGCAACCAGGGAATCGATGGCGGACGGATTCATTGGCTCTCCTTTGAATGTAGCACGGCGCGCTCACAGCGCGTTCTGGTAAGGCTATCGGCGCTGGAGGTTCATGACCCGGCACGGCGGGTCATGAACCTCTATTTTCACTTTCGGAGCGCCCGGGTCGTCAGACGGCGCTCAGCCGTTCAGGCCCGACCATTGATCGGGTATCGACTGCGTCACCCGGACATGCAGTCCGGTCGCGACGACGCGCAGCGCCCCGGCCAGCACCGCCGGTCGCGCCACGGCCTCCAGATGAATGCCGGGGAACTCGGCCCACTCCGCGCCGATTTCCTTGGCGATCACGGCCGCGGAACGGGCGAAATAGCAGCCCCGGTCCGCCGAACCGGCAGCCATGACGATCGGGAAGGGGGCGGATTTGAGCGCTTCCAGATCAGGCCGATAGTCGACGATGCTGTTCCATTCGGTGCTGAAGAGGAAATCGGCATTGCCGCCGAAGCGCTCCTCCAGCGCGGCGGGCCACTCATAGCTGCCCTCGCCGGGGAAGGACGATGCGAACCGCCCCCCCGCCGCATAGGCGCCTTCCTCGCGATAGGTCGCATGGATCGAATTCAGATAGGCGACCTGCTCATCGCTGTCGGGCAGCACCCGGACCGTCGGAGGCTCGTGCGCGATCAAGGCTTCGACCGCATCGGGATGGCGCACCGCCACATCGAGCGCGATCAGCGCGCCCAGGCTGCTGCCGAATATGAGCGCCTTTCCACCGGCAAGGCCATCGACGATGGCTTTCGCATCGTCCGCCTGCTCTTCGAACCGCATCGGCTTGTCGGTCCGCCCGCTGCTCCGGGAATTGCCGCGCCGATCGTAGGTGATCACGGTGAAGGCGTCCGCCAGTTCCTCCGCCGCGCCCTCGTAGAAGCCGGCGTCGCCGCCTGCCCCGACGATCATCACCAGGGCCGGGCCGCTTCCCCGCACTTCATAATAAAGTTCCGCACCTTCGACTTTCAGGAAACCCGTCTGCATGATTCTCTCCACCTAAATGGCTCGTTAAGGTGGGATGCTAATTCTTGTTCAGGGCCGGAGGGTATCCAATCTTGGCACGGACATTCCAAAGCCTGTCTTTCAGGCTGCCCGGCAGCGCCGCAGGGTTTCGGAGGGCAGCTCCGCGAACATTTGCTTATATTCGCAACTGAACCGGCTGGGATGCCAGAAGCCCCAGCGGTCGATCACATCCTTGACCTGCAAGGGAGCACCGATTCGGACCAGATCGTGACGGGCCCTGTTAAGTCTAAGGATCCGCAGGAAAGCAACGGGATTGATGCCCAGCACGTCCTGGAAGCTATATTGCAGGATCCGCCGGGAAACGCCCAGATCCCGGCAGATTTCACTGATCTGCAGCGGCTCATCGATTCGATCGAGAATATATTCGCGCGTGCGGCGCACAATCTCATACCGGTTGCACCAGCCATAATCGGCAGTCGGTTCCGCACCGATGATGACCGGCACCAATATATCGAGGACGGATGCAATCACCGCTTTCCGCCCCTCTTCGTCCGCAAGCGCAGCCGGATCGCCATGGTGCTGCGTGACCAGCGCCTTGAGCATTTTGGCCGCCCTAGAGGTCGTTTCCAGATCGCCCACCATGTGAATGCCATTGCCCATCCAGTCGGGCGCGACCAGCCCTTCGACGCTTTCCAGATATTCGTCCATCAGTTCGCGCGTAATCGTCAGGCCCAGCATGTCCATCGGCGGCAGGACGACTTCGAACGGCTGGACGCCGCATACCGTTGTCAGACCTTCGCCAAGCGGCCGGCCGTTCAGGCGCCCCTCCCCCTGCATGTTCGACAGAAAGACGAAGATGTGTCTTTCCCGCTCACCGCAGCCCGACATGCTCAAGATCGTTTGGCAGCTGCAGCTCCGCAACATCAGGCCGGGCAGGAACAGGTCCTGGCATTCTCCCTGACCGGACGCGGGCGCCAGCTGGATATATTCCATCGCCCAACCCGGGGGTGGCGGGACCACGCCCGAATGACTGAGTCGTTCGACGTGATCCGATCCCGAAGTCACGCTGCCGGTCCACATCCTCGCCTCCCTTCAGTCTTGCCGTTTCCCAAAAACCGATAATGAATCGCTGTACGCCTGGGGATTTGTCCCGATTATAATTTCCCTTCGATCCGAACAAATCCCCTCACGCTCTAAAAGCCGTCGGGAACCTTGAACCCACCGATCTCCCGCTCGACGAGCGAGGCGAAGCGAATGGGCGTGCGGTCCTCCCTGGCGGGCCCGATGATCTGCAGGCCGACGGGCATGCCGTCGACAAAACGCCCGGTGGGAACGGCGGTCGACGGCAGGTCGGCGACGGTCGCGACGGACGGCCACTGGAGATTGTCCATATAGGGACGGGCGACGCCATTGATAAACATCTCGCGATGCTCATGGGCGTCGATCGGGTCCGAATGCTCATTCCCCCGCCGGTCGTGCGGATAGGCCACCGTGGGGAAAGTCGGGCAGATCAGCACGTCGTAGCTGGTGAAGAATTCCGCCCAGGACCGCATCAGGGCCCGACGTCGTTCGGTCAGATGGAGATATTCAAAGTGCCGCATCCGCATGGCCCGCAGCACATAGGCCGGGTAGGAGCTGTCGTCGGGCGAAAGGGCGTCCGCCTTGCGAAGAGCCGCCTCTGCCGCTTCGGGCGGCTGGCCTAACGCGGTCAACTGGAACAGGGTCAGCAGGTAGATATCATAGGAATCCGCCCAGTTGATCGGCGGGCGGGCGCGCTCCACCTTGACACCCAGCCGACGGAGATCTTCGACCCATTCTTCCATCGCGGCCAGGCACCGATGGTCCGTGGCATAGGCATCTTCATCAAGCCAGACGGCAGCGCGAAAATCGCTCAGCGATTCGCGTCGAGCGGCCGGCATGGCGGCGGACCAGAAAGGCGCGAAGCGATCTTCGGGGCCGACCAGAATATCCATCGCCAGTTCCAGGTCGGCCGCGCTGCGCGCGAGCGGCCCCCCGACGCCCAGATCGACGGGCACATCCTGACCGGGCGCCGGTGGAACATGGCCCTGAAGGGACACGGCGCCCCAACTGGGCTTATGGCCGTAAACGCCGCAGCAATGCGCCGGAACGCGGATCGATCCGCCGATATCGCTGCCAAGCTCAAGCGGGGTGAAGCCGGCGGCGACGGCCGCGGCCGATCCGCCCGACGATCCGCCGGGCGTGCGCGTCACGTCCCATGGATTGACGGTACGGCCATAGATCGGATTGTCCGACTGCCAGTCGAAGGCGCCGGGGGGAAGGTTGGACTTGCCGTAGATGATCGCACCGGCCCGCTTCAGCCTGGCCGCCGCCTCCGCGTCGCGCGTCGCCTTGTTGTCGGCGAAAACCGGCAGGCCGCAGGTCGTGGGCAGCCCTTCGACGCCGAAACATTCCTTGATCGTCATCGGCAGGCCGAGCAGCGGCCTGTCGTCCGTCGGAGCGCCATTGTCGGCGGCGCGTGCCGCTGCATAGGCGGCCTCCAGATCGCGCACGACGATGGCGTTGATCGTGTCATTATGCCGGTTCAGCTGGGCGACATGCAGATCCAGCAGTTCAACCGCACCGATATCGCGGGACCGGAGAGAGGAAAGCCAGTCTGTCGCGGAGCGATGCACCGAAGTTCCGGCATCCAATCCATGTCCGTTCATGTTTCAGGTCCTGATATTTTAAGTTGAACTCAAAGCCGCCCGCCGCATCGCATCCAAGATGCTGCCGTCCTGTGGATCATCCGCTCGACCGTCGAAATATATTGACCGTCCGGTCGGACTATGCAAGCATCACCGTAATCACTGATCTATGGGATGGCAAGCGCATACATGCACGTCCATCAAGAACAGACTGGCAGATCGA
>DATFDS010000198.1:0-3798 GCA_035251955.1 Sphingobium sp. | reverse complement strand
CCGCCCGTGACCAGCGCGACCTTTTGGTCCAGACGGAACAGATCCTGGCTCATTTGCTGTTGGTCCTCCGGCTTGATACGGTCATCGCGGCTCTCCCTGAAAGTCTGTGACCGGGCCATGCCATGGCCCCGCAAGAGGCGGACCTGTCGGCGGATAGGCTTTCCCGCCGCCCGGATCTTGTCCTTCCTGTCGAAGGATGGAACTTGCCCTTGCCGGACGCCCTTACCTACCTTTATCCTATCTAGAGATAGGGGCGAAGGGCAGGCAAGGCTGCTTGACTGATGCCCATGGAGCCGGGACACCCGGCGAAAGATAGGAGAGGCCAAATGGCACTGGTGCCCACGGCGATCGTCGCCCCGCAGCCCAGGACGGTTCTGGTGAACCGGACGGCGCTGGATGGGTTGACCCGGAAAGTCTCGGAATCCCGTCTTACCACGATCATCGGACCGGCGGGCAGCGGCAAGACCACGGCGGCTCTTCAATGGTTCGAAAGCCTGAAAAAGGCTGGCCGGCCTGCCCTTTGGCTGGCGGTGAGAGCCGGCATACGCGATCTGCCGTCCTTCCTCCTGGCACTGGAGGAAGCGGGCAGGGCGGCAGGGCTGGACTGGCCCGCGATTGGCCCGGATGAAGATGCGGACACATGGGTTTCGCGGCTCGCGGTTCAATATGCCGACAAGCTGATCCTCATCATCGATGACGCACAATTGCTGCCGCCCGATGTGTGGGATTTCCTGAGCGCCCTGATCGCCGGCGCGCGCGACGCCATCACGACCATCCTGATTTCGCGCGCCGCCCTGGGTATCCCCATCGCCCGCGTGCGTGCACTGGGCTTCCTGGTGGAAGTGGGACCGGTGGACCTGCGTTTCACCCCGGAAGAGTCAACCGAGCTGGTGTCGCGGATCGCGGGCATTCCGATCGACGCGGACGCCATGCAGACGATCGTCGAGGAAATGGACGGTTGGGCCTCGGGTCTTGTGATGGCGGGCGAAAATTATCTTTGGCAAAAAGCTCGCGGCGGGCAATGGAAGCGTCCTTCAGAGAGCCTGCACGGCGAACTGACGAGCTACTTCCAGGAGGAGGTGGTCAACGGCCTGCCCAAGAATATCCGGCGGTTCCTGACGGAAACGTCGATTCTTACCGAACTGACCCCGTCGGCCTGCGCGGCGGTGATGGCGGACGAAAGCGCGCGCGCGACGCTGGATGAGGTGTACCGCGCCGGCCTGTTCCTGACCGCTGTCGAGGACAAGCGCGACCACTATGTCTATCACCCCTTGTTCCGCAAGATGACGATAGCCTATCTGACCGAGCGCAAGCCCGAACTGGCGTCCCAGCTCCACTGTCGCGCCAGCCTCTATTATGCGGAGATCGGGCAAGGTTTCCTTGCACTCCAGCACGCGCAGCTCAGCAAGGACCGGGAGTTCATCGCCGACCAGCTCAACGCGCTGGCGAACAAGATGATCTACGCTGGTTATCTCTATTATATCGACGAGCTGGCGACGGACCTGCCCTGGTCCCTTATCAGCACGCGGCCGATGCTCCTGCTTGCTCTGGCATGGCGGCGCACCCGGTCGCTCGCCTATACGACAGCGGAGCGGTTCATCAACGCCGCTGCCGACATCGCCCAGCGCGAACCAGACAATGTCACGCTCGGCTATCTGGTCCGGCATCGCAGGCTGGTGCTGGAATCGGCGCGCGACAATCTGCACCTGGTGGAGGCGGATGCTGGAAAGCTGCTGCTCGAACTCGGCGACGACGAGCCTTATCTCAGCTGCACCCTTGTCGCGCAGCTGATGTCCGCCCGGCGGGAACTTTATCATTTCAACGACATATTGAAACTGGAGGCGGAAACGAAGCGCGCCCTGGCGCGGCCGGGATCGGAATTCGCGTCGATCGCGCTCAAGGCGACGGTGGCGCCGACCCTTGTCGACCAGGGCAAGATGGGCATGGCCCGCCGCTTCCTGGATGAGGCGCTGTCCTATGCGGAGGAGAATGTCGGCCCCGGGTCGAGCGTCGCGGCGGTGCCTGCTCTGCCGCTGGCGGAGCTGCTCTACGATGTGGGTGAACTGGACCGGGCGGGCCAGCTGATCGACCAGTATCAGCCGGTCATCCGTCATTGGGGTCTGGTTGACGAGGTGGCGGCGGGCTATGTCGTCCGCGCCCGGTTGGCTTTCGCGCGGGGCGATGCCGCCGGTGCGCTGGCGGGTCTGGAAGAAGCGCATCTCGTCGCGATCGAATGTGGGCTGGACCGGCTGCGGGCGCTCGTCGTCGCGGAACAGGTGCGGGTGCTGGTAAAGACGGGGCAGGTTGCGGCGGCGGAAGCGGCCTTGCTCGCGGGCGACATCCGGGTCGACGAGGAACCTGTTCCCACGCTGACGCCGACCAAGAAGAATGAGGCCATCGCGATTGCCTGGCTCAGGATCGAAATCCAGCGTCAGCGCCTGGCCCGCGCGCAGAAGGTTGCAACGCGCTGGCTGGAATTGGCCAAACGGACCAGTGCCAAGCGGTCCATCGTCATGTTCCACTTGCTGCTCGCGGAAATCGCTGTCCAGCAGGGCGATCGTTTCAAGGCGAGGCGCGCCGTGCGCAGCGCGATCGAGGTCGCGGAACCATGCGGATGGGTTCGTATCTTCCTGGATGAAGGGGAGGTCATTTGTAGCCTTCTAAGCGAATCCTATGGCTGCAAGGCGGATATAGAGACGCCCGCCGACATCTTCGCGTCGCGCGTGGTGTCCTTCATCCATGGCGAACCGGCCATCGAAACGGAGGAGGAGGATGACGAGGCTTCCGATTCCTGCCTGATGTCGGGCATGGCCGATCGTGAGAAGGAGATATTGACGATGGTCGCGGGCGGCCTGCGCAATCGGGAAATCGGCGAACGACTGGGCCTGACCGAAGGGACGGTCAAATGGTATCTACAGCAGATATACGACAAGCTGGGCGTCCGCCGCCGGTCGCAGGCGGCGTTGCGGGCCAAGCGGCTCGGCCTGTTCGTCTGAGGGAAGGCGTGCCTATCTAAAAGAAGGTTCCCGTGCGCCGCATCCCGCCCAACATTTCGCGATCTGCCATGAAGCGAGGAAAGCCGTGACAAGACGCGCCGTTGGGCATCGACAAGGTCTGTATCACCCGATTGGCCTGAAGGCGCTGGTCCGATGACGGACAGAACCGGGCCGCTGGCAGGCATCCGCATCATAGAGATCGATGCGATCGGCCCGGTGCCGCTCGCGGCGATGATCCTGGCGGACATGGGCGCGGACATCATCCGCGTTGCGCGTGCCGCCAGCGCCGGTGCGGGCGCGTGGGACGATGTGGGCGGCGACATATTGCACCGCAGCCGCAATGTCGTTCACATGAACCTGAAGGATGAGCGTGACCTTGAAAGCCTGCTTTCCCTGATCGGGCAGGCCGATGCGCTGATCGAGGGTTTCCGGCCCGGCGTCATGGAACGGCTGGGGGTAGGGCCGGACGTCTGCCTGAAGCGCAACCCTCGCCTGGTCTATGGCCGGATGACCGGATGGGGCCAGTCGGGCCCGCTCGCCCTGCGCGCCGGGCACGACCTCAACTATCTGTCCATCACCGGCGCGCTGCACGGCATGGGAACCGCCGACGCTCCGCCGCCGGTGCCGCTCAATCTGGTCGGCGACTATGGCGGGGGCGCGATGTTCCTGATCGCGGGACTGCTGGCTGCGATCCTCTCGGCGCAGCGGACGGGGGAGGGGCAGGTCGTCGACGCCTGTATCAGCGATGGCGCGGCCTCGCTGATGAGCCTTTTCTACGCCTGGGCGCCCAAGGGGCTGTGGC
>DATFDS010000197.1:0-10010 GCA_035251955.1 Sphingobium sp. | reverse complement strand
AAGGACACCGGATCAGAGCGCCGGAAATTAGCGCGACGCGGACGAAAAGATCAATGTCGAGAAATAATATTTCCTGCCACGACCGGTAAGTCGTGGTGGGCGCGACAGGGATTGAACCTGTGACCCCACCCGTGTGAAGGGTGTGCTCTACCGCTGAGCTACGCGCCCCCTGAAAGGAGGATGCGGCCATTGGCACCCGTCATGGCCGCTGTCAAGCATCTGGTCGCGAGGCAAATCACAAAATGGACTTATCACTGCCGGACCGCCCCGCTATAGGGACGCCATCACGACAAGGGAGTGTCTGTCGATGCGTCAAACTATTGCTCTCATGATTGCGGGACTGCTCATGTCCGCGCTGACCGCCTGCAACACGGTGCAGGGTGCGGGCCGCGATATCGAATCCGTCGGGCGTGCGGGCAAGGACGCGATGCACTGATCACCTATTGCAGCACGCGGTCCGTCAAGGCTGCGTGCTTTTCCAGCCGAACGCCATCGCATTCCGGTTCGCCGCAGTCGCATGCGGAAACGGTGTAGCGCACGCCGCACATGATCAGCACGTCATGGTCGAAAGAATAGTTGGATATCCCTGCGCGCTCGACTTTTTCGCGAGCCCTGGCCTTCAGAGACATGCATTGTCCTTTCCGTCCCGTTGCTCGATCATGATCCTTGCTGCGTTGCACAATGTCAATTAACCGGAATTGGTTCCTGAACGAATTGTCATAATTCCGTCCAGAAAATGACACAGCCCGGCGCTTGGCTTGCCGATGCTTGCGCGGCGTGCGGATCGCTCCCATATGCCGCGCCATGAACGACCAACACTCCAACGCCCATGCCAGCAGCTTCCCGGTCTGGCACGGCACCACCATCATGTCGGTACGCAAGAACGGCAAGGTGATCGTGGCCGGTGACGGCCAGGTCTCCATGGGGCAGACGGTGATGAAGCCCAATGCCCGCAAGGTTCGCCGCCTCCACGACGGATCGGTCATCGGCGGTTTTGCCGGGGCCACAGCGGACGCCTTCACCCTGTTCGAGCGGCTGGAAGCGAAGCTGGAACGCCACAACGGCCAGTTGATGCGCGCCGCCGTCGAACTCGCCAAGGACTGGCGGACCGACAAATATCTCCGCAACCTGGAAGCGATGATGATCGTCGCGGACAAGGAAGTGACGCTGATCCTGACCGGCAATGGCGATGTGCTGGAGCCCATCGGCGGCGTCGCGGCGATCGGATCGGGCGGCAACTTCGCACTCGCAGCGGCGCGGGCCCTGGTGGAATATGAGGAAGATGCCGAAACGCTCGCGCGCAAGGCCATGGCCGTCGCGGCGGAGATCTGCGTCTATACCAACGACCAGCTGGTGGTCGAGGAATTGGATAGCGTGAACTGACAGATCAAAGTCCCTCCTTTTCAAGGGAGGGGTTGGGGTGGGTAGCGCGTGAAACGCGACTCGACCTATCCCTATCAGTTGCAGGCGATTGCTTGCCGCAATCGCACCCACCCCCTACCCCTCCCTTGAAAGGGAGGGGGGAGTCTGAAATGAACGACAACCTGACCCCCAAAGCCATTGTTTCCGCGCTCGACGCGCACATCATCGGCCAGGCCGACGCCAAGCGCGCCGTCGCTGTTGCCTTGCGGAACCGCTGGCGGCGCCAGCGCCTCTCGCCGGACCTGCGCGATGAGGTGACGCCCAAGAATATCCTTATGATCGGCCCCACCGGATGCGGCAAGACAGAGATCAGCCGCCGCCTTGCAAAACTTGCCGATGCGCCCTTCGTGAAGGTGGAAGCGACCAAGTTCACCGAGGTCGGCTATGTCGGCCGCGATGTCGAGCAGATCGTCCGCGACCTGGTCGAGGAAGCCGTGCGGCTGGAACGCGACCGCCGCCGAGAGGCTGTACGCGAAGCCGCGTCCGAAGCCGCGATGGCGCGCCTGCTCGACGCGTTGACCGGCAAGGAAGCGAGCGAGGCCACGCGCCTCTCCTTCCGCCAGCGGATCGAGAATAATCAGATGAACGATGTCGAGGTGGAGGTGGAAGTCGCCGACAGCCCCTCCATGCCGATGGAGATACCGGGGCTGGGCGGTCAGGTCGGCATGATCAACCTGAGCGACATGATGTCGAAGGCATTTGGCCAGACCCAGAAGAAGCGGCGCAAACTGCGCGTGGCCGAAGCCTGGGACAAGCTGGTCGAGGAAGAGCAGGACAAGCGGCTGGACCAGGACGACGTTGCGCGCGTCGCCATCTCCAGCGCCGAACAGAACGGCATCGTCTTCCTGGACGAGATCGACAAGATCGCGGTCAGCGACGTGCGCGGCGGTTCCGTCAGCCGCGAAGGCGTGCAGCGCGACCTGCTGCCGCTGATCGAGGGCACGACGGTTTCGACCAAATATGGCCCGCTCAAGACGGATCACATTCTGTTCATCGCTTCGGGCGCCTTCCATGTCGCGAAACCCAGCGACCTGCTGCCTGAATTGCAGGGCCGCCTGCCCATCCGGGTGGAGTTGAAGGCGTTGACCGAGGATGATTTCGTCGCGATCCTGTCGGACACCAAGGCGAGCCTTGTGGCGCAATATCGTGCGCTGCTGGCGACCGAGGGTGTCACCATCGATCTGACGCCAGACGGCATTCGTGCCGTCGCGCGCATCGCGGCCGAAGTGAACGGCGAGATCGAAAATATCGGCGCCCGGCGATTGCAGACGGTGATGGAAAAACTGCTGGAAGATGTCAGCTTCGATGCAGAGGATCGCCAGGGCGAGACGCTGGTGATCGACGCCGCCTATGTCGAAAAGCAGCTGAATGAGATCGCGCGCGACACCGACCTCAGCAAATATGTGCTGTAAAGGCGCAGGTTAGCCTTTGCGCTGACCTCCGTTCGTATCGAGCGAAGTCGAGATACGGTCACGCAACCGCTTCTCGACTTCGCTCGAAGCGAACGGGTGTTTTCAATTAGTAACTCCGCCCGACCAGAACCCGCTCCACCGCCTTGTCGCCGGTGAAGATGCACAGGCCGTCCGCCGCCTCCGCATCGTTCGGCACGTTCCGCAGCGTCAGCTTCTCGCCCTTGAGCCATTCGACCACCTTGTCGAGCGCCGCGCCGGTCGGTTTGGACCATTGCACCAGCGCCCACCCCGGTTTTTTGCTTGCACCGAAATAAGCCTTGAGCGCATCGCGCGAAGTGATCGACTTGTCGATATTGCCGTGCAGCCGCCCCTGGGCATCCGCGAGCAGAGCCTGCTGGATTTCCTCCAGCGTCGCCGTGGCGCCGGCCAGGAAATCCCCCTTCGCCACGATCTGGCTGTCGAGCTTGCCGTCCGCGCGATAGAGCCGGTCGCGTCGAATGACGGAAACATTGCCGCCCGCCACGTCACGCCCACCGACCTCGATCACGATCGGCGCGCCCTTCTTGACCCAGCCCCAGCGCTTGTTCGCCGCCTTGGCCGGACGGCGATCGAGCAGCGCGCGTACCGGCTCGCGGAACACGTCCAGCTTGTTCAACTCCGTCACCAGATCGCCGCAATAATCCAGGATCGCGGCATCTTCTTCGCTGTCGCGCAGCATCGGCACGACGACGATCTGATAGGGCGCCACCCGCGGCGGCACGCGCAGCCCGTCATCATCGCCATGCACCATGATCAGCCCACCGATCATCCGGGTCGACACGCCCCAGCTGGTTGTCTGCGCCAGTTCCTGATGCCCTTCGGCATTCTGGAACTTGATGTTCTGCGCCGACGAGAAGGTCGTGCCCAGAAAATGCGAAGTCCCCGCCTGCAGCGCTTTCCCATCCTGCATCATCGCCTCGATGGAATAGGTCGCGACGGCGCCGGGGAAGCGCTCATTCTCCGGCTTCTCGCCCGCGATCACCGGCAGCGCCACGCACTCCTCGGCAAAGCTGCGATAGACTTCGAGCATCTTCATCGTCTCTTCCATCGCCTCATCGACGGTGGCGTGCGCGGTATGCCCTTCCTGCCAGAGAAATTCGGCCGTGCGCAGGAACATGCGGGTGCGCATTTCCCAGCGGACGACATTGGCCCACTGGTTGATCAGCACCGGCAGGTCCCGCCAGCTCTGCACCCAGCGCGAGAAGGCCGCGCCGATCACCGTCTCCGACGTCGGACGAACCACCAGCGGCTCCTCCAGCTTCGCCTCGGGGTCGGGCACCAGCCGCCCGTCCTTCTGGATCAGCCGGTGATGGGTGACGACCGCCATTTCCTTGGCAAAGCCGTCGACATGCTCGGCCTCCTTCTCGAAATAGGAAAGCGGGATGAACAGCGGGAAATAGCAATTTTCATGGCCGGTCGCCTTGATGCGATCGTCCAACAGCTTCTGCATGCGCTCCCATATGCCATAGCCCCACGGCCGGATGACCATGCAGCCGCGCACGCCGCTTTCCTCGGCCATGTCGGCTTCGGAAATGACGGCCTGATACCAGGCGGCGAAATCCTGTTCGCGGGTAACGGAAAGGGCGTGCTTCACGGGGGCGACCTTACATTCGAGTGGATGGCGCGCCATAGGCCAAGCGCGCCGCCCCTGTCGACCCCGAAGGCTCAGCTCAGCTTGTCGATCTTCGCGTTGAGCGCGGCGAGTTGCGCCTTCAGGACCGCAATCTCGTCATCCTTGCTTTCTTCCGAAGCCGCTGGCGTCGGGCTCGGCGCGGGTGCTGCGCCCGGCATGCCCGGAACGCCGCCAAAGGCGCTCGCGGCGGCTTCGAACATCTGCATGTTGCGCTTGGCGATCTCGGCCAGCGGACCGCCGCCGAACGCGCCCTTCATCGCTTCCTGAAACTGCTGCTGGTTCTTGCGGAACGCGTCCATCGACGCTTCGAGATATTGCGGCACCATCGACTGCATGGAATCCCCATACATGGCGATCAGCTGGCGCAGGAAGTTGACGGGCAGCATGTTCTTGCCGCGCTGCTCCTCCTCCATGATGATTTGCGTCAGGACATTATGCGTGATGTCCTCTCCGGTCTTGGCGTCGACGACCACGAACTCGCGCCCCTCACGAGTCATTTGCGACAACAGATCAAGCGTGATGTAACTCGACGTTTCCGTGTTATAGAGACGCCTGTTCGCATATTTCTTGATGATGACCGGCTCTGCTTCATTGGCGGTCTTGGTTTTGGCCATGGATTCCTCTCCCACACCTGCACTTTCCGCATTAGCACATGGGGTTGCCGCACCGCAACATGGGCCACGGCCTTTACCCCTTTTTCTCAATATTTTATGGCGGGAAACGGAGAATGATCCCGAATTGAGACGGCGCGCTTTCCAAGGATTGCGTAGATATCAAGAGACTAGCCGTCCTCCCCCCCCACCTGCTGCCGATCTTTTTGCAGCAGCGGGCAGCGCAAAATTGCTGCGCTATGGATCGGAGCAGGGCCGCGCACCGGTCGTTTTCCTGCCTTCGCTGATCAATCCGCCCCGCGTGCTGGATCTGTCGGAAAGCCGATCCATGCTGCGCCACATGGCTGCAGCAGGACATGACGCCTATCTTGTCGATTGGGGCCATCCGGGCGCGAGCGACGCGACGCTGGGGCTCGAAGGCCATGTCATGCAGCGGCTGATGCCGATGCTTGCCGCACTGCCGCAGCCCCCCATCCTGGTCGGCTATTGCCTGGGGGGCAGCCTGGCCATCGGCGCTGCAGCATTGCGCGGCGTGAGGGCGCTCGCGACCATTGCCGCGCCCTGGCAGTTCGATGGCTTTCCGGACGCCGACCGGGACCTCGTCGCTTCGCTCTGGCGCGGTTCGAAGCCCACCTGCGAGCGCCTGGGCTATGTGCCGATGGAGGTTCTTCAGTCCGGTTTCTGGGCGATGGATCCTGCGCGTACCATCCGGAAATATGCCGCCTTCGCCGATGCGGAGCCGGGATCGGATGCGGAGCGCGCCTTTCTGGCGGTGGAGGATTGGGCCAATGGCGGCTCTCCGCTCAGCTTCGCGGCCGGGCGCGACCTGTTCGAAAAATTCTATGCCGCCAATGAAAGCGGTCGTCTGCAATGGCGTGTCGACGGCAAGCTGGTCGATCCCGCCAAGCTCGCTTGCCCCACCCTTTCCTTTCGGTCGGCTACCGATCGCATCGTCCCCGCAGCCGCCGCACCGAATCTGGCCGAATCCCTTACGTTAAGCTTGGGTCATGTCGGCATGATCGTGGGCAGCAGCGCGCGCAAACTCCTTTGGGAACCACTGTCCGAATGGCTTTCCAGCCATGGCGGATGATGTTAGTAACCCGCCCGGAATTTCCCTCCGGCTTTGAGGAATCAGACATTGTCAGACATTGTCATTACCGCCGCCAAGCGCACTGCTGTCGGCAGCTTCATGGGTGCTTTCGGTTCCACCCCAGCGCATGAATTGGGCCGTACAGCGATCGTCGCCGCGTTGGCGCAGGCCGGCATCGCGCCCGAAGAGGTGGATGAAGTCATTCTGGGTCAGGTTCTGACCGCAGGCCAGGGTCAGAACCCCGCCCGCCAGGCTGCCGTCAATGCCGGCATCCCGGTGGAGCGTACCGCGATCGGCCTTAACCAGCTTTGCGGCTCGGGCCTTCGCGCCGTCGGCCTTGCGGCGCAGGCGATCAGGGCTGGAGACGCACGTATTCTGGTGGCCGGCGGGCAGGAAAGCATGTCGCTCGCCCCGCACGCGCAATATCTGCGTGGCGGTGCGAAGATGGGTCCGATCTCGTTCGTCGACACGATGATCCATGACGGCCTGACCGACGCCTTCAACAATTATCACATGGGCATTACGGCTGAAAATCTGGCGGAGAAATATCAGATCAGCCGCGAGGCGCAGGACCAGTTCGCCGCTGCCAGCCAGAACAAGGCGGAAGCGGCCCGCGCTGCCGGTCGCTTCAAGGACGAGATCGTGCCCGTGACGATCAAGGGCCGTAAGGGCGACACCATCGTCGATGCGGACGAATATATCCGCGCCGGCGCGACCTTCGAGGCGATGCAGGGCCTGCGCCCTGCCTTCAAGAAGGACGGCACCGTCACGGCGGGCAATGCGAGCGGCATCAATGACGGCGCGGCTGCGTTGGTCGTGATGAGCGCCGAGGAAGCCGCCAAGCACAACGCGCCGGTGCTGGCCCGCATCGCGAGCTTCGCCACCTGCGGCGTCGACCCGGCGATCATGGGCATCGGTCCTGCCCCGGCGTCGCGCAATGCGCTGGCGAAGGCCGGCTGGTCGATCGCCGACCTGGACCTGATCGAGGCCAATGAAGCCTTCGCCGCGCAGGCGCTGGCCGTCGGCCAGGAACTGGGCTGGGACCCGGAGAAGGTGAACGTCAACGGCGGTGCCATCGCCATCGGCCACCCGATCGGCGCGTCGGGCGCCCGCGTGCTCACCACCCTGCTCTACGAGATGCAGAAGCGCGACGCGAAGAAGGGTCTTGCCACCCTGTGCATCGGCGGCGGCATGGGCGTTGCCATGTGCCTCGAACGCTGATCTGACGATCTGAACGAAGGAAAAAGCCGCCGGCCTGCTGAAGACCGGCGGCTTTTTCTTGGCCTGCTCAAATGCGCGCGTTCAGCGCCACACCCGGTCGAAGCGAGGGCCAAGGCCCGTCAGCAGTTCATATTGCGACAGTCCTGATATCGCGGCGGCTGACGGCAGCGCATAGTCGATGTCCATCCAGTCGCCCTCCGCAACCTCCGGGCAGTCCGACACATCCACCGCGATCAGGTCCATCGAGACACGGCCGATGACCGGCAGCGATCGAGCGCCCAGGGATACGCAGCCCCGTCCCGAAAAGCCGCGCAGATATCCATCCGCATAACCCAGGTTCAGCACCGCTATTTCCATGTCCCGGCGCGCCAGATGTGTTGCGTTATAGCCGATCGTATCGCCAGCCCGGACCAGACGCCGCTGCAGTACCTGCGCCTGGGGAAAGACGACCTGATGGATCGCACCCTTCGCTTCCCGTCGCGGGATGCCGCCATATAGGGCAAGGCCCGGCCTTGTAAGATCGAAGGCGTAATCGGTGCCAAGGCAGATACCCGCACTGTTCGCCAGGCTGTAGCGCGCGGCGGGAACATCGCGGCGCAATGCGCTGAAACGTTCCAGTTGCGCCTGGGTCAACGCCACATCCTCATCGGCCGAGGCGAGATGGCTGAGCAGCGTATCGACCTGCAGCCCGCTGATCTGCGCGGCGACATCGCCCCGCCAGTCGAGGCCCAGCCGGTTCATGCCGGTATCCACCATGACGTCGCAACCACCGCCCCCCGCCGCCTGCCAGCGCGCCACCTGGACAGGCGTGGACAGGACGGGACGCGCGCGCGATTGCAGCGCGACGGCCATATCCTCGTCCCGAACGCCGTGCAGCACGGACAGCGACAGCCCCTCTTGCAAGAAGGGTTCCAGCAGCGCGGCCTCGGCCCAGTTGGATACGAAGAAATCGCGGCACCCCGCGTCGGCCAGCCGGCGCACGACTTCGATCGCGCCAAGGCCATAGCCGTTCGCTTTGACCGCCGCGCCGCAGGCTGCGCCACCGCTGCGCGCGCTCAGCCAGCGCCAGTTGGACAAAAGCGCCTCGCCATCCAGACACAGGCGCAGCGGAGCAATGAAATCCGTCATCCCACCCGCGATAGCGGCATCCGCTCCCAGCGTCGAGGCCGTCACGCCTCCAGCCGCGCTCCGCGCGTTTCCGGCAAAGCGACCAGGCAGGTCAGCAGCGCGACGGCGACGACCCCGATCGTGTACCACAGCCCCGCATAGGGATCGCCCGTCCGGGCCACGATATATTGGCTGACGAGGGGCAGGAATCCGCCGAAATAGCCGGTGCCGATATGATAGGGGATGGAGAGCGAACTGTAGCGGATGCGCGCCGGAAAATATTCGGACAGCAGCGCCGCCACCGGTCCATAGGTCGCGCCCGACAATGTCCAGAGCAGCAACAGCGCCAGGAACAGGAGCGTCGCGCGCGGCCAGTCGGGCGTCACGGCGCCCGCCTGATAACCCGATGCGCCGAGCGCCGCGTCGAGCCCTGCCGGACTGAGATCGGTCACCGGTCGTCCGGCGATCGCAACGGCAGGACGGTCGGCATGCGCCTTCGCATAAGGGATGCCCCGCTTGGAAAAATGGTCGAGCAGCTTGCCGCACGCCGTCGGCTGTACCTTGGCGAACGGGTCGAAGGTGCAATTCGGGCCGCTCACCACCACGGGCGCGCGTTTTGCCGCCTGATAGAGTGCGGGATTGGCCGTGCTCCCCATGAAATGATAGAGCGGCATCAGCAGCAGCAGAACCAGGGCATAACCGATGACGATCGGCTTCTTGCGGCCGATCCGGTCCGACAGCCGCCCGAAGAAGATGAAGGCCGCCATGCCCGCAAAGGCACTGCCGCCCACCAGAAGCTGCGCCATGCCGGGTGATACATGCAGGCCGCTTTGCAGGAAGTAGAGCGCCTGGAACATCACCGTATAGGCGATGACGGTAAAGCCCGCCGCGATCCCGATCATGGCTACCAGCATCCGCCGCTTGTTGCCCGGATAGGTGAAGGCTTCCTTCAGCGGATTGCGCGATTGCTCGCCCGCCGCCTTCATCGCGGCAAAGACCGGGCTTTCGCGCAGCATCAGCCGCATCCACAGAGAGATCGCCAGCAGCGCGAGCGAGAAGATGAAGGGCAGGCGCCAGCCCCATTCGTCCCACACCGGCTTGCCGACGATCCATTGCGTCCCCACCACCACGATCAGCGACAGGATGAACCCGCCGATCACGCCAGCCTGGATGAAGCTGGTGTAGAAACCGCGCTTGTGGAGCGGGGCATGTTCGGCGACATAGATCGCCGCCCCGCCATATTCGCCGCCCAGCGCCAGGCCCTGCGCAATCCTCAGCAGGATCAGGATGATGGGCGCGGCGACGCCGATGCTCGCCGCGGAAGGGGTAAGGCCGACTCCCGCGGTCGCTCCGCCCATCAGGACTATTGTCGCCAGGAAGGTATATTTGCGCCCCAAACGGTCGCCAAGATAACCGAACAGCACGGCGCCGAGCGGCCGAAAACCGAAGCCGATCGCAAAGCCGGCGAGCGAATA
>DATFDS010000196.1:0-6293 GCA_035251955.1 Sphingobium sp. | reverse complement strand
TGGATACAAGACATAGCCCCTCCCTTTCAAGGGAGGGGGTTGGGGTGGGTGCGAGCGCAGCGAGCTTCTGCCCTAACCCCAGCGTAACAGCGCCGCTATCGCGGCGACCCACCCCCGTCCCCTCCCTTGAAAGGGAGGGGTGATTTTAGGGCTGAAATTGGCCGCAACCGGCCGTTCCAGATCAGAATACGGGCTGGTTCGCCGGGTCGTCGGGATCAGCCGCGGGGGCGGGGATGGGCGTCACCGGCGAATGGATGCCGCATTCCACCTTGTCCCAGCCGCGCCAGCGGCCCGCGCGCGGATCTTCGCCCGGCAGCACCTTCGATGTGCACGGCTCGCAACCGATCGACAGATAACCCTGCGCCTCAAGCGGATGGCGGGGCAGATCATGGTCCTCGAAATAGGCTTCCAGATCGTCCTTGGTCCAATCGCCCAGCGGATTGATCTTCAAGCGACCGTCCTCGATCTCGAAACGGGGCAGGTTCTGCCGCGTGACCGACTGGAATGCCTTGCGGCCCGAGATCCAGGCGTCCAGGCCTTCCTTGGCGCGGCGCATCGGCTCGACCTTGCGAATGTCGCAGCAGCCGTCCGGATCGTAGGACCAGCGCAGCCCGGTTTCATCCTTCTTCGCGATCACGTCGGCATGCGGCGTCACCGACCGGCTGTCGGTGAAACCGAGCGTGTCGACCAGCGTGTCACGATAGGCCAGCGTTTCCGCGAACATCTTGAGCGTATCGACGAAGATCACCGGCACGGTCGGGTCCGCCTTGGCCACCAGATCCAGCAGCACCGCGCTTTCGGTGCCGAAGGAGGAGACGACGGCCACATTGCCCGCCAGCCCTTCGGCAAAGACGGTCTTCAGCATCGCCAGCGCGTCCACGCCTTCGAATCGGGCGTTGAGCGCGTCCGCATCCGCCTGGGTAAAGGCGGGGCGGGCGTCGATCACGTCAAGCTGGCGTAAGGGTTCAGCCATTCACATTCTCCGGGTGCCGCTTTGCCCATACCGGGCTGCGGCCATCGATCGTCTTCTGGTAGACGTCGGCATAACGGTTGAGCGCGCGTTCGACCGCTGCGTCATCCAGTTCCTTGTTCGGGTGGAAGCTGTCGAAGCCGCAACGGCGCATCGCATTGAGCTGGTCGACCAGCACATCGCCGACCGCGCGCAACTCGCCCTTGTAGCCCGCTTCGCGCAGGATCCGCGCCGCCGAATAGCCGCGCCCGTCGCCATAGGCGGGGAAATTCACCTCAACCAGCGACAGCCGGTCGAGATAGGGCAGCAACTCGCGCGCATCCTCGCCCGCTTCGATCCGCACCGCGGTCGAATTGGACTGGCCGGTGAAGGATTCGACCGTCACGGCCGGCTCCTGCGCGGCTTCGCCTTCGCGGAACGACAGAAACTCAACCATTACGCAAACCCCCGTTCGTTTCGAGCGAAGTCGAGAAACGATATGCCGTGCCAGCCTGTCTCGACTTCGCTCGACACGAACGGCTGTTGGTGCAGTTGGCGATCAACCATAGATCGCCTCCTTGAAGGGCTTCATGCCAAGACGGCGATAGGTGTCGAGGAAGCGTTCGCCTTCCTCCCGCTGCGCGAGATACAGGTTCGTCACCTTCTCTATGGCATCCACGACGCCGTCCTCCGAGAAGCCGGGGCCGGTGATCTGGCCGACGCTGGCATCCTCCGCGCCCGATCCGCCGAGCGAGAGCTGGAAATTCTCCACGCCCTTCCGGTCCACGCCCAGCACGCCGATATGGCCGGCATGATGGTGGCCGCAGGCATTGATGCAGCCGGAAATCTTAACCTTGAGCTCGCCCAGATCCTTCTGCCGATCCTGCGCGGCAAACCGCTCCGACAATTTCTGCGCCAGCGGGATCGAGCGCGCATTGGCTAGGCTGCAATAGTCGAGGCCCGGGCAGGCGATGATGTCGGTGATGAGGTCCAGATTGGCCTCGGCAAGGCCCGCCTCGTCCAGCTTCTGCCAGATGGTGTAGAGATCGGCCTTCTTCACATGCGGCAGGACGAGGTTCTGCGCATGGGTCACGCGCAGTTCGTCGAACGAATAGGTTTCAGCAAGGTCCGCCACCAGCGCGATCTGCTCGGCCGAAGCATCGCCCGGAATCCCGCCACGCGGTTTCAGGCTGATGTTGACGATCGCATAGCCGGGCTGCTTGTGCGCCGCGACCTGACGATCGACCCACAAGGCGAAGCCCGGATCGGTGCGGTCGATATCGTCGCTCAGGCCCTGCTCATAGGCCGGGTTCGCAAAGAAGGGCCGGATGCGGTCCAGTTCCTCGGTCGGCGGATTGAGGCCGAGGGTGCGCATATGCGCATATTCTTCCTCGACCTGCCGCTTATATTCCTCGACGCCCAGTTCATGGACCAGGATCTTGATCCGCGCCTTGTACTTGTTGTCGCGGCGGCCATAGCGATTGTAGACGCGCAGGCAGGCCTCCAGATAAGGCACGATCTCCTCTTCGGGCACGAAGTCCCTGATTTGCGGCGCAACCATCGGCGTGCGGCCCATGCCGCCGCCGGCGTAAACCTCCGCGCCGATCGCATCGCCGCGCTTCACCAGCTTGAGGCCGATGTCGTGCAGCTTCATCGCCGACCGGTCA
This sequence comes from Sphingobium sp., assembly GCA_035251955.1. Taxonomy (GTDB): domain Bacteria; phylum Pseudomonadota; class Alphaproteobacteria; order Sphingomonadales; family Sphingomonadaceae; genus Sphingobium. The sequence goes on along the minus strand of DATFDS010000196.1, from coordinate 3,677 downwards.
TCCTCGCTGGCGATCACCGCGATCTTGAACTTGCGCGGCAGATAGGTGAATTCCGGATGGAAGGTCGACCATTGACGCAGCAGTTCCGCCCAGGGGCGCGGATCGGCCACTTCATCCGCCGACACGCCCGCATATTGATCGGACGAGATATTGCGGATGCAGTTGCCGCTGGTCTGGATGGCGTGCATCTCGACCGTCGCCAGCTCGGCCAGAATGTCCGGCGCGTCAGCCAGCTTGATCCAGTTATATTGCAGGTTCTGGCGCGTGGTGAAGTGACCATAGCCCTTGTCATATTTCGCCGCGATCTCGCCCAGCTTGCGCATCTGCTTGCCCGACAGCGTGCCATAGGGAATGGCGACGCGCAGCATATAGGCGTGCAGCTGGAGATAGAGGCCGTTCATCAGCCGCAGCGGCTTGAACTGATCCTCGGTCAGGTGCCCGGCCAGGCGGCGCTGCACCTGATCGCGAAATTCCTCGACGCGGGCGTCGACGATGGACTGGTCGTAGCTGTCGTAACGATACATGGTCAGATCACCCAGTTGCCGGCATCGGCGTCATTCGGTTTCAGCGTCAGGTCGGGGCGCACGGTCGGCCCCAGGGCACGGATGCGGTCCTTGATATGGGCCGGGCGCACGCCTTCGGTCGTCACGGCGGCGTCGATCACATAGGCGCCGACGACCCGCAGCGCGGCTTCTTCGGCACGGGCCAGTTCATCGCCCCTGTCGCCGATATCGACGGAATCGCCGACCTGCCGCGACCAGCCGTCGCCCGCCCACCAGATCACGTCCCCGGTGCTGAGGTCATTGCCGGTCAAAATCTTCACGAAAGCATCTCCGCCCCATTGTTCAACTGCGCGGCCCAGCCGGCCAGCGCATCCTGCGCCAGCGCATAGGCCGCTACGTCCCCGACCACAATCAGGGCCGGACTTTTTACCTTTTCCCGCAGCACCATGTCGCCGAGGTCCGCGAGCAGGGTACGTAGCGTGCGCATATCCGCGCGCGTGCCGTTTTCCAGCACCGCGACCGGAATGGCGGGCGATACACCGTCCGCGATCAGCTTATCGGCGATATCCGCCGCCGTCGCCACGCCCATATAGATAACGAGCGTCCGTCCCGCGCCCGCCAGGCCCGACCAGTCCTGATCGGTGAGCCCCTTGCACTGTCCCGCGACAAAACTGACCGCACTGGCGGCGTCGCGATGGGTGAGGGGAAGCTGCGCCTGCGCGGCCGAGCCGATCGCCGCGCTGATTCCGGGCACCACTTCCACCGGCACGCCAGCGGCGCGGCAGGCCTCCACTTCCTCACCGCCCCGTCCGAAGATGAAGGGATCGCCGCCCTTGAGGCGCACCACCGACCGGCCCGCCAGCGCCAGATCGACCAGCAGCGCATTGATTCCTTCCTGCGGCATGGAATGGCGGCTGCGCTGCTTGGCGACGGAGATCAGCTCGGCTTGCGGCGGCGCCATCGCCAGAATTTCGCGCGATACCAGCCCGTCGTGCACGATCACGTCCGCCTGCGCGATCAGCCGCGCGGCGCGAAGCGTCAGCAGTTCCGGGTCGCCCGGACCCGCGCCGACAAGAAAGACGGGTGCAGTTTCAGCCATGATGGCCAAATGGCGAAAGCGGTCAATCGTTTCAATTCAGAATGCTTTGCCCGGCGCGTAGGAAAATTTGGGGAGGCGGATTTTTGGGTTCGCGCAGAGGCGCAGAGGACGCTGAGATATGCTGAGCCAAAGGCTCTTTAATTCTCGGGCGATGCCATGAGGAGAAAGCAGCGTGGCGGTGATTGTTGCCCCTCTGCGTTCTCTGCGCCTCTGCGCGAAATTTCTTTCCCGAACGGAAACGTGCCGCCCGCTCAGTCCCCCATCCCGCTCGTATCGATTTCCTTCAGCCCCACGCCGATCGTCGCGCGCGGTTGTTCGATTTCGGCGGACGCCACCGGATAGGCGCAATAATCCGCCGCATAATAGGCGCTCGGCCGATGATTGCCGGAAATGCCCACGCCACCAAAGGGCGCGGAGGAGGAGGCGCCGTTGGTCGGCCGGTTCCAGTTGACGATCCCCGCGCGGATATTCGCCCAGAACTGATTATATTGTTCGGGCGATCCACCCACCAGCGACGCCGACAGCCCGTAGCGGCTGTTGTTCGCCTCGGCGATGGCGGCGGGAAAGTCGGGCACGCGGATTACCTGCAGCAGCGGCCCGAACAGTTCGACATCGGGGCGCTCCGTCATGGCGGTCACGTCGATGATCGCCGGGCTCAGGAAGGGGCGATCGGCCACCGGCCGCGCCAGATGCTTGATCGGCCGTCCGCCATGGCTCATCAGATAGAGGAAGCTTTCGGTCAATTGGTCCGCTGCCCCGTTGTCGATCACCGGCCCCATGAAGGGCACGGGGTCGGCATGGGGATGGTCGACGATCAGCCGGTCGGCAATCTTCTTGACCTCGCCGATCAGCAGGTCCGCAAGCTCGTCCTTGACGATCAGCCGGCTCGCCGCCGTGCAGCGCTGCCCGCTCGACAGGAAGGCGGATTGGACCACCAGCACGGCCGCGCTGGCGATGTCGGCCGTATCCCACACGACGATCGGATTGTTGCCGCCCATTTCCAGCGCCAGGATCTTGCCCGGATTGGCCGCGAATTGCCGATTGATGGCGATGCCGGTGGAAGCGGAACCGGTGAAGAGAATGCCATTGACGTCGGGATGCGCGGCCAGCGCCTTGCCCTCGTCCGGTCCGCCCAGCACCAGCCGCACTGCATCTTCCGGTACGCCCGCTTCATGATAGAGCCGCACCAGCATTTCGCCCACGGCCGGCGTCTTTTCGGACGGCTTGAAGATCACGCCATTGCCGGCCAGCAGGGCCGGGACGATATGGCCATTGGGCAGGTGCGCGGGGAAATTATAAGGGCCCAGCACCGCCATGACGCCATGCGGCTTGTGCCGCACCGACTGGCGCGCGCCCATCGCCGCCTCCAGCCGCCGCTGGCCTGTCCGCTCGGAATAGGCCGCCACGGAAATGTCGACCTTGTTCATGACGGCGGTGACTTCGGTTCGCGCGTCCCACAGCGGCTTGCCGGTCTCGCGTGCGATCAGGTCGGCCAGCGCTTCTTCATGGGTGCGCACGACATTGACGAAGCGGCGGAGCGTTTCGATGCGATAGGAGATGGGCTTTGCGGCCCAGCCCGGCCAACCGACCCGGACCCGTTCGACCTCCGCTTTCACGTCGCTGGCAGTCCCCTGCCACAAGAGAGCACCAGTGGCGGGTTCTGTCGAAGTCAGCGCGGCGGACATGTCACCGATATGGAGGATAATGGCGCATTAGGGAAGGGGCCGACCATTCTATCCTTGAGGCGGAATTGGGTGGAAGTCGGGACGTCGGCTTATCCATTCCCCTCCCGCTGGCGGGAGGGGCAGCGAGACTTCATGAGCGCAGCGAATGTAGTCGCAGCGGGGTGGGCCAGTGCAACCTTGCGCTAAGCCCACCCCCTAACCCCCTCCCGCCAGCGGGAGGGGGAATATGTCCGACATTGGCCGGTTTCGGCCGTTATTCCCTCACCCCAACCCGATGCGCTTCGCCCATTCGTCGCACCGCCGCCACCTTCGCGTGCAGCGGTTCCCAATCGTCATGCTGGTCGATCGCGCTCCAGATCGCCTCGACTTCATCGATATGCATGGAGCAGG
>DATFDS010000195.1:0-10141 GCA_035251955.1 Sphingobium sp. | reverse complement strand
CGGCTATTTGCCGCCCTAAAATCTCGCGTCATCCCGGGCTTGACCCGGGATCCCGCTTCTTCTTTTTATGTGCTTGCTCAGCAGTTTGAAAGAACAGCGGGACCCCGGATCAAGTCCGGGGTGACGACTGACGAACGTCCGCCATCCACCCGTTCCCGCCTACTTCCCCCGCGCGCTGTCCACCGCTTTCTTGAGCGCCTCATAGCCCACCGCGCCGTTCAGTACCTGACTGCCGATGACGAAGGTCGGGGTGCCGCTGGCCTGCAGCTTCTGCGCTAGCGCGATGTTCGACTGGATTTCGGCATTATAGCGGCCGCTGGCGATCGCTGCTTCGGCCGCCGCGCGGTCGATCCCTACCTTGGCGGCTGCGGCCAGAATGGTGTCGCGCGTGACCCGGCCGGCGCCATAGAGCGCCCGGTGGTAGGGCATATATTGCCCCTTTTCCGCCGCGAGCAGCGACACCTTGGCGGCGTCGGCGCTCTCATCCGACAGGATCGGCAGCTCGCGATAGACGATCTTCAGCCCCTTGTCCTCGCCCACCAGCTTGGCGAGGTCGGGCAGGGAGGCGCGGCAATAGCCGCAGGCATAGTCGAAAAATTCGACCAGGGTGACATCGCCCTTGGCGGCGCCTTCCCACGCGCCGGCATAGGGCGTTTCGATCGCCTGGCGGCTGGTTTCGATATTGCCCGTCATGCGCTTGGCCTGCAGCCGTTCCACCGCTTCCGGGATGATTTCGGGATGCTCCAATATATAGTCGCGCACGATCTTCTCGATCGCCGCCCTGTCGCCCACGGCGACGCTGCCCGTGCTCTGCATGCCGAGGGTCGCGCCCGTCGCGGCGGCGGCAACAAAGGCGAACACGCCAAGCATCATCTGGATCATCCTGTTGGAAAGCGCCGCGCGAAAGCCGGGCCGGTCGTCGGTCATCTTTTCTTCCGCTTCTGTTCAACGGCCGCGCGTGAAACCATGGCGATATCCTGCGCCCGCAAATAGTCAACCGTGCCGGCCTTCAGTCCCTGCATGGCGGCATCGGCACTGCGCAGCGCCATCTGGTCGTCCCCCATCATCGAATAGCGTTCCGCCGTCGCCAGGGCGGCGCGCGCCGTGTCGCCGCGCCGTTCATAGACGACACCCAGCTGATACCAGGCGAAGGGATTTTCGCGATCCCGCGCGACCGCATTGCGCAGCACCTGCTCCGCTTCGGGGAAGTTCGCGTCGTTTTCGGTCGCGATCAGCGCGTGGCCGAGCAGCGTCGCGATCAGCGGCTGATTGGTCAGCTTGACCGCCTCGCGCAGCGGCGGGATTGCGTCGACGGGCTTGCCGCTTTCCAGCAGAACCTGTCCCTTGAGTTCGAGGAAATAGGGATCATGCGGCTGCGCGGCGAGCAGCGCGTCGACTTCCGACAGCGCCTTGTCCGGATAGGCGCTCTTGTGCCAGGCATAGGCGCGCGCATAATGGGCCGGGATCGACTGGTCGCTTTCCGGATATTTGATCAGCGTCTGACTGGGTTCGGACACATAGCCGACCAGCTTCGCCTTGATCCGTTCGAAGCGCGCTTCCAGCTTGGGATCCACGGGTTTGTCCCAGGCGGGATCGACCGTATAGACTTCGCGCAGCACGTTGATGCGCTCGCCGGACAGCGGGTGCGTGCGCCCGTAGCTGTCCTCCTGCGGGATGGCGAGGCGATATTCCTGATTTTGCAGCTTCTTGAAAAATTCCAGGCTGCCCTTGCCCGAAACCCCCGCCTTGCTGAGATAGCGCGCGCCGGCAAGGTCGGCCGAGCTTTCCTGCGCGCGGGAAAAGGCGAGGAACTTGCCCATGGCGGCCTGCTGGCCCATGCCAAGAATGCCCATGCCGGCTTCCGCGCCGCCCGCCGCTATGGCCGCGGCGCCCAGTACCAGGCTGAGCAGGGTGATGCCGGTCGCCGCCTTCATCCCCTCGGCCGAGCGGATGACATGCCCGCCTTCGATATGGCCGAGTTCATGCGCGACGACGCCCTGCAGCTGATTCACATTGTCGGCTGCGGCGATCAGGCCGCTATGGACCCACACATATTGCCCGCCCGCGACGAAGGCGTTGATGTTGGGATCGTTGATCACCAGCACCTGGACGTTGCGCGGCTCCATGCCGGCGGCGCTGACCAGCGGACCCGACATATCGGCCATGAAGGCTTCGGTTTCGGCGTCGCGCAAAATCTGCTGCGCGGCGGCGGGACGCGCCAGCAGCGACAGCCCGGCCGCGGCGACCGCAAGCAGCTTAAACCAGCGTCTGGTCATGCGCGGCCCCGGGAAAGCGAGAGGAGGGACAGCATCGGCATGCCCGGATGGCTGAAACCGGATGAACCTGCGCTGAAGCGGCCGCCCTGTCCTGAACGCTGTCGAAGGCGCCGCCGCCTTCCGGTGAGAACCGGGAGAACGGCGGCGCTGTTCATGACGACGTAAAGGACCTTATTGGCCGAAGGTGCGCTGCCACCAGCCACGGCGCGGCGTGCCATCGGCGTCCGTCTGGTCATCCCCATCCGCGCCATCGAGGGCGATCGTATCGGCAGCGTCGGCGCTCACCGTCTCCGCGACCGGCGCGGCTTCGGCCTGGGCTTCAACCGCGGTTTCCGCGGCCGGAGCGGCGCCTGCCGCTTCCTCAACGGCGACATCGGCCCCTTCGCCTTCGCTCAGGGCAGGCTTCTTGCGGCGCGTGCGCTTGGGCTTGGCGGGAGCCTCTGCTTCCACCGTCGCGGTGGCTTCGGCAGGCGCTTCCTCGACGGCTGCCTCGGCCCCTTCGCCTTCGCTCAGGACAGGCTTCTTGCGGCGCGTGCGCTTGGGCTTGGCCGGCGCTTCCTCGGCAGGCGCTTCAACAGCGGCTTGCACAGGTTCGGCCGGAGCCTCGACAGCTTCCTTCGCCTTACGGGCGCGCGGACGGCGGCGGGTCTTGGGTGCTTCCTCTTCGATGGCGGCTTCCGGCTCGGCCGTTACTTCCGGTTCGGCTGCGGCCTCAACCGGTTCGGCGGCTTCCTCGCCACCTTCGGCTGCGGCGTCTTCCGCACCCGCTTCGGTACCTTCGCGACGGCGGCGACCACCGCGACGACCGCGACGGCCACGACGGCGTCCAGCTTCCTCGCCCTCGGCATCGGCTTCGACAGGCAGCTCCTCGGCTTCGCCTTCGGCATCCGCCTCATCGACGGCGGGCTCGGCTTCGGCTTCGCCTGCCTCGGCGTCGACCGGGCCACGATCGTCTTCGCGCTGACCGCCACGGCGGCGGCGACGACGGCGACGGCGGCGGCCACCTTCGCGGTCCTCGCCACGATCGCCGCGTTCCTCGCGCTCGGCGGCTTCGACTTCCTCGATCTCTTCTTCTTCCAGCTCCTCGACGATGTCGAGATCATCCTCTTCCTCGACGAGCGGAGCGTAGGTCACGACGCGTTCGGGGCGGGGGCCGCTGGCCTCGACCGACATGCGTGCGCCCTCGACCTCGCCATCGGGAAGGATCGCGATGCCCACGCCGTAGCGCTGCTCGATCTCATCCAGCTCGCGGCGCTTGTTGTTGAGGACGTAGAAGGCCGCTTCCTGGCTGGCGCGCAGCGTTACCAGGCTGCCGCGACCGCGCGCCGCTTCCTCTTCCAGCATGCGCAGCGCGGACAGGCCCGCCGACGAAGCGGTGCGGACCAGGCCGGTGCCCTCGCAATGCGGGCACTGGCGGGTCGATGCTTCCAGCACGCCGGTGCGCAGGCGCTGGCGGCTCATTTCCATGAGGCCGAAGCCCGAAATGCGGCCGACCTGGATGCGGGCGCGATCGTCCTTCAGCGCCTCCTTCATCGCCTTCTCGACCTTGCGGATGTTGGAGTTCATCTCCATGTCGATGAAGTCGATAACCACCAGGCCCGCCATGTCGCGCAGGCGCAACTGGCGCGCAATCTCGCGCGCGGCCTCCAGATTGGTGGCGACGGCGGTCTGCTCGATGCCATGCTCGCGGGTTGACCGGCCCGAGTTGATGTCGATCGACACCAGCGCCTCGGTCGGGTTGATGACCAGATAGCCGCCCGATTTCAGCTGCACGACGGGGTTGTACATCGCCGCCAGCTGGTCCTCGACGCCCGCGCGCTGGAACAGCGACACCGCGTCGGCATATTGCTGCACGCGCCGGGCATGGCTCGGCATCAGCAGCTTCATGAAATCCTTGGCGGCCTTGTAGCCATATTCGCCCTCGACGATCACTTCCTCGATATCCTTGTTGTAGATATCGCGGATCGCGCGCTTGATGAGGTCGCTGTCATTGTGGATCAGCGCGGGCGCTTCGGATTTCAGCGTCTTTTCGCGGATCTCGTCCCACAGGCGGGCGAGATAGTCGAAATCGCGCTTGATCTCCGGCTTGGTGCGCTGCAGCCCGGCGGTGCGGACGATGCAGCCCATGGAGGAGGGCAGCGCCATTTCGGCGATGATCGACTTCAGCCGCTTGCGGTCGGCGGCGTTGGAAATCTTGCGCGAAATGCCCCCGCCATGGCTGGTGTTGGGCATCAGCACGCAATAGCGGCCGGCGAGCGACAGATAGGTGGTCAGCGCCGCGCCCTTGTTGCCGCGCTCTTCCTTGACGACCTGGACCAGCAGCACCTGGCGGCGCTTGATGACGTCCTGGATCTTGTAGCGGCGGCGCAGCGCCATGCGCTTGCGGCGCAGTTCGTCGGCGGCCTCATCGCCATTGCCGCGCTTGCCGCGACGGGCAGGCTTGTCGCCATTTTCGGCGGACTCGGCCGTTTCTCCATCCTCATCCTCATGATGGGTGGCTTCCACGACCTCGACGCCGTCCTCGCCATGATGATCCTCGTCATCGTCGAAATCGGCGCGCAGTGCGGCCTCTTCCTCGGCATGCGCGCGTTCCTCGCGCAGCAGCGCCTCGCGGTCCTCGCGCGGGATCTGGTAATAGTCGGGATGGATTTCGCTGAAAGCGAGGAAGCCGTGGCGGTTGCCGCCATAATCGACGAAAGCCGCCTGCAGCGAGGGCTCTACGCGCGTGACCTTGGCGAGGTAGATATTGCCCTTGAGCTGTTTGTGCTCGGCGGACTCGAAGTCAAATTCCTCGATCCGGTTTCCCTTGACGACCGCGACCCGGGTCTCTTCCCGGTGGCGCGCATCGATCAGCATACGCATTGTCATTTATAAATCTCCGGCGCCGGCGGTCCCCCTCATGAAGGGAGGCCGCGGCGCGATAGTGAAGGGACGAGCGCATTGGCGCCGACAGGGGCGCGGATTGCCGCATCGTCCGGTTTGACAGGAAAAACTGCGTGTCTGCTGCGTCGGCAGGGCCGGGCACATCGCCGGTCCGCACCATCCACGCCGCATCGCCCGAAGCCGGGTTCAGCGTGGAATGGAAATCATGCCTCATGCAGCGTCAACCTGTTCGTCACATCGGTTTCGGGCGAAGCGCCCGCCGATGCTATCGTGAAAGCTCCTGAAAAGAGCCGCGCCTGATATGGGCGGTCTTTCAGGAATGTGAATGGGTAGCAGCCAAAATGCGGCCTAGCAACGGGCCCGCCAAATATTGTTTCGTGACAGTCGGGCTGCGCCAATCCGGTGTTTAATAGCTGAGATAGGGTGAAGCGATAGTTAACCCTGCTGTTTCATGATGGCACAAGGGCCGCGTGCTTAATCCCGGCTTCAAGCGTGGGGACGCTGCACGGATCGGGCACGATCATGAAATTTGGCTGGACGGCCAGCGTCGGCGCGGGGCACAAGCGCCGCATGCTCCATGGACTTGTGCTGGCAAGCACGCTTTTCTCCACGACGCCCGGCCATGCCGGCGGCCTTTCCGCGGTCTATATCGATCGGGGAGACGTGGTCGTCCGCTTCGATGCGCCCACCAACATGGCGCCGCGCCCGGTGCGGCGCGTGCACAGCATCACCGTGCCCATCCCGCCGGTGGCGCGCGGCGTGTCGCTGCCGCCGGTTGAGGGCCCCGGCGATGCCGGCCGCCCGCTGGTGGTGATCGACGCCGGGCATGGTGGCCATGATCCAGGCGCGATCAACGGGGAAACGGGCAAGCGCGAGAAGGATGTGACGCTCGCCATTGCGCGGGCGATCCGCGATCAGCTGGTGAAAGGGGGGCGCGTGCGCGTCGCCCTGACGCGGGAGGATGATCGCTTCCTTGTCCTGCAGGAGCGCTATGGCATCGCGCGCAAGCTCAATGCGGACCTGTTCATCTCCGTTCACGCCGATTCCGCCGAGAATGACCAGGCGCAGGGCGCGACCGTCTATACACTGTCGGAAACCGCGTCCGATCGGGAAGCGGCGCGGCTGGCGGCGCGGGAGAACAAGGCGGACATATTGAACGGCGTCAATCTGGGCGGGCAGTCCGGCGACGTTTCGTCCATCCTGATCGATCTGACGCAGCGCGAATCCATGAACGTGTCGGCCAATTTCGCCCGGCTGCTGCGGCGGGAGGCATCGCCCTATGTGCCCTTCCGCAACGCCTATCACCGCTTCGCCTCGCTGATGGTGCTCAAGGCGCCCGATACGCCGTCCGTCCTGTTCGAGACCGGCTATCTCAGCAATGTGAAGGACGCGGCCTTCCTGTCCTCGCGCGAAGGGCAGGCGGCGATCGCACGCGGTGTCGCACGCGCCATCGAAGTGCATTTCGCGCGCAAGCTCGCGCTGCGGGGCGGTGGTGCCGGCGGCTGAGGCGTCGATCCGCACTTGATCGATCCGCACTTGATCGATCCACACTTGATCGATCCACACTGGCGCTCACGCCATTTTGACCTTAGAGCCTCGTTCATCATGGAAGAGGCTCGCCCCGATACCGCCCGATCGTCCCTGGCCGACCGTCTGCGCCGCCGCGCGGGCCCGATCCGGGAACGGCTCGCCCCCCATTGGGACCGGCGCTGGGTGCGCTGGATCGCCATTGGCCTCGGCGGCCTGATGGCGGCCTTCTTCCTGTTCTGGCTGATTTTCGCGCGCGGCCTGCCTGACGCGGCCACGCTGCTGGAATATGAGCCGCCGCTGCCGACCATCGTGCGCGACATCAACGGCCAGCCGGTGCACAGCTATGCGCGCGAGCGGCGCGTCCAGCTGCAATATAGCGACTATCCGCCGCAGCTGATCCGCGCCTATCTGGCGGCGGAGGACAAGACTTTCTTCGAACATCATGGCGTCGACATTCCCGGCTTCATCGGCGCGGTGTTCGACTATGCGAGCAAGCTCGGCTCGGGCCAGCGCGCCCGCGGCGGCTCCACCATCACCCAGCAGGTCGCCAAGAATCTGCTGATCGGCGACGAATATTCGCCCACCCGCAAGGTGAAGGAGATGATCCTCGCCTATCGCATCGAAGGCGTACTGTCGAAGCAGCAGATCCTGGAACTCTACCTCAATCAGATCTTCCTCGGCCGCAACGCCTATGGTGTGCAGGCGGCCGCGCGCGCCTATTTCGACAAGGATGTCGCCGACCTCAAGCTCCACGAAATGGCCTATCTCGCCATCCTGCCCAAGGGCCCGGCCAATTACCGTCCGGAAAGCCCGACCGGCCATGCGCGCGCGCTGGAACGCCGCAACTGGGCGCTGGGCGAGATGTACAAGAATGACTGGATCACCAAGGCGCAGCGGGACGAGGCGATCGCCCAGCCGCTCGGCACGGTCGCGGCGCACGGTTCCGGTTTCGATGCGCGTGCGGGCGGCTATTATATGGAAGAAGTCCGCCGCCGCCTGATCCAGCAGTTCGGCGAAAAGGCGGAGGACGGCGCCAACAGCGTCTATGCCGGCGGCCTGTGGGTGCGCAGCCCCTATGATCCCACTATGCAGGACGGCACCGCGACGGCGCTGCGCAACGGCCTGCTGCGCTTCGACGCGGGCAAGGGCTGGTCGGGCCCGGTCGGCAAGATCGACATGGATCGCGGCTGGCACCGCGAGCTGGCCGCCAGCTATATCAGCGTCGATTATGCCAGCTGGCGTGTCGCCGTGGTCATCAGCCGGGGATCGTCCTCGGCGCAGATCGGCTTTTCCGACGGGACGACCGGCACGCTGCCCGCCGATGCGGCGCAGCTGCCCTATCGCCGCGCGGGCGGTCCAGCCTTCAACAGCATGAAGCCCGGCGACCTGATCGTCGTGGCGCGCAACGGATCCAGTTGGGCGCTGCGCAACGTGCCCGAAGTGTCCGGCGGCATGGTGGTCGAGGAAACCCATTCCGGCCGCATCCGCGCCATGCAGGGCGGGTTCGACAGCCGCCTGTCCTCCTACAACCGCGCGACGCAGGCGATGCGGCAGCCCGGTTCGACCATCAAGCCCTTCGTCTATGCCGCCGCGCTCGACAACGGCATGACGCCGGCCTCGATCATCGTCGACGGCCCTCTGTGCGTCTATCAGGGCGCGGGTCTGGGGCAGAAATGCTTCCGCAACTTCACCGGCGGCAGCGCCGGGCCGCAGACCATGCGCTGGGGCGTCGAGCAGTCGCGCAACCTGATGACGGTGCGCGCCGCCAGCCAGACCGGCATGGACCGCGTCGTGCGCACGATCAAGGCGATGGGGATCGGCGACTACCAGCCCTATCTCTCCTTCGCGCTGGGCGCGGGTGAGACCACGGTCGAGCGGATGGTGAACGCCTATGCGATGCTCGCCAATCAGGGGCGGCAGCTTAGCCCCAAGGTCATGGACTATGTGCAGGACCGGCGCGGCAAGGTGATCTGGCCGCTGCGCTGGCGCCCCTGCGACGGCTGCAACATGGCGAACTGGGACGGCAAGCCGATGCCGCGCTTCGGTTTCGAGGGGCGGCAGGTGATGAACCCGATGACCGCCTATCAGGTGGTGCATATCGCCGAAGGCGTGATCCAGCGCGGCACCGCGACCGTGCTGTCGGACCTCAAGCGCCCGCTGTTCGGCAAGACCGGCACCACCAACGGCCCGACCAATGTGTGGTTCGTGGGCGGATCGCCCGACCTCGTCGCGGGCGTTTATCTCGGCTATGACCAGCCGCGCAGTCTGGGCGGCTGGGCGCAGGGCGGCCGCGTCGCCGCGCCGATCTGGAAGGCGGCGATGGCGCCGGTGCTCGAAACCATGCCCAAGACCCCCTTCGTCGCCCCGGCGGGCATCCGCATGGTCACGATCGACCGCCGATCGGGCAAGCGCGTTTACGGGGTGTGGCCGACCGACGAGCCCAAGCCCGCCGTGATCTGGGAAGCGTTCAAGCCCGAATCCGAACCGCGCCGCTCGATCCGCAAGGAAGAAGTGGCCGCGCAGGAGCAGGCGGCGCAACGGCATGAGGGGCGGACCCAGGCACGTCCGCGGACCGACAGTGACTTCCTGCAGGATCAGGGCGGGATTTATTGAGGTTAGAGTCCCGCTGCCTTACGCAAGGCTTCGTTGATGCGCGCCTGCCAGCCGGGTCCATCCGCCTTGAAGCTTTCGATAACATCCGGATCTAGGCGTAGCGACACATGCTGCTTGGTCTGCGCCAGCCTTGGCCGGCCGCGGCGTACCAGCACCTTGCCGTGATAGGCGTCGGCCCCATCGGCCCAGCCTTGCGTTAGCTTAGGCGCGTCATCCGGATCGCTCCAACTCGCGCCAGTAGATTTCGCGTTCTTCATCATCCGCAATCCTCATGGAGATGACGCGGACCGCGTCACCCCTCGGGGTCCAGACACAAACGACGGGCCGCTCGCCCAGCGCACCCAACATGATATGGCGAACCTCGCCATAATCCTTCCGATCGTCCGTCCGGACCAGATAAAAACCTTCAAACACATCAACAATGGATTCAAAATCCAGGCCGCGCTCCTCAAGGGTACGCTGGCGCTTGTTCGGGTCGTACTCGATCTTCATGACGGGATGTTCCCCAGGGCTGATACGAATGGTTCATCTTCGTTTCCTTTCAAGTGCCTGGTTGGCCCGTCGGCTCAGTGGCAAATTAAATGTAGCACAAAAAAATGACATGGCAATCTTTAATGCAGCACAAAAATGCACACTCTTCCCAAATCCGCTGCCCTCGGATAGGGGCGGTCGCTTGATGCGTTGAGATGCCAAGAATGTCTGGAGACCTCCCATGCGCGCCGAAGCGCTGCAATATATCGACCGTATCGACGCCGCACTGGACCTGTTGCGCCGCTTCCTCGACTGGGACCGGGCGCTGCGCCGCCTCGATGAACTGAACGCGCGCGTCGAGGACCCGA
>DATFDS010000194.1:0-2671 GCA_035251955.1 Sphingobium sp. | reverse complement strand
GGCGGCATGGTCAAGCTGGTCGTGGCGACGATGCCGTTGCCTTTCGGCGCGGCGATCACCCCTGAAAAGGTCAAGGTGGTCGACTGGCCCGTGGCCTCGGTGCCGGCGGGCTCCTTCCGCGATCCGGTGCAGCTCACCTCGCTGGGCAAGCAGCGCGTGGTGCTGCGGCAGATCGAGCCGGGCGAACCGATACTCGCATCGAAATTGTCAGCCGAAGGCGGCCGCGCCACCATGTCCGGTGTGCTGCGGCCCGAAATGCGTGCGGTGGCGGTGCGGGTGAGCGACGTGGCGGCGGCGGGCGGCTTCGTGCTGCCGGGCGATACCGTCGACGTCTTCGTCACGCGGACGGCGCAGGATGGTGTGAACGGCGCGAGCCAGCAGATCACCGACGTGCTGCTGCAGGGCACGCGCGTCATTGCCATCGACCAGAACGCCAATGACAGCTCGAAGGACCCGGCCGTCGGCCGGACCGCGACGCTGGAGGTCAACCAGGTCGATGCGCAAAAGCTGGTGCTGGGTCAGCAGGTCGGCCAGCTGACGCTGGTGTTGCGCAACGTCACGGACGAGCCCAATGGGGCGGTTCAGACCGTGAGCAGCGAGGATCTGCGCGATGGCGCCTATGTCGGCGGCTTTGCCGGCCCGCGGGCGCGCATTGCCGAAGCGGCCTATCTGCCGGCGCCGATGCCGGCCCGCCGGGCGGTTCGTCGCGAACTGCCCAGGAATGTTTCCGCTCTGCCCGCGACCGCCTCGGTCGAGATCGTCCGTGGCACGACCGGCACCAGCTATGAGGTGAAGCGCTATGGTTCCCGCTAAGACCGCACGCATGCTGGCGCTGGGGGCGGCGCTGGCGGCAGGAGTGGCGATGCCCGTCATCCCGGCCGGCGCCCAGATCGCCTCGCTTTCGACCAGCAATGTCGACCATGCCGGGCAGCTCGACGTGCCGCTCAACAAGAGCCAGGTGCTGACCGTCGACCGGCCCTTCAGCAAGGCGCTGGTGGGCAATCAGGAAGTCGCCGACATCCTGCCGCTCACCAACCGCTCGCTCTATGTGCTGGGCAAGAAGGTCGGGACGACCAGCCTGACGCTGTACGACAGCCGCAACATGCTGATCGCCGTGGTCGATGTGGCGGTCGGGCCGGATGTGGTGACGTTGAAGCGCCAGCTGTCCGAACTGATCCCCGGCGAACCGATCGGCGCGCGCATCTCCAACGACGCGGTGGTGCTGACCGGGACGGTGTCGAACGCCGCGGCGGTCGACCGGGCGGTGCAGATCGCCAAGACCTATTCGGGCGACAAGGTCGTCAACATGATGTCGGTCGGCGCGTCGCAGCAGGTGATGCTGGAGGTCCGCTTTTCGGAAGTGAACCGGCAGGCGGCGAAGCAGATCGGCCTCAACCACAGCTTCACCGGCAGCAAGACCGCCGGCAGCATCGGCAATCTGTCGAGCGAGTCCGTCGTTCCTACCAATAATGGCGGCGTGCCCACGATCGCGCTGGGCAGCCTTTCCGACACATTCGGCGTGGGAACCTGGGCCTACAAGCTGGGCAGCCTGAACATCTTCTCGGCGCTGGATTTGCTGGAGCGCAAGGGGCTGGTGAAGACGCTGGCCGAGCCGACGCTGGTGGCGCTGTCGGGTGAGACGGCGTCCTTCCTGGCCGGCGGCGAATTCCCGATTCCGGTCACGCAGAGCAGCGGCGGTGGCGGCGGCGGCAACAACGGCATCACGGTCGAGTTCAAGCCCTTCGGCGTCAGCCTGGGCTTCACGCCCACGGTGCTGAGCGACGGCATCATCAACCTGGTGGTCGAGCCTGAGGTGAGCTCGATCGACCCCTCGGCATCGGTGTCGATCAACGGCCTGGTGGTGCCGGGCCTGCTGACGCGGCGCGCCAAGACGGTGGTCGAACTGCGCGATGGCCAATCCTTTGCGATTGCCGGGCTGCTGCGCAATGACTTCCAGGATACGGTGCGGCAACTGCCGATCTTGGGATCGCTCCCGATTATCGGTTCGCTGTTCCGTTCGACCGGCTTCCAGAAGCAGGAAACCGAACTGGTCATGATCGTGACGCCGCGCCTGGTGAAGCCCATGCGTGCGGAAGATGCGCGGTTGCCGACCGATCGGGTGGGCAATCCCAATGAGCTCGACCTGTTCCTGATGGGGCGGACCGACAAGGCGGTGGGCATCCATCCGCTCAATCCCAACGCGATGCCGCCGGAAGCGCCCAAGGCTGCTCCTGCGCCGACAGCCCCGGCTGCGGCCCCGGCGGGCGCGACCCAAAGCGGCTATGAGCTATGAGCGGAGAACGGACCATGCGCAGACTTTTCCTTCTCCCGCTGCTGGCCGCGCCGGCGCTGGCGGGCTGCACCGCCAACGATCCGACCTTCGGCGGCGCGGTGCGCAGCAACTATGCGCTGCAGGTGATCGATCCCGATCCGCGTCATGAAGGCACGATCGTCGAAGGCGGCGAAGGCACCCGCAGCGCGAAGGCGGTCGAACGCTATCGCACCGACGCGGTGAAGAAGCCCGCGACGATCAGCACGACATCGGGAAGCAGCGGCCGCTAAGTGGGAGGCGAGAGGGGATCATGTCTGCCCAACGGAAAAGCCTGTTGCGGTCGACCAGCGGTGCGGTAGCACCCACGGTTGCGCTGTCGCTTTTCGGTTTGATAGCCGC
>DATFDS010000193.1:0-15080 GCA_035251955.1 Sphingobium sp. | reverse complement strand
GCGACATGGGCGATGATGTCGCCGATATGGCGCTTGATCGTGGTCGGCGTGATGCCGTGTTCGGCATTATATTCCATCTGCTTCTCGCGCCGCCGCGAGGTTTCATTGAGCGCCCGCTCCATGCTGCCCGTCACCCGGTCGGCATAGAGGATCACCCGCCCGTCGACATTGCGCGCCGCGCGGCCGATGGTCTGGATCAGGGAGGTTTCGGACCGCAGGAAACCCTCCTTGTCCGCATCCAATATCGCCACCAGCCCGCATTCGGGGATGTCCAGCCCTTCGCGCAGCAGGTTGATGCCGATCAGCACGTCATAGACGCCCAGCCGCAGGTCGCGGATCAGCTCGATACGCTCCAGCGTCTCGACGTCGCTGTGCATGTAGCGGACCTTGATCCCCGCCTCATGCATGAATTCGGTCAGGTCCTCGGCCATCCGCTTGGTCAGCGTGGTGACGAGCGTGCGATAGCCTTGCGCGGCGACCTTGCGGCATTCGTTGATCAGGTCGTCCACCTGATCCTCCACCGGCTTGATCTCGACCGGCGGGTCGATGAGCCCGGTGGGGCGAATCACCTGCTCGGAAAAGGCGCCGCCGGTCTGCTCCATCTCCCAGCTGCCCGGCGTCGCGGACACGCTCACCGTCTGCGGCCGCATCGCGTCCCATTCGTTGAAGCGCAATGGGCGGTTGTCGATGCAACTCGGCAGGCGGAAACCATATTCGGCGAGCGTGATCTTGCGCCGATGGTCGCCGCGCGCCATCGCACCGATCTGCGGCACGGTCTGGTGGCTTTCGTCCACGAACAGCAGCGCGTTTTCGGGCAGATATTCGAACAAGGTCGGCGGCGGCTCACCCGGCAGGCGGCCGGTCAGGAAGCGCGAATAATTTTCGATCCCCGCGCAGCTGCCGGTCGCCGCGATCATCTCCAGGTCGAAATTGGTCCGCTGCTCCAGCCGCTGCGCCTCCAGCAGCTTGCCCTCCCCGGTCAGTTCCTTCAGCCGCTCGGCCAGTTCGAGGCGGATCGCCTCCATCGCCTGCTTGAGCGTCGGGCCGGGCGTCACATGGTGCGAGTTGGGGAAGACCTTCACATATTCCAGTGACGCGATCTTCTTGCCCGTGAGCGGATCGAACTCGACGATTTCCTCGATCTCGTTGCCGAAGAAGCTGACTCGCCAGGCGGTATCGTCATAGTGAGAGGGGAATATCTCCAGATTGTCCCCCTTCACCCGGAAATTGCCGCGCGTGAAGGCGGCGTCGTTGCGCTTGTACTGAAGCGCGACCAGCTTGCGGATGATCTCCCGCTGGTCCTCGACCTGCCCCTTCTTCATGGAGAAGGTCATGGCGGAATAGGTTTCCACCGACCCGATGCCGTAGATGCAGGATACCGACGCCACGATCAGCACATCGTCCCGCTCCAGCAGCGCGCGGGTTGCCGAGTGGCGCA
The DNA here is from genome assembly GCA_035251955.1 of Sphingobium sp. Classification (GTDB taxonomy): domain Bacteria; phylum Pseudomonadota; class Alphaproteobacteria; order Sphingomonadales; family Sphingomonadaceae; genus Sphingobium. The sequence goes on along the minus strand of DATFDS010000193.1, from coordinate 13,642 downwards.
TCCGGTCGATCGCCTCGTTCACGCTCGACTCCTTCTCGATATAGGTGTCGGAGCGCGGCACATAGGCTTCGGGCTGGTAATAGTCGTAATAGCTGACGAAATATTCCACGGCGTTTTCGGGGAAAAAGCTCTTGAACTCCCCATAAAGCTGCGCCGCCAATATCTTGTTGGGCGCCAGCACCAGCGCAGGCCGCTGCAACGCCTCGACAACCTTCGCCATGGTGAAGGTCTTGCCCGAGCCGGTGACGCCCAGCAGCACCTGGTCCTTCTCGCCCGCCAGCGCGGTTTCCACCAGTTCGGCGATGGCGGTCGGCTGGTCGCCGGACGGTTCATAATCCGACACCAGCTTGAACGCGCGCCCGCCCTCGCTCTTTTCCGGGCGCGCGGGGCGGTGGGGGACGAAGCCTTCGCCGGTCTCCGGCTCGTCCAGCGTGGTGCGGATTTGAATTGTCATCGCCGATTGATATGGTCCCGACCGTCAAGGGGTGCAACAGGGAGGATAGCGATGCGCACGACGGTTCTGATGCTGGCGGGGATGACCGCCTTGTTGGCCGCCTGCGGCGAAAAGGCGAGCGGGCCGCAGACGAAGGAAGAGGTGCGCGAAGAGGTGCGGAAGGTGCAGCTGAAGCCAGGCCAATGGGAAGGCACTTACCAGCTGGAGGACATCGACATGCCCAATATGCCCGGCGGCGGCGACCAGATGGAAGAGCAGATGAAGAAGATGATGAGCCGCGCCGCGATCAAATATTGCGTCACACCTGAAGAAGCGGCCAACCCCAGCGGCAAGATGTTCTCGGGCCAGGAGAATAAGGACTGCACCTACAAGGGCTTCGACGCCAGCGGCGGGGCGGTGAAGGGCGAAATCAGCTGCAAGTCCGACCATGGCGTGATGAACGCGGTCATGTCCGGCAGCTATGCGCCCGAAAGCTATGAAATGCGCATGGACATGAAGATGACGGGCGCGCCCAACGGCATGGACATGAGCATGAAGGCGAAGACCAGCGGCAAGTGGGTCGGGGCGACCTGCGCGACATCATGACGGCCCGATATCCACGCGCCCACACATAGCGGGCGGTAAGCCTTCATTATCGCTTGCGCTTTTGCCGCAGTCGGGCGAGCCTCCGCCCCGTTCCGTCAAGAGAACAGGGGGAGAGGATATGCGAAAGATGATGTTGGCGGCGTTGCCGCTTGGGCTGGCGCTTGGCCTGTCGGCATGCGGCAAGAATGCGCCGCCGCCCGAGGCGGTGGAGGCGCCGGTGCTGATGAAGCAGGGCGAATGGGCACTCGTCCGCAAGACCACCGGTTACAACACGCCCACGGTCACGCCGGCCGAATATCAGGCGGCGCTCAAGAAGACGGATGAGGACAAGCTGTGCCTCGCCGTTGATGCCGCAGGCGTGCCCGATGCCGACGCGTTGGCCGGCGATGAAGGCAGGGATTGCACCTATAAGGACAAGCTGATTCGCAAGGGGCGGTTGATCGCGACCCTGTCCTGCAAGGCCGGGGAGGGCACGTCGGAAATCGTGCTGGAGGGCAATTTCACCGCCGACACGCTGACGCTGGGCAGCACCATGACCAAGACCGTCGGCGGCAGCCCGGTGTTGCGCACGACCCATGACGTGACCGGCAAGCGCGCCGGGGAATGCTCCAAGGTCTGACCATCGGCAAGGGGCTCTGCCGGGATGCCCCGGCGGGGCCTCGTCCGAAATCGCCAATGCGGGCGGACAGCTTCTGTGCCATGGTCGACCAGCGTCCACCTGTTGGCCAGGGGAGTCTGCATGCTGTTCCATCTTTCGATCGCCGCGCAGGAGCCGCAGCATGTCGCGGAAGTGATTGCGGAATTCTGGCGCGGCGTGGCCTTGCCTTTCGCGCCGGTGATGCCGGGCAGCTGGATCGCGCTGGCGGGCGACGATCGGGGCACGGCGATCGAAGTCTATCCGATCGACACGGTGCTGCGGGCGGAGGAAGGCGACGCCGAGAGTTTCGGTGAGCGCACGGGTGAAAAAACGCGCTTTACCGCCACCCACGCCGCCATCGCCACGCTGCTCGGCCAGGATGAAGTCATGGCGATTGCCGCGCGCGAAGGCTGGCCGGCCAAATATCGCAAGCGCGGCGGCGCCTTCGGCGTCATCGAGTTGTGGATCGAAGGCCGCCAGATGGTCGAGCTTCTAACCGAGGAGATGCAGGCCGAATATCTCGCCGCGATGACGGGGGACAAGTACCGCGCGATGCTCAAGACCCTGGCACAGCCTTGAGCGGTTTGTGACCGAAGGGGGTGGAGAGCGGACAAGGATTGTGGTCGAAGCGTAACGTGCTCCTGCGAAGGCAGGAGCCCAGGCCCGCCGTCTGAACTGGGCTCCTGCCTTCGCAGGAGCACGAATTGCTCAATGGCAAAAACTGGTCGCAACCCGCCCCTGCTCCGCCGACTGTAACCTTCGGGCCACAGCTGGGGCAAAAAACATCCTACAGACCTCATTCTTCCCTGTCCTACATCCCTCCGACCTGCCTATTTCGGCCCGGTCTTTGAAATGTCGGAACCTCGCTCCCCTCACGCCTACGCGCGCTCGCGCACACGCGCGCATACGGTGTGAACTTCGGCTGAAATTGGCCGAATGCTGTCGTTTGAAAACTCTCCTCGCCTTGAGCGCATCACATCGGGCTGGACGCCACCACCCGCACCTGCGACACTCGCCCCATGGCACTCGACATCCTCATCCTCTACGGCTCCTATCGCCGTGGCCGCTTGGGCATCCGCCTTGCCGATTATCTGATCCGCGAGTTCCACAGCCTCGGCCACCAGGCGGAGCTCATCGACGCAATGGCCGTCAATCTGCCCATGCTCGACCGGCGCTACAGCGACTATCCGCCCGGCGAGGCGCCTGCGGCCATGGCCGCCCTCGCCGAACGGCTGACCGCCGCAGACGCCTTTGTCTTTGTCGCGGGCGAATATAATCGCGGCGTCCAGCCGGGCCTCAAGAATCTCGTCGATCATTATCTCAAGGAGTTTGACGGCCGGCCCGCCGGCATCGCCAGCTATTCGGCCGGCCGCTTCGCCGGCGTCAACAGTCATGCCGCCTGGACGGTGACACTGTCCGCCATGGGCATGGCGGTGATCCCCGAGCGCCTCAGCGTCGGCCAGATCGGCCAGATGCTGGACGAGCAGGCCCAGCCTCAGGGGGATGGCGGCGCGGCGCTGGAACGCGGCTTTGCCGGCTTTGCGCGCAGCCTCACTTATTGGGCCGAAGCGGCGAAGGCGGCGCGTTGACGGGTTCGTCCCGTTCGCCTGCCGAAATCACCGCCGCTGCGACCAGATCGCCCGTGACGTTCAGCGTCGTGCGGCACATGTCGAGAAAGCGGTCGACCCCCAGCACCAATCCGATCCCCTCGGGCGGCACGCCGACCATGCCGAGGATCATGGCGACGACCGGTAGTGACCCAGCCGGCACGCCGGCCGTCCCGACGCCGCCCAATATGCACACCAGCATCACCATCAGCTGTTGGGTCAGGTTGAGGTCGATCCCGAAAAACTGGGCGAGGAAGAGCACCGTGATGCCTTCGAACATCGCCGTCCCATTCTGGTTGGCGGTCGCGCCGATGGTCAGCACGAAGCGCGCGATCCGGCGGGGCAGCAGCAGCCGTTCTTCCGCCACCCGGATGGCGGTCGGCAGCGTGGCGTTGGACGAAGCGGTGGCGAAGGCCATGACGATCGCTTCCTGGACGCCCACGAAGAAGCGCCACGGCGAACGTCGCGCCAGCGCCGCGAGGAGCAGCGAATAGACGCCGAACATCTGCAGCGCCAAAGCCAGCAGCACCACGCCGACATAGGCCGACAGCCGCTCCAGCAGTTCCCAGCCGAACTGCGCGGCAAGGTTGAACATGAAGCAGGCGATGGCGATCGGCGCGATCTTGATGACGAGCCCCATGAGGCGCATCGTCACCTCAAACAGCCCCTCCATCGCTTTCAGCAGCAGCCGCGTCTGCTCGGTCTGCACCAGCACCAGCCCGATCCCGAAGAACAAGGCGAAGACCATCACCGCCAAAATATCGTTGTTGGCCATCGCCTTGACGATATTGTCCGGCACCATGGCAAGCAGCGCGTCCAGCCCCTTGGGCGTCTCGCCACTCCGCGCCAGGATCGCCTGCGCACCTTGGCCGGCATGGTCCAGCATCGCCCTCGCCTGTGCCGGATCGACGCCGTCGCCCGGCCGCAGCAGGTTGACCGCCGCCAGGCTGATGGCAACCGCGATGCTCGACACGATCAGCGTATAAGCGAGCGTCTTGAGGCCCACCCGCCGCAGCGAGCGCATCTCGCCCATCTCCGCGATGCCAACGATCAGCGCCGACACCAGCAGGGGAATGACCAGCATGAACAGCAGTCGGAGGAAAATCTGCCCGATCGGGCCGGTGCCATAGCGGGTGACCACGTCCACCCACGCGGCCTCAGGCGCCGCCGTATAGACGATCAGCCCAAGGATGAGGCCGGTGAGAAACCCCGCCAGCATCTGCCATTGCAGGGACAGCGCAAACTTACCTGCCCTGCTCATCGGCTGCTCCCCGTGCGGTTCATGAGGATGAGAACCGTTAAGGGGGCGTAATGTTTCAAAGCCATTATGTGGAAACGCAACGTGCTCCTACGAAGGCAGGAGCCTAGTTCAGACGGCAGGACTGGGTTCCTGCCTTCGCAGGAACATGGGGTTAGGCAAGGCTGCCCATCACCCCCGCTCGTCGTCCACCATGTCCCTGGCCAGCTCCAGCCCCGCACGTCCGTGCGAGGGTGTATGCGCGGGCGCCTTGGGGTGGGGTAGGTCGATGGGCTCCTCGACCTCCAGCATGCCTTCCCATTTGGTGATGACGGAGGTGGCGATGGCATTGCCCAGCACGTTGGTCGCGGTGCGGCCCATGTCCATGAAATGATCGACCGCCAAAATGAAGGCGACGCCCTCGACCGGCAGGTCGAACTGTCCCAGCGTCGCCGCCACCACGACCAGCGAGGCGCGCGGTACGGCGGCGATGCCCTTGCTCGTCACCATCAGCACCAGCAGGATCGTGATCTGCGTCGCGATCGGCAGGTCGATGCCATAGGCCTGCGCGATGAAGATCGTCGCGAAGGTCGAATACATCATCGACCCGTCCAGGTTGAAGCTGTAGCCGAGCGGCAGCACGAAGCTGTAGATGCGGCGCGGCACGCCGAACCGGTCGAGCTGCTCCAGCATCTTGGGGTAGGCGGCTTCGGACGAGGCGGTGGAAAAGGCGATCAGCAGCGGTTCGCGCACATATTTGATGAGCTTGACCATCCGGCCGCCCAGAAACAGCGCGCCCGCCGCGAACAGCAGCGCCCAGAGCGCCAGCAGCGCGAGGTAGAATTCGCCGACCAGCGCGCCGAAGGTGCGCAGCACGCCCAGCCCCTCGGTCGTCACCACCGATGCCAGCGCGCCGAATACCGCGAGCGGCGCCACGCGCATGACATAGCCCGTCACCTGCAGCATCAGCTCGACCATCGCCTCGATCACGGTGACGATCGGCTTGCCCTTCTCGCCGATGGCGGTCAGCGCGACGCCCACGAACAGCGAGAAGACGACGATCTGCAGGATCGAATTTTCCGCCATCGCCCCCACCATCGAGGTCGGGAAGACGTGGAGGATGAAGTCGCGGAAATTGAGCGCTTCGGTGTTCACGCCGGATTCGGCGCCGCTGCGGATCAGGTTCAGCCCTTCGCCGGGGGCGAAGAAATTGACGAAGATGAGGCCGAGCGTCAGCGAAATCAGGCTGGCGATGATGAACCAGGCGAGCGCCCGCCCGCCGATCCGCCCCAGCGCCGCGCTGTCGCCCATATGGGCTATCCCTGCGACCAGCGTGGAAAAGACCAGCGGCGCGATGATCATCTTGATGAGGTGCAGGAAGATGTCGGCCAGTAGATGGAAATAGCCGGCCACATCCTTGGCCAGAACCTTGTCGCCGCCGACCCAGATATTGGCGGCGAACCCCGTAATCACCCCCAGGATCATGCCCGCCAGGATGAAGGCCGTCAGTCGATTTCGCATGCAACCCCTCTAAGCCGCGTCAAGGGCTTGGCCCTGCGCCAATCTTCCCGTCAGGCACGCACATCTAACAGGCGCCTGCCGCACCCGCAATCGGAGCGCGCCCGACGGCCATCCCCTTGAACGAATGGGGAAGGATATTCCGCCTGCCGATCGGCACATTGGCACTCAGGGATAGAGCAGGCCTTCGCTCCAGCCGCCCTCGGTCCGCTCGAACAAACGCCGCTCATGCAGCCGATGCTCGCGGTCCTGCCAGAATTCGATCCGGCCCGGCACGACGCGAAAGCCCGACCAGTGTGGCGGCCGGGGCACGTCGACGCCGTCGTAGCGGCGGCTCATTTCCTCATAGCGGCCCATGAAGATGTCGCGGGAAGCCAGAGGCCGCGACTGGTCCGAAGCCCAGGCGCCCAGCTGGCTGTCGCGGCTGCGGCTCGCGAAATAGGCGTCGGCGATGGCATCGTCGACCGTCTCGACCGGTCCTTCGATCCGGATCTGGCGGCGCAGCGATTTCCAGTGGAACAGCAGCGCCGCATGGGGATTGGCGAGCAGTTCCTGGGCTTTGCGCCCTTCGAAATTGGTGTAGAAGACAAAGCCGTCGGGGCCGTGGCCCTTCAGCAGCACCATGCGCACCGACGGCCGTCCCCGCGCGTCGGCGGTGGCGAGCGCCATCGCATTGCTGTCATTGATCTCGCTTTGGCGCGCGTCGGCATACCATTGGTCGAACAGGTCGAAGGGATCGGTCATGCTGATGATCTAGGGCGCGGAACAGGTCATGTCGATGGCCTCTCCCGCTTGAACGATCGTGACAGTTTCGCCACATAGGGCGCAAAGCACCATTTTCGTGATCAGAAGGACAATCGAGAGCCAATGGCCGATCCCTACTCCACCCTGGGCGTCGCGCGCGGCGCGAACGAGGCAGAGATCAAGTCGGCCTATCGCAAGCTCGCCAAGGAGCTTCATCCCGACCGGAACAAGGACAATCCCAAGGCGGCGGAGAAATTTTCCGCCGTGTCCAGCGCCTATGACCTGCTGTCCGACAAGGACAAGCGCGCCCGCTTCGACCGCGGCGAAATCGACGGCGAGGGCAATCCGACCGCGCCCTTCGGCTTTGGCGGCAATGGCGGCGGCTTTCGCGGGCGGCCGGGGCAGGGCGGCGGGTTTGGCGCCGAGGGAGCGGATTTCGGCGATATTTTCGAAGGCCTGTTCGGCGGCGGCGGCGCGCGTCGCGGCGGGGGAGGCTTCGGCCGGCAGGCGCCGCCGCAAAAGGGCGCGAATGTCGCCTACCGGCTCGCGGTGGGCTTTGTCGACGCGGCTACCCTCGCGCCTCAGCGCATCACGCTGCAGGACGGCAAGACCATCGACCTCAAGCTTCCCGCCGGGGTTGAGACCGGCACGCAGATGCGCCTGTCGGGCAAGGGACAGCAGGGGCCGGCCGGTGCGGGCGACGCGATCGTCACCATCGAGGTAAAGCCGCACCCCTTCTACACCCGCGACGGCGACAATGTGCTGCTGGACCTGCCCATCACCCTCGACGAGGCGGTGAAGGGCGGCAAGGTCAAGGTGCCGACGGTCGATGGCCCGGTGATGCTGGGCGTCCCTGCCGGAGCGTCGTCCGGCAAGACGCTGCGCCTGCGCGGCAGGGGCTTCACCGCCAAGGGCGGCGAGCGCGGCGACCAGCTGGTGACGCTGCAGGTCGACGTGCCGGCCGACGATCCGGCGATCAAGGCGCTGGTCGAAAGCTGGCAGGACAGCCGCGCCGTGCGGGCACATCTGGGCGTCTAGGGCGTTAGGGGCCTCAAGGAGATTGCATGCCGGTTCCTTCGCCCTACTCCCCCGAATCCCGCCGCAAGCGGATCGCGGAAAACGCCCGCGCCCACATCAACCGCCATATCGACCGAATCCCGCCCGGCTCCTACATGCTGGAAATCGCCAAGCGCGTGGCCGTGGGCACCTATAGCGACGGCTTCATCCATGCCGGGAACCTCGCCTATCTCTCGTTGATGACGCTGTTCCCCTTCTTCATCGTCGCGGCGGCGGTGGCGAGCATCTTCGGCCGTTCGCAGGATGGACTGGCGGCGGTCGGCGCCTTTCTGGAGGCCGTGCCCCCCGGCGTGGCCGATGTGATAAAGCAGCCGATCATCGATGTGCTGACCGCTCGTACCGGCCCCCTGCTCTGGCTCGGCGGTATCGTCGGCCTGTGGACCGTCGGCAGTCTCATCGAAACCATCCGCGACATTTTGCGGCGCGCCTATGGCACCAAAAGCACGCGCCCTTTCTGGCATTATCGCCTGACCGCGATCGGCATCACGCTGGTCAGCGTCTTTGCCGTGATGTTCGCCTTTTCGCTGCAGGTCATCATCACCGGCATCGACCAGTTCCTGCACCAGATCCTGCCCTTCGCAGACGAAGCGATCCAGATCGTCACGCTGACGCGCATCCTGCCGATGCTGATCCTCTGCTTCGCGCTCTACTATCTCTATTTCTCGCTGACGCCGAGCGCCTACAAGGACAAGCGCTTTCCCAAACTGCCCGGTGCGATCGCCACGGCGGCCTGGTGGTATGCCGTCACCATGCTGCTGCCGCCCACCTTGTCGCTGCTCGGCGGTTATGACCGTACCTATGGCAGCCTGGCCGGCGTGATGATCACGCTCATTTTTTTCTTCCTCGTCGGGCTTGGCGTGGTAATTGGCGCGGAACTCAATGCGGCGCTTGCTGAATTTCCCGAAGAGGAATTGGAGCGGGTCGCGCCGGAAAGCAAAGGGAACGGGACGGTAGAATGACGGGCTTGATGGCGGGAAAGCGCGGCCTCATCATGGGTCTGGCGAATGACAAGTCGCTGGCATGGGGGATTTCCAAGGCGTTGCACGCACAGGGGGCGAAGCTGGCCTTCTCTTATCAGGGCGACGCCCTTGCCAGGCGCGTGCGCCCGTTGGCCGAAGAAGTCGGCTCGGATTTCCTCATCGACTGCGACGTTTCCGACATGGCCAAGCTGGACGCGGCCTTCGAAGAGATCAGGGCGCGCTGGGGCAAGCTCGACTTCGTGGTCCATGCGATCGGCTTTTCGGACAAGAATGAGCTGCGTGGCAAATATGTCGACACCAGCCTCGAAAATTTCCTGCTGACGATGAATATCTCGGCCTACAGCTTCGTCGCCGTTGCCAAGCGTGCGCGCGAGTTGATGCCGGAAGGCGGCAGCCTGCTGACGCTCAGCTATTATGGCGCGGAAAAGGTCATCCCCCATTATAACGTCATGGGCGTGGCCAAGGCGGCTCTGGAAACCAGCGTCAAATATCTGGCGATGGATCTGGGGCCGGAAAATATCCGCGTCAACGCCATCTCCGCCGGCCCGATCAAGACGCTGGCGGCGAGCGGCATCGGCGATTTCCGCTACATCATGAAGTGGAACGAACTGAACAGCCCGCTTCGCCGCAACGTGACGATCGAGGATGTGGGCGGCGCGGGCCTTTATCTGCTGTCGGATCTGGCGTCGGGCGTGACGGGCGAGATCCACCATGTCGACGCGGGTTACAATGTCATCGGCATGAAGGCCGAGGACGCCCCGGACATCGCGCTCGACAAATGAGCCTGCCGCTCATCGCCTTGGCGGCGGGCCTTCAACCTGTGGCGCCCATCTCGCTATGCGGGATCGAGGCGCCGACTCTTCCCGCCTTTTTCGCGATGCTGGATCAAGCCGCGAAGGCGCGAACCATGGAGCACATGGAGGAAAAGGGGCTCCATATCTACCATCTGGATGAGCGATCCGCCGCCATGCCCCGGACGCGTATCTGGATGGCGACCTCAGACAAGGACAGGGCGCATCCGGCCATTGCCTGCTATGACTTTCATTACGGAACCGATGGACTCGAGATGGCGCAGGATTTCCGTTGCGACGGAGAAGCCGCCGCCTGCGCGGCTCTGGCCGAGCGTCTGAGGGTCAAAAAGGATCCCAGCTGATGTCGTTCAACAGTTTCGGCCGCGTCTTCCGCTTTTCGACCTGGGGCGAATCCCACGGTCCCGCCATCGGCGCGGTGGTCGACGGCTGCCCTCCGGGCCTCAGCTTGAACGAGGCGGACATCCAGCCCTTCCTCGACAAGCGCAAACCCGGCACGTCTAAGTTCACTACCCAGCGGCGTGAGGCCGACGAGGTGCGCATCCTTTCGGGCGTGTTCGAAGGCAAGACCACCGGCACCCCGATCAGCCTGATGATCGAGAATACCGACCAGCGCTCCAAGGATTATTCGGAAGTCGCCAAGGCCTATCGTCCCGGCCATGCCGACTATGCCTATGACGCCAAATATGGCTTTCGCGACTATCGCGGTGGCGGGCGGTCCTCTGCGCGCGAGACGGCGAGCCGGGTCGCGGCCGGCGCGGTCGCGCGCCTGGTCATCCCCGATGTCGATATCTTCGCCTATGTGAGCGAGATTGGCGGCGACGCGATCGACCATGCCCGTTTCGATGCGAGCGAGATCGACAATAATCCTTTCTTCTGTCCCGACCCGGAAGCGGCGAAGCGCTGGGAGAAGCTAGTGGATGCAGCGCGGCTCGACGGCTCGTCGCTCGGCGCCGTGGTCGAATGCGTCGCCAGCGGCGTGCCGGCGGGCTGGGGCGCGCCGCTCTACGCCAAGCTCGACAGCGAACTCGCCGCCGCGATGATGAGCATCAACGCGGTCAAGGGCGTGGAGATTGGCGACGGTTTTGCCGCGGCCCGCCTGCGCGGCGAGCAGAATGCCGATCCGATGCGGCCGGGCGATGACGGGGCGCCTGTGTTCCTTGCCAACCATGCCGGCGGCATTGCGGGCGGTATTTCCACCGGCCAGCCGGTCAAGGTCCGCGTCGCCTTCAAGCCCACCAGTTCGATCCTGATTCCGGTGGAAACCGTCACGCGCGAGGGGGCGGCCTCGGAGATCATTACCAAGGGCCGCCATGATCCCTGCGTCGGGATTCGCGGCGTCCCGGTGGTCGAGGCGATGATGGCGCTGGTGCTGGCGGACCAGAAATTGCTCCATCGCGCGCAATGTGGTGGCGCATAACGCGCTGAAACGAGCCGCTCATCGGGTAGATGCGCGATTTGCCCCTGACGACTCACGCAATCTACGTTACCATCACGCCATCGATCGCCCGCGGGAGGGCGAGCGGCAGTGCGTAAGCCTGGGGAGCGTCATCATGCTGAGCATGAATTGACGGTCAAAACGTCCCCTTCAGCCGCGAACACGGGCCAGCCATGGCGACATGGCTGGCCCATTTCGGTTTGGGTCGGCGATGATAGGGGGGCTGTCAGTCATAGCCCCTCCCTTGAAAGGGAGGGGTGATTTGAGGGCAGACCAATCCCGTCCCGCTGGCTCTGTCGCATGGCATTCCGGAACGCCATGATCGCACGCATGACCAACCTTCCCTTCACCCAGGTCGACGCATTCGCCGACGCGCCCTTTACTGGCAACCCCGCTGCGGTGATACCGCTCGGCCAATGGCTCGACGATGCCACGCTCCAGGGAATCGCGGCGGAAAACAACCTCTCCGAAACCGCCTTCACCGTGCCCACGCCCGATGATCCGGATGCCGACTATGCGCTGCGCTGGTTCACACCCACGGTCGAGGTGAAGCTGTGCGGTCATGCGACGCTGGCCAGCGGCCATGTGCTGATGGGCGGGCGGACCGCCGTCCGCTTTCGCACCACCCATGCCGGCGTGTTGACCGTATCGCGCGATCGGGATGCCTATGCGCTGTCGCTGCCGGCCTGGGGCATGGCGCCGCGTCCGCTGCCCGATCTTGCCGCAGGGCTGGGCGGCGCGCCGCTTGAAAGCCATTGGCGCGAGGGCGGCTACAGCCTGTTCCTCTTTCCCGACGCTGCCGCCGTCCGCGCGCTGGCGCCGGATTTTGCCAAGCTCAAGGCGCTGGGCGACATCATGCTGATCGCCACGGCGCCGGGCGAGGGCAGCGACATTGTGAGCCGCGTCTTCGTGCCCGGCGGTGGGGTGGATGAGGATCCCGTCACCGGCTCGGCCCATTGCCTGCTCACCCCCTTCTGGGCGGCCCGGTTGGACAAGGCCCGGATCAGCGCCGTTCAGGCGTCGGCCCGCGGCGGTCGGCTGGACTGCCGCCTGGAGGAGGACCGCGTGGTCCTCATCGGTGGCTGCCGCACGGTGATCGAGGGGCAATTCCTGCTCTGATTTTTGTTGCCGCATCGCTTGTTGCGCAAAACCGGTTCCCACTTTTGCGCGCGATGCTTTAACGCGGAAACAGGCCGATCAGCTTGGCGAGGCCTTTCTTGAGCGCCGTGCGCTGTTCCTTGTTGGGTGACATGCCGAGGCGCACCACGGTCAGCCCCTGCGCGGGCGACACGAGGATATATTGCCCGTCATGGCCGACGCAGCCGAACAGGCTGGCGGGCGCGTCGCCCGGCATCAGCGCGCTTTCCGCGCTGTCGCGGTTCAGCCAGAGATGCGCGCCATAGGCGGCGTTGCGCGGCGACGGCGTGCGCATGAAGTCGACCCATTTTTCCGGCACGATCTGGTGCCCGTTCGGTCCACGCCCATGATTGCGCAGCAGTTCGCCGAAGCGCGCATAGTCCCGCGCGGTCATATGCAGGAAGCCGCCGCCGATCATCGTGCCGGCCGCGTCATATTCCGGCGTCAGGCTGTCGAGCCCCGCCGGGATCTTCAGCCGCCCGTCGATGAAGGTCTGCATCGCCCGGCGCCGCACATCGGGATCGGCGCTGTTGGTCAGCATCCGCGCCATCAGGTCGGTGAGGATCATCGTACTGCCGCTACTGTAGGAATAGGTGGTGCCGGGCGTGTGGGCGAGCGGCTTGGCCTCGGCAAAGGCGCTCATATCCTGTGCGCCGTCGGTGAAGAACATGCGGATCGTGTCTGCCTGTGCCAGCGGTTCCTCATCCTCGACATGGTCGAGTCCTGAAGACATGGACAGAAGCTGCCGCAGCGTGATCCGCCCGCGCGGGTCGCCCGGCTGGCTCCAGGCCGGCACCGGCGCGGGCGAATCAAGCGCCAGCCGCCCGTCCGCCACCATCAGCCCGACCAGCACGGCGGTCACGCTCTTCGCCACCGACCAGCCGAGCAGCTTGGTCTGCGGGCCATAGCCCGGCGCATAGCGTTCCGCGACGATCTCGCCGCGGTGCATGACGATGAGCGCGCGGGTCTCGCCGACATCCTCGTCGCCATCGAATAGCGGGTCGATCGCGGCGCGCAGGCTATCCTCGTCGACGGCGCCGTCGCGTGCCACCTGATAGCGCGGTTCGGGATCGGCCGCGCGCACGGCAAGGCCCCCGGCAAGCGCCAGCAGCGACAAAATCGCCACGCCTGCGCCAAGATGCTTTACGCTTTTCCGCTCGAACTGCATAAGCCGGGCCCTTAAAGGAAGACGGCCGGCGCAACAATTGCCGGCATTGGGGGAATTTCCGTGAATCGCCGCAAGCCATGGGTCTATGCGCTGGCAGCCCTGGGGCTGATCGCCGTCCTGCTGCTCGCCTGGAACTGGAGCGCGCTGCGTGCCCAGGCGCAGGTGGGGGCGGGCTTCGGCGCGCGCGTCACCTGCTCCTGCCGCTATGTCGAGGGGCGCTCGCTCGGCAGCTGCAGGGGCGACAAGGAACC
>DATFDS010000192.1:0-4575 GCA_035251955.1 Sphingobium sp. | reverse complement strand
CAGGAGCATGTTACGCCAAGATCAATGCACGAACCGCGCCACCACATCCCGGTATGATCGGCTGACCTTCACCTGCGCGCCGGATTCCAGCACCAGGAAACATTCGCCGTTGGTGTGCGGCTTCACCTGTCGCACCTGGCTCAAATTCACGATGGTCGAGCGGTGCACGCGCTGGAAATTGCGCGGGTCGAGCCGCTTTTCCAGGTCCTTCATCGTCTCGCGCAGGATCAGCGAATTGTCGGCGGTGTAGATGCACATATAGTCGCCCGCCGCGTCGATCCGCTCGATCGAATCCACGTCGACGCGGAAAATCTGCCCGCGATCCTTGATGTTGATGAGCTTTTCGAAGCGGTTGGATGCCGGCGCATCCTCGTCGCTGCCGGCGGCGTTGAAGTCGTTCATCGCGTCGGGCGCGACTTCAGCCAGCACTTCGCGCAGCTTTTCGGCTTCCTGCACCTGGCGCTTTTCGGACAGGCGCTGGCGCACGCGGTCGAGCGCATCGGCCAGGCGGCCTTCATCGACCGGCTTCATGAGGTAATCCACCGCCTGCGCCTCGAAGGCGCGAATCGCGTGGTCGCTATAGGCGGTGCAGAAGATGAACAGCGGCGGCTCGACCTCCATCAGGCCCTGGACGACCGAAAAGCCGTCAAATCCAGGCATTTGGATGTCAAGGAACACAAGGTCGGGTTTATGCGTCTTGATGGCTCGGATGGCTTCGCGGCCGTTCGAGCAGGTTTCTACGATTTCGACATCCTCATGCGCTTCCAGACGCAGCTTGAGGCCTTGGATAGCCAGGCTTTCGTCGTCGACGAGGATTGTTCTGATGGTCATGCGGCCACTTTCGATGGTTCATCCAGATTAAGCGGCATTTCGATCAAGACCGAAAAGCCGCTTGGCGTGGAACGCGTTTCGAAGCTCTGTCGTTCCCCGAACGCCTGAATCAGACGGTCGCGGATATTCGCCAGGCCAACGCCTGTTCCTTCGCTGACCAGATTGTTCGGGCGCGTGAACCCCTCGTTCAATCCCGGACCGCTGTCCGATACGACGATCCGGACATTTTCACCGGCAGGCTGCGCCGTGATGGAGATTTCGGCACCTTCTTCCTTGGGCGTCACGGCATATTTGATCGCATTTTCAACGAGCGGCTGGAGCAGCAGCGAGGGCAGGCGCGACTGCGCGACGGCGGGATCGATGTTGAACACCGGCCGCAGCCGGTCCTCGAACCGCATCTTCTCGATCTCCAGATACAGCTTCAGCGTCTCGACCTCCTGCTCGATCGTCACATGCGCGGTCGGTTCGTTGATCAGCGTATAGCGCAGAAAGGAGGACAGACGCGAGAGCATCGCGTTCGCCCGGTCGGTCTGCTTCAAGAGCACCAGCGTCGAGATGCTGTTCAATGTATTGAACAGGAAATGCGGGTTGAGCTGGTAGCGCAGCATCGCCAGCTGCGCGCTCGACGCCTGGTTTTCCAGGCGCAGCAGCTGGTCCGCCTGCTCCTCCACCGTCAGGTAGAAGTTGATGGCGTAATAGAGCGCCGACCAGGCGCCCAGCAGCGTCATGCTGAGATAGAAGGCGCCCAGGAACAGCTGCAGTCCCGCCGTTTCGCTGCCCCGGTTCTGGGTGGAAAAGACCCAGGCGTCGATGAACGCCACCAGCCCCGCGGCGAAGACCATGGTGACGATCGACGCGGTCCAGGTGATGATCGGCCGCTGTTTCTGCAGGAAACGGAAGATCACCGCGATCAGCAGCGTCACCGAATAGCCCGACACGGTGGAGATCATCACCGGGATCAGGCTGGACAGCGGCTGGCCGTTGGCGATGGTGGACGACCCGCGCAACAGAAAGGCGCCCGCCCAGCCCAAGGACTGGAGGTTCCAGAATGCGCGGTTCTTGTCCGCAAAAAAGGGTTGCGGCTGGATACGATGGACAGACATTAGGCCCAGACTAGGCGATTTCTGCGCGAGGGTGAAGCCGCCCTGCAAGGCGTCCCGTCAGGCCGCCGCGGCCGGCTGCGCGACGGCATCTGGCGCCGGTTCGGGCGCCATCGGCGTGATTTCGTCCGGACACAGCCAGACGAGGTCGCTCAGTTCCAGGAGCCGCCCGTCATGCGCCTGGATCGCGATCGTCCGGATCGGCCGGCCGTCGCGGCGGTCGGCCAGCACTTGGCAGGAAATCGGGCCGCAGCCCCATTTTTCGCCCCATTGCCGCAGCGCGATCATGACCGGCGCCAGATCCTGCCCCTTTTCGGTCAGCCGATATTCGACCTTGCGCCGGTCGCACTGCATCGGCTGACGCAGCATGATGCCATTTTCGACCAGCCGCGAGAGCCGGTTGGCCAGGATGTTGCGCGCAATGCCGAGGGTGGACTGAAATTCCTCGAAATGCCGGATGCCGGACAGGGCACCGCGCAGAATGAGGAAGGACCAGCGTTCTCCCATCGCCTCCAGCGCGCTGGGCAGCGCGCATTGTTCCAGATCCTGCGCCAGATTATGCTTCATCGTTCTGCCTAGATAGCGCAAAGCCACCGCTGTTGCAAAAGCGCCGCCTAATATCGTCTAGATGGGATTTTTTTGTTGCACGGCAAGGCGCTTCCCGGACAATCGGGGGCATAATGCTACGCCAGTATGAACTTGTTGAACGCGTGAAGCGCTACGATCCGGATGCGGACGAAGCGATGATCAACCGCGCCTATGTCTTTTCCGTCCAGAAACATGGCAGCCAGAAGCGCGCCAGCGGCGACCCCTATTTCAGCCATCCCATTGAAGTGGCAGGCATCCTGACCGACTTCAATCTGGACGACCAGACCATCGTCACCGCGCTGCTGCACGATACGATCGAGGACACGCTCGTCACCTATGACGAGATCGAGAGCGCCTTCGGCCCCGACGTCGCGCGCATGGTCGACGGCGTCACCAAGCTCAGCAAGATCGAGGCGATGAGCGAGAATGAGCGGGCGGCGGAGAATCTCCGCAAGTTCCTGCTCGCCATGTCGGACGACATTCGGGTGCTGCTGGTCAAGCTCGCCGATCGCCTCCACAATATGCGCACGCTGCACTTCATCAAGAATGAGGCCAAGCGCCGCCGCATCGCGCGCGAGACGATGGATATCTACGCCCCGCTCGCCGAGCGGATCGGCATGTATGACTTCATGCGCGAGATGCAGCTGCTCTCCTTCCGCGAGCTGGAGCCGGAGGCCTATGACAGCGTTACAAGGCGGCTGGAGCAGCTGAAGGAAGGCGGCCATGACAAGGTCGACCGGATCGGCGCGGAACTGCAGCTGCTGCTGGGCGGCAAGGGGCTGTCCGTCACCGTGTCGGGGCGGGAAAAGCACCCCTTCTCGATCTGGAAGAAGATGCAGGAACGGCATATCAGCTTCGAACAGCTGACCGACGTCATGGCCTTCCGCGTCATCACCGCCAGCCCGGAGGATTGCTACCGCGCGCTCGGCATCATCCACCAGACCTACAAGATGGTGCCGGGGCGGTTCAAAGATTATATCTCGACGCCCAAGCGCAACGGCTACAAGTCGCTGCACACCACGGTCATTCACCAGGAAAATGCCCGGATCGAGGTGCAGATCCGCAGCCGCGACATGCATCATGACGCCGAACTCGGGCTCGCGGCGCACTGGGCCTACAAGCAGAAGCGCGACGCGCAGGACGATCACAAGGCGCCCTGGCTGCGCGACCTCGTCGAAATCCTGGAACAGAGCCAGGATGCGGACGAACTGCTCGAACATACCCGCATGGCGATGTATCAGGACCGGATCTTCGCCTTTTCCCCCAAGGGCGAGCTGCACCAGCTGCCCAAAGGCTCCACGCCGGTCGACTTCGCCTATGCCGTACATACGTCGCTGGGCAACCAGACGGTCGGCGCCAAGGTCAACGGCCGCGTCGTGCCGCTGCGCACCGTGCTGGACAATGGCGACCAGGTCGAAATATTGAAATCCGAAGGGCAGGAGCCGCAGCCCGGCTGGCTGTCCTTCGCCGTCACCGGCAAGGCGCGCGCGGCGATCCGCCGCTATATCCGCCAGAAGCAGCGCGGCGAGGAAGTCGCGCTGGGCGAGAAGCTTTATGAGGAAATTGTCGGCCGCTTCCCGCACGAGCTGGCGAGCGAATTGGGCGACAAGGCGCTGAAGGCCGCGCTCAAGCGGCTGAGGCTGGAGGACCGCACCGCGCTGATGATCGCGATCGCCACGCACCGGCTGCGCGATTCGGAGGTGATGGAAGCGCTGATGCCCGGCTCGACCAGCGCGGAAGGCGTAGAGGAAGCGCATCCGCGCCAGCATGCGCCGGTATCGATCCGCGGCCTGACGCCGGGCATCGCCTATAATCTGGGCGACTGCTGCCATCCGGTGCCGGGCGACCGCATCGTCGGCGTCCGCCGTACCGGCGAGCCGATCGAAGTCCACACGATCGACTGCCGTTCGCTGGAGGCGGGGCAGGATGACGACTGGATCGACCTCGCCTGGGACAGCAAGTCCAAGGGCGGCACCGCGCGGCTCCAGGTCATCGTCAAGAACCAGCCGGGCGCGCTGGCGGCCGTCGCCAACGTGTTCGGCGCGACCAAGGCGAA
>DATFDS010000191.1:0-25437 GCA_035251955.1 Sphingobium sp. | reverse complement strand
CCGCCCGCCATGAAGACGCTGCCGGTGCAGGCAAGGGCGAGCAGATGGCCGCCGGAGCCGGGATATTGCTGCATATAGACGATACCCCGCTCGGTCGCGCCGAGGGCGAGCGCATAGATCACCAAAAAGGCCTCGAACTTGGTCTTGATCGTGAAAAGGCGCTTGATCCGGTCCATGACGTCCCACCGAGCGATGATCCTGCTCTAGGGAAGTAAGTCGCCTGAAAGTTGCAAATGGTCAACAAGCGTTAACCATGATTGTTCGATCCGGGCGATCAGGCGCGTGTCCGCCAGATCATCGGGCGCGATCTCTTCGGGCCAATAATGCGCGACGAGGGCCGCGATGCCGTCCAGCTTCGCTTCGTCGAGCAGGAAGCGGGGATCGATATCGGCAGGCTCCGCGACGACGCGCAGCCGCAGGCAGGCGGGGCCGCCGCCATTCGCCATGGATTGCCGCACATCGACGGGCACAAGCTGACGGATCGGGCCATTGCCCGCGACCATCCGTACCAGCCAGTTCCATACAGCAGGCATGTCCTGCGCTTCGGTCGGCAATATGAGCGCCATGCCGTCTTGGGGCAGGCTGACCAGCTGGGCATTGAACAGATAGCTGCGGATCGCGTCTGCCAGACTGACCGCGCTAGCCGGCACCTCGATGATGTCGACCGAAGGCAGGGCCTGCCGCAACTCAGCGTAAAAGCCCTGCTTGTCCGCAAAGGCCTGTTCGTGTGCGAACAACACATGCTCATTAGCGAGCGCGACGACATCATTGTGAAAAGCGCCGGCAGCTATGGCCTCTTCCGACTGCCTGACGAACAGGGTGCGACCGGGATCGAGGCGGTGAAGGCGGGCCACTGCCTTGCTCGCTTCGATATGCTGGCGGGCGGGGAAGGGGCCGCCCGATTGGCCATGGACGAAGACTTCCACGCCGCTGTCCCCATGGCTGTCGCACAGGCGCATATGATTGGCCGCGCCCTCATCGCCGAAGGGGGCAGGGACGGGCGGATGCACCGCAAATCGGTTTTGGTCGGAAAAGGCGAGGCGAAGCTGCGCCAGCGTCTGCGGCCATTCATGGCTGCGGTGCGGCATGGTGACGAGATTGGCCACGGTCAGATGGGTGCGGCCGTCAGCGGTATCGGGGGCCGGCGAAACGGTCGCGGCATTGGCCGCCCACATGGACGATGCCGACATCGCCGCCGCCCGGATATGCGGATCGGCATTGGCTATATCGGTGCCCAGGGCCGCGAGCCAACGCCCGTCCGGACGCCATTGCGGCAGGAAAATGCCTTGAGCAAGGCCGAGGCGGATGTTCTTCCGCATCTTCTCGATACCTTGCAGCGCCGCGGCGCGCGGCTTGGACACGGCGCCGGCATTGCGGGTGGAGGCGAGATTGCCGAGGCTCAGTCCCGCATAATTATGGCTTGGACCGATCAACCCGTCAAAATTGATTTCCCGGACCGTCACGCGCGTCCCACCATGGTGAAAGTCTGCCCCTCTTCCAGCCCGAGAATGTCGACGCTCTCCCGGTCGAGCGAGAGACTTCCGTCCTCGCCCTCCAGGACGAACCCGTAGGTGCAGCGAAAGTCCGCCAGCCGGCCGGTGGCGACCAGGCGCTTTTCGCCGCCCTTGTCGTGGACGCCGGACAGCGAAACATCCTGTGCCTGCGCGACCGTCCTTAGCGAATTGATCTGGCCGATCATGGTGGGGCCGCCATCGAAAATGTCGATATAGCCCGGATTGGTGAAGCCCTCCGTCTCCAGCATCCGCATCGCCGCGCGGCCATTGGGATGCGGCATGCCGATCACCGATCGGGCACTGTCGTTCAGCATGGCGGTGTAGATGGGCGTCTTGGGCATCAGGTCGGCGATGAACTGGTTGCCGTTCACCGCATTGAATTCGTCCGCCTCCTGAAAGCTCATGCCGAAGAAGCGCCCGGCAAGGCCGTCCCAGAAGGGCGATCCGCCCGCCTCGTCGATCACGCCGCGCAGTTCGGCGATGATGCGATCGCCAAAGCGCACGCGATGATTGCGGATGTAGAGATAGCGGCTCCGCGCCAGCAGCAAGCCAAGGCCTTCGGCCCGTTCGCGCGGATGGAGAAACAGGCCGCCGACCTCGACCGATCCTTCCAGATCGGTGACGAGCGAGAGCATCTCCGCGCGGAAGGTGCGCGACAATTCCCGGCTATGCTGGGTGAGCACGCCCAGGCGGTAGGAATAGAAGGGCCAGTTCTGCCCGATCTGGCTGAAAATCTGGCAGGTGCCGCGCACTTGGCCCGTGGCGCCATTTTCCAGCACCATCACGATCAGTTCGTCCTCGATCCCGTCACTTGTCCGGGCGAGCGCCCGTTCAGTGCGCTCGAGCTTGTCGGCCAGGGCCTTTCGATCGGCCGGAAGGTTGGTGAACCCGCCGCCCGTCAGTTTCGCCATTTCATACAGAGTTTGCAGATCGTCGGCGCGCGCGGTGCGCATGAAGAAGCTCAAGCCTGTCCCTCCTGCGAAAGACGTCCTGTGCGGTGCATAGATCGTCACGGCCGAAAGTTGCGCCCGTTCGGCAAGGCACCATAGCCCGTCCCTTGCAGGAGCTTACCAGACGCCGGGCCGCGCCTCCACCCCTGCTCAGAAATCGTAGGTCAGGGTCAGGCGGCTCAGCGTGTCGAAATCGCGGGCCGACAGCAGCGTTTCGGATTCATACTGCAGATTGTAGGAAAAAGCGGCCGACCAGCGCGTGCCCACCTTGGTTTCCAGCGAGGTCAGCGAATTGAGCGTATAGACATCCCGCTCGGCATAGCCCGATGCGACCTGCCTGAAGACCAGCGTCGGCGCCAGCCGCCAGGCCAGGTCCAGGGAGGCGCGGGCGCCCATCTTGGTTTCGCGCTCGCCGGTCACATAATTGGCGTGACGCACGGACGGACCGATATCCAGCGCCAGATCCAGCGGCTTGCTGACGATCACCTTGTAACCGATGCCCGCCGACACTGTGTAGCGCTCGTCATAGCCGATCGATACGTCCCGCTCGAACTGCGTCAGCCCGTAGGCGAAGCCGCGCGGGTCGAACTGGTAGCGCGGCTCGTAGCTTGCGGAATAGCGTTCGCGCGAGGTGATGCCGTTGGCCCGGCGATAATCCGCAGCCGCGCTCAGCTTGTGCGACCATTGGATGCCGGCGCGCGTGATCGCCACATTGGCGCTGATGCC
The DNA here is from genome assembly GCA_035251955.1 of Sphingobium sp. Classification (GTDB taxonomy): domain Bacteria; phylum Pseudomonadota; class Alphaproteobacteria; order Sphingomonadales; family Sphingomonadaceae; genus Sphingobium. Next base: position 22,247 of record DATFDS010000191.1, on the reverse strand, counting down.
GATTTCGCTGGTGGAGCCGGTGGAACGGAAACCGCCCGCCTGGATCCGCCCGGTCCACAGATCACCAAAGCGGGCCTCCCGGATAATCGTGTCACGCGTCGCCTTGGTCCGTTCCTTCCAGCTGTTCACCATGCGCTGGATTTCGTCGGCGGAATCGGGATTGGTCTGCTTCGCGATCTTCGCCACGGTCGCGATTTCGGTCTCATTCCCGTTGGCGATCGCCGCCTCCAGCATTTCGCGGACCGAGGGCGGGAGCAGTACGGGATAGTTCGCCCAAGCCGGCGCAGGCAGGAGCAGCAGCGAAATCAGCAGGGGGCAGCGCATGAGCCCGGTGATAGCCCCATGACCGGAAAATTTAACCCTATTTCAGATTAACGCCCTGAATTCCTGTAGAATGTCCCGATACAGCTTGCGCTTGAACGGCACGATCACATCGGGAAGCATTTCCGGCGCAATCCACTTCCATTCGCGAAATTCCGGGTCGTCGGTGGCGATATTTATATCGCTGTCGCTACCCAGGAAGCGCGCCAGGAACCAGATCTGACGCTGGCCGCGAAATTTGCCGCCCCACAGCTGGCCGACCAACTCGGCAGGCAGGTCGTAGAAATGCTCGTCCTGCGCCTTGGCGATGATCTCGACATGGTGACGGCCGATCCCGGTTTCTTCACCCAGTTCGCGCAGGGCGGCCGTCTTCACGTCCTCCCCATCGTCGATCCCGCCCTGCGGCATCTGCCAGGCCTCAACCTGACTGTCGATCCGCTGACCCACAAAGACCTTGCCGTCCATGTTGACGAGCATGACACCGACGCACGGCCGGTATCCCAGTTCTGAATCGTTCGGCATTGACGCCATGACGTCCCCTGATGATCGTTGACCCCGATGCGGCAACTTCGTCGTTGCCTTTGTGCGGTGCAGGATAATCCGGGAAAAAGCGATCGTCCATTGACCAAAATCAGTCCTTCCCTGGTCGGACCACTTTTCGCGCCGAAATGGGGCAGGGGATTGGAACTGCGTTGAACGGATGGCATTGCTGTGCGGGTGCCCGATCCTGTCATCCTCTGGTTCCGCCAGGACCTGCGCCTGTCCGATCAGGCGGCCGTCGCGGCAGCAGTTGCGGAAGGCCCGGTGATCCCCGTCTATATATTGGACGATGCCGCGCCCCGGCAGTGGAAGATGGGGGGCGCATCGCGCTGGTGGCTGCATTACAGTTTGAAAAATCTCGATGAAAATCTGCGGGAGAAGGGCGCGCGGCTGATTCTGCGCCGCGGTGATTGTGCCGGGCAGCTGCGGCGTCTGGCGCTGGAAACCGGCGCGCGGCGTGTGCATGGTCTCGCGCATCATGAGCCCTGGTGGCGCAATGCCGAAAAGGCGGTCGGGCGCGAACTCGACCTTCAACTGCATGACGGCACGCTGCTGCTGCCGCCGGGATACGTCCGAACCGGCGGCGGGCAGCCCTATCGCATCTACACGCCCTTTGCCCGCGCCGTCATGGAGCATATGCCGCCGCCGCGGCCCACGCCGGCACCCCCGCGAATCGATTCGCCGTCCCTATGGCCTGCCAGCGAATCGCTGTCTGACTGGGCCCTTCTGCCGGAAAAGCCGAACTGGGCGGCGGCCTTCGCCAGGAACTGGACGCCCGGCGAAAGGGGCGCCCGCGCGAATGTCGCCGATTTTCTCGATGAGGTTGGCGACTATGACACGGCCCGCAATCTGCCGGCGCGGGAAGGCACGTCACGGCTCTCGCCACATCTGCATTTCGGTGAAGTCTCTCCCGCCTATGTCTGGTATCGCGTGAGCAGCGCATCGGGCGACGCCACCGGCTTCCTCAAGGAACTGATCTGGCGTGACTATGCCGCGACGCAGGTCTGGGCCTTGCCTGCCTATGGTTCGCAAAATGCGCGGACGCAGTTCGACCATCTCGCCTGGCGCGACCTTCGCGAGGCGAAGGGGGATTTCGACGCATGGAAAAGGGGCCGGACCGGCTATCCCATCGTCGATGCGGGCATGCGGCAGCTCTGGACCACGGGCTGGATGCACAATCGCGTGCGCATGATCGCCGCCAGCTTCCTGATCAAGCATCTGCTGATAGACTGGCGCCATGGCGCGCGATGGTTCTGGGACACGCTGGTGGATGCCGACTATGCGAACAACAGCGTCAATTGGCAGTGGGTGGCCGGCAGCGGTGTCGACGCCAATCTTTTCTCCCGCATCATGGCGCCGCTCAGCCAGTCTGAAAAATTCGATGCGGCCGATTATATCAGAGAGTGGGTGCCGGAACTGGCGCATCTCGATGATAAGGTTATCCATGATCCCGAATCGCATGACGTGCGACCGCCTGATTATCCCCCGAAGCGAATCGGGCACAGGCAAGCGCGGGAGCGGGCGCTGGCGGCCTATCGGCGCAGCAGGACATGATGGCGGTGGCATAGAGGTGGCAGGATGAATGCAGTCGATCCTCGGCGTGGGCGGAGAGCCGTGTCGATTCGCCGGCCGCCGCCCAAGGACCGCCGCAGTTGGGCGTCACGCCTGATCGGCCCGCAATTCCAGCGTTTGCTGGACCGGATCGACACCGGGCTGGAGCAGGGCACGCTGGAAGCGACGCTGCCCGATGGGACGACGCGCCTGCTGGGTGGCCGCGCGCCCGGTCCCGCATGCCAGGTGACGCTCGCCCGCTGGCGGGGACTGCTGCGGTTGATCACCGGCGGATCCGCCGGATGGTATCGGGCCTGGGCGGCAGGGGATTGGACGAGTCCCGATCCGGTGCCGCTGTTCGCGCTCTTCATGGCCAATGCGGCGGCGCTGGGCGGCGTGGCCCGGCCGAGCGGCCCGGCGAGATGGCTTGGCCGTGCCGTTCACTGGGCGCGGCGGAACAGCCGCAAGGGGTCACGGCGGAACATTGCCTATCATTATGACCTGGGGAACGACTTTTACGCCCTCTGGCTCGACCGGACCATGCATTATTCAAGCGCGCTGTTTCGCGATCCCGACGACCGGATCGAAAGCCTGGAACGCGCGCAGCAACGCAAGGTCGACGCCATTCTCGACCGGCTCGACCTCAAGAACGGGTCATCCCTGCTGGAGATCGGCTGCGGCTGGGGCGGCCTTGCCGAGCGGGCGATGGAACGGGCAACGATCCGTTATGACGGACTGACGCTGTCGACCGAGCAGGCGGACTATGCGCGCGACCGGCTGGGATCGGGCACGAACATCCTGCTGACGGACTATCGCGATGCGGAGGGGCAATATGACGCCATCGCCAGCGTCGAGATGGTCGAAGCGGTGGGACAGCGCTATTGGCCCGATTATCTGGGCGCCATCGCGCGGCTGTTGAAGCCCGGCGGCAGGGCGGCGATCCAATATATCCTGATCGACGACCGGCTGTTCGATCATTATGCGCGCAGCGCGGACTTCATCCAGACCTATATATTCCCCGGCGGCATGCTGATTTCGGAGAGCCGCTTTCGCGCGCTGGCCGAGGCCAAGGGGCTGGAATGGCGCGACGTGCACTATTTCGGGCTGCATTATGCCGAAACGCTGCGCCGCTGGCGCGAGCGATTCGACCGCGTCGTCGACCAGGGTTTGCTGCCGGTGAGCTTCGACCAGCATTTCGTCGCGCTGTGGCGCTATTATCTCATATATTGCGAAGGCGGGTTCAGGGGCGGCACGATCGATGTCGCGCAGGTGACGCTGGTCAGACCCGACTGATCGCCTCAATCGACGCGGGCGTGATAGCCGTTCGGATGGTCGGCGAGCACCAGGTCGACGATCGCCTTGCCCACCACTTCGGGGGCCTTGAGCGTTGCGGCGTCCTCGCCCGGAAAGGCGCGGGCGCGCATCGCCGTGCGTGTGGCGCCCGGATCGATGAGGTGGGTGCGGATCGCGGAGATGTTCTTCACTTCCTCGCCATAGGCGGCGACCAGGGTCTCCAGCGCCGCCTTGGACGCGCCATAGGCACCCCAATAGGCACGCGGCGCTGCCGCAACCGAAGAGGTGAGCGCAACGACCCGTGCGTCACTGCTCGCGCGGAGCAGGGGATCGAACGCCGCGATCAGTGCCTGGGGCGCGGCGACGTTGAGCGTCAGCAGCCGCGCAAATTCCTTGGCGTCGATCGCCGGTACTGAGGCCAGACTGCCCAGCGTCGCGGCGTTCAGCACCAATATGTCCAGCGCCTGCCAACGGCCGGTAATGGCCTGCGCCAGTCGGCCGATGCTTTCGCCGTCGATCAGGTCGAGCGGCGCGATCGTAGCACTGCCGCCGGCCTGATGGATCTTTTCCTCCACCTCTTCCAGTCCGCCGCTTGTCCGCGCGGTCAGGACGACATGCGCACCGGCGGCGCCCAGCGCCTGCGCCGTCGCAGCGCCGATGCCGCGGCTGGCGCCCGTGACGAGGGCGAGCTTACCGGAAAGAGGAAGGCTGGACATGGCGTATCCCGTTCATTCCCCGATCGGGTCGGGGAGCTTGTGAAGGAAGGGACGGCGTCCCTGACAGTGACGTAAGAGGCTTAGACGACCCGTTCGGCCAGCAGTTCAAGCTGGTTCTGCACCACGGCCTCATCCTGGTCGGTGAGGGTGGTCGGATAGTCGCCGGTGAAGCAGGCGTCGCAATATTGCGGCCGGATGTCGGCGCGCTTCGCTTCGCCCAATGCCTTGTAGAGGCCATCGATCGAGATGAAGGAGAGGCTGTCGGCGTGGATGAAATCCTGCATGCCGCCAATGTCCAGCCGGTGCGCCAGCAGCTTGGTGCGCTCCGGCGTGTCGACGCCGTAGAAGCAGCTATGCTTGGTCGGCGGGCTGGCGATGCGCATATGGACTTCCGCCGCGCCCGCTTCACGCATCATCTGCACGATCTTCAGGGAGGTGGTGCCGCGCACGATCGAATCGTCGATCAGCACGATGCGCTTGCCTTCGATCAGGGCGCGGTTGGCGTTGTGTTTCAGCTTCACGCCCAGATGGCGGACCTTGTCGCCCGGCTGGATGAAGGTGCGGCCGATATAGTGCGAACGGATGATGCCCAGCTCGAACGGAATGCCCGACTGCTGAGCATAGCCGATCGCGGCGGGCACGCCGCTGTCGGGCACCGGGATGACATAATCTGCCTCGACCGGATTTTCGATCGCCAGTTGCGCGCCGATCGCCTTGCGGACCGAATAGACGCTGGAGCCATCGACGATCGAATCGGGGCGGCTGAAATAGACATGTTCGAAGATGCACGGGCGCGGATGCGTGTCGCCGAAGGGGCGGAGGCTGCGCACCTGGCCGTCATGGGTGACGATCACCAACTCGCCCGGCTCGATCGAACGAACATAGTCCGCGCCGACCACGTCGAACGCGACGGTTTCGGAAGCGAAGATCGTCGCGTCGCCCAACTTGCCCATGACGAGCGGCCGGATGCCCAACGGATCGCGGCAGGCAATCATCCCCTCGGGCGTCATGACGATCAGCGAATAGGCGCCTTCGACCTGCTTGAGCGCGTCGATGAACTTGTCGAGCAGCGTCCGGTAGGTGGATGTCGCCACCAGATGGATGATGACCTCGGTGTCCGAGGTCGACTGGAAGATGGAACCGCGGCGGATAAGTTCGCGCCGCAGCCGCATCGCGTTCGAGATATTGCCGTTATGCGCAACCGCGAAGCCGCCCGAATTGAGTTCGGCATAAAGCGGCTGGACGTTGCGCAGCGATGTTTCGCCGGTCGTCGAATAGCGAACATGGCCGCACGCGGTATCGCCGGGCAGGCTGCGAATCACATCATCGCGGTCGAAATTGCCCGCGACATGACCCATCGCGCGATGGGTATGGAAATCATGCCCGTCCCAGCTGGTGATGCCGGCGGCTTCCTGGCCCCGATGCTGCAGCGCATGCAGGCCGAGCGCCACGATGGCGGAAGAGGTTTCTGCTTGAATGACGCCGAAAATGCCGCATTCCTCACGCAGCTTGTCGTCGTCGAACGGGTTGGTCGTAAACATGGGTGCGAGCGGGTCCATAGCCGATCCTGTTCGCCTCTGTGGGCGTGCCTTGGGCGCGCATATAGTGACTCGATAGGGATTTGTCGCCTGCCTGTAACAAAAAAGCGGGTCTATCGAGCCGCAAGCGCGCTTTTTCGGGCCCTTTTTAACAGAAATGCGGGCGAGGATCATGGGTTAAAGCGCCACTGGCGTTGATGGAGGCGCGCGGCTAAAGAGCCTTCGCAATGCATCGCTTCGCCAATCCTGCCCGCTTTCTCAAGATCGCAAGGCCGCTGACCGTCTGGCTGTTCTGGCCGGGGCTGCTGCTGTTGCTGATCGGCGCGGCGTGCGGCCTGTTCGTGACACCGGGCGATTATCTACAGGGGCAGACGGTCCGTATCCTCTATATGCATGTGCCCGCCGCCTGGTTGGGCATGGGTGGATGGACGGGCATCGCCATCGCGGCGCTGATGCAGTTGATCTGGCGGCACCCGCTTGCGGCCGTGGCGGGGCGGGCGATCGCGACGCCAGGAGCGTTGTTCACGGCGATCTGCCTTATCACAGGATCGATCTGGGGACGCCCGACCTGGGGGACGTGGTGGGAATGGGATGGCCGCATGACATCCATGCTGGTGCTGTTCTTCCTCTATTTGGGCTATATCGCGCTGGCCAATGCCAGCAGCCGGCAGGAGCATGGCGGGGTGAGTTCCGTCACGGCGATTTTCGGGCTGGTCGGCGCGGTCAACATCCCGATCATCAATCGGTCGGTGGTATGGTGGAACAGCCTGCATCAGGGACCCAGCATCACCCTGCGCGGATCGAGCATCGACAGTGCGCTGCTCTGGCCGCTGGGTTTCACGCTGACGGGCTTTACGCTGCTTTTCGGCGCGATCGTGCTGATGCGGATGCGCACGATACTGGCGCACAACAAGGTGGAGGCGCGGATGCGCCGCCTGGCCCGGGGATAAGATCATGAACCAATGGGCCTTCGTCATCGGCGCCTATGCGCTGACCTTTATCGGCACCCTTGCCCTGTCTATGCTCTGCTGGCGCGCGATGCGCAGCGCCGAGGCGGAAGTGCAGCGCCTGTCGGAACGGCCATGAAAGCGAAGCATCAACGGTTGATATTGGCGCTGGTCGCGCTCGTTGCCCTGATCGGCGCGGGCCTTCTCGCCGCGTCCGCGCTGCGGGACGAGGCCGCCTATTTTTATGCGCCCGCCGATGTGCGGGCGAAGGGCGTCGAGCCGGGCAAGGCGATTCGGCTAGGCGGCATGGTCGTAAAGGGCAGCCTCAAGCGGGCGTCCGACGGTGTCACCATCCGGTTCGACGTGACCGATGGCAAGGCAACCGTGCCCGCGACCTTCAAAGGTATTGCGCCGGACCTTTTCCGCGAAGGATCGGGCGTGGTCGCGGAGGGCGCATTCGATTCGGCGGGAACCTTCGTCGCCACCAACCTGCTCGCCAAGCATGACGAACGCTACATGCCGCGCGAACTGGAAGGTATGCGCTATGACGAGAAGACCCATCAGGTGACGGTGGACCGGTGAGCCACATCGTCGCAGCCATTCAGGAGCAGCAGGAATGATCGCCGAAGCGGGCCTTGCCGCATTATGGCTGGCGGCCGCGCTGGCGCTGCTCCAGCTTGCCCTGGTCGCCTTCGGTCTCGCCGGCGGCAAGGCCGAATTGCTAGGCGCCGTGCGGCCGGTCGCGGTGGCTCAGGGATCGCTCACCGCCATCGCTTTCGCCCTGTTGATCACGCTGTTCCTGCGGTCCGACATGTCGGTGCTGCTGGTCGTCACCAACAGCCATTCGATGAAGCCCTGGCTCTACAAATTCGCCGGGACCTGGGGCAATCATGAAGGCTCGATGCTGCTGTGGGTCACGGTGATGGGCGTGGCGGGTTCGGCGGTCGCGTTGTTCGAGCGCGCCTTGCGGCGGGACACGCATATGGCGACACTGGGCGCGCAGGCGGCGATCAGCCTGGGCTTCTATGCCTTCCTGCTGTTCGCCTCCAATCCCTTCGCGCGTGTCGATCCGGCCGCAGCGGACGGGCAGGGGCTCAACCCCTTGCTGCAGGACCCCGGCCTCGCCTTCCATCCGCCGACGCTGTATCTGGGTTATGTCGGCCTGTCGGTCGCTTTCTCCTTCGCCGTCGGCGCGCTGCTGACCCGGCAGGTGGATGCAGCCTTTGCGCGGGCGATGCGGCCCTGGGTGCTGGGCGCCTGGATCCTGCTGACCCTGGGCATCACGGCGGGCAGCTATTGGGCCTATTATGAACTGGGCTGGGGTGGCTGGTGGTTCTGGGATCCGGTGGAAAATGCGTCGCTGATGCCCTGGCTGGCCGGGACCGCGCTGCTGCATAGCGTGACTGTGCTGGCGACGCGCGACGCTTTGCGCGCCTGGACCGTCATGCTGGCGGTGATCGCCTTTTCCATGTCGATGGTCGGCACCTTCCTCGTCCGATCGGGCATTTTGACCAGCGTCCACGCCTTCGCCGTCGATCCCGAGCGCGGCACTTTCATCCTCGTCCTGCTGGGTATTTATATCGGCGGCGCCTTGGCTCTGTTCGGCTGGCGTGTCGGCGCCGTGCGGGAAGGGGCGCCGTTCGAGCTGGTCAGCCGCGAAACCATGCTGGTCGCCAACAATCTGCTGCTGTCGGTGATCCTTGGCCTGGTGCTGATCGGCACGCTCTACCCGCTGATGACGGAAGCGTTCGGGCATAAGGTGTCGGTGGGCGCGCCCTATTTCGATCGGATCGCCGGTCCCATCGCGCTGATGCTGATGCTGGTCATGGCCGCAGGGCCGCTGACGCGCTGGCGCCGCGACAGGGCGCGCGAGGTTGCCCGGCGGATGCTGGTGCCAGCGGTGATCGCGCTGCTGGTCGTCGCCATTCTTGCGACCTTTGCGTGGGGCAGGATCGGCGTGCTGCCTTTCCTCGGCCTGATAATCGCGCTGGCTGTGGGCGCGGGGAGCTTCGCGCCGCTTTGGAAGCGCAATCTGCGCCGCACGCCGCTGTTCACCTGGGGCATGGTGATCGCGCATCTGGGTTGCGCGGTCAGCCTTGCAGGCATGGCCTGCGATTCGGCCTTCACGGTGGAAAAGCTCGCGGCCGTCCGTCCGGGCGATGTGGTCGAGATGGCTGATTGGAAGCTGCGCCTTATCCGTATCTCTCCGCTGGCGGGTGACAACTGGACGGCGCTGCAGGCCGACATGGAAGTCTCACGGGGCAGCGGCGCACCGATCATGCTGCATCCGCAGTCGCGCTTCTTCGCTTCGCCCCCGACCACCACGACTGAAGCGGCGTTGCTGACGCGATGGAACGGCCAGCTGTATGTCGTGCTGGGACAAGAAGCCGATGCGGGGCGCTGGCAGTTGCGGGTCTGGTGGAAGCCTTTCGTGACATTGATCTGGTTCGGCGGTGCTTTGATAGCCTTGGGCGGCGCGCTGGCGCTGATCGGGCGCGAACGGCGCGGCTGGCTGCTTAAATGGCGGTCGAGGGCGCTCGCTGCATGAGGAAGTTGCTGATCTGGCTGCCCCTGGGTCTGTTCCTGGCCTTTTTCGCGCTGTTCGCGAGCGGGCTGCTACAGCCCGACGACCGCATCATCACGTCGAAACAGATAGGCAAGGCGCTGCCGGCCTTCACGCTCCCCGCCGCCGCCAGCGACAGGCCAGCACTCTCCAGCCAGGCGCTCGCAACGGGCAAGCCGCGGCTGCTCAATATCTTCGCCAGCTGGTGCGTGCCTTGCGCCGCAGAAGCGCCGCAACTGATGGCACTCCGCCAGGCAGGGGTAGAGATCGACGCTATCGCCATCCGCGATGCGCGCCCCGATGTCGACCGTTTCCTCCAGCGCTACGGTAATCCCTATGCGCGCATCGGTCTGGACGCGCGCAGCAGCGTCCAGATCGCGATGGGTTCCTCGGGCGTGCCCGAGAGCTTCGTGATCGATGGCAAGGGCCGCATCGCGTACCAGCATGTCGGCGACATCCGCGCCGACGACGTGCCGATAATCCTCGATCGGTTGAGGGCCGCGCAATGAGGGTGCTGATCGCCGTTCTGGCGTTGATGTTCAGCCTGCCTGCCCTGGCGCAGTCCGCGCTTCCGCCGGCGCCCTATGCAGACCGGCAGATCAGCGACCCGGCGCTCGAGCGCAAGGCGAAGGCGTTGATGGAGACGATCCGCTGCCTCACCTGCCAGAGCCAGTCGATCGCCGACAGCAATGCCAGCATGGCGGGCGACATGCGTTCGCAGATCCGTGAGCGGATCATGGCCGGGGAGCAGCCCGAGCATATTCGTGCATGGCTTATCGAGCGCTATGGCGACTGGGTCAGCTATGAGCCGACAGCCGATCCGATCCTCTGGCCGCTGTGGGGCGCGCCACTGCTGCTGATCGGCCTGGGGCTACTGTTGATCAGGGGACGAATCAAGCGGAGGCGGCGTTCATGACGGGCTGGATCATCGCGGCGGGGCTGGCGATCACCTTCATGCTGGGTCTGATCTTCATCGGCCGCATTCCCCGTGTCGCGCGGGAGATTACGGCGGCTGCCCTGCTGTTGGGCCTCGCCGGCTATGCATGGCAGGGCAATCCCGGCCTGGTCGGCGCACCTCGGCAAGCTGCCGACAAGGATGGCGCACCGTTCGACGAGAAGCTGGCGGAACAGCGGCGCGGCATGGCCGAACGCTATGGCGAAGCGGGGCAGTGGCTGCTGCTGTCGGATGGCCTCGGACGGCAGGGCAAGACCAAGGAGGCAGCCAACGTCCTTCTCGCCGGCCTCAAGCAGGCGCCGAACGATCCTAATCTTTGGCTCGGGCTTGGCAACGCGCTGGTCGCGCATGCGGGCGGGGTAGTCTCGCCTGGCGCGGACTTCGCCTATCGCCATGCGATGGAGATTGATCCGGATGCGCCTGCAGCGCGCTATTTCTACGGTCTGGCATTGGCCCGTGCGGGGCAGTTGCAGCCGGCCCGCGATCTGTGGGCCCCGCTTGCCGCCAAAGCGCCGGAAGGGTCTGAAATCAAGGCGGAACTTGAAGCCAATATCGCGCGTATCGACGCAATGCTGGCCAATGCCGGTCCGGCTGGCTCATGATGGGACGCTTCGGTGGCGTTGCGCCGCTCCTGGAGCCGTGATAGGGCGCGGCGGTTTGCGGGGCTGGACGGGAAATGGCCCGTGAGGTGCCCTCGCACAGGTGTCGAAAGATCATGATAATTCGGCGTTTCCTCCATGGCTGACCAGATGGTCGTTGACCAGGCACAGCCTGCAGAAGCAGTGGATCATGGCCATGGTCATGCGGGGCAGAAGGCCACGCTGAAACTGGTCGTCGGCGCCATCGGCATCGTGTTCGGCGACATCGGCACCAGCCCGCTTTACGCCTTTCGCGAAACCTTCGCGGGGCACCATCATCTCGCTCTCGATCCCGACCACATATTGGGCGTCATCAGCCTGATGTTCTGGTCGATGATGCTGGTCGTGACGCTCAAATATGTCACGATCATCATGCGCGCGGACAATAAGGGGGAGGGCGGCAGCCTCGCGCTGCTGGCGCTGATCAACGGACAGACCAAGACGCAGCGATGGTCGCGCGGCATCATCCTCCTTGGTGTGTTCGCGACCTCGCTCTTCTACGGCGATTCCATGATCACGCCGGCGGTGTCGGTGCTGTCGGCGGTGGAGGGGCTTGCCGTCTATAATTCCGCCCTGGCGCCCGCCATCCTGCCCGCTGCCGTCATCATCCTGGTCGGGCTGTTCTGGATACAGGGGCTTGGGACCAACAAGGTCGCCTCGCTGTTCGGCCCGATCATGTTCGTCTATTTCGTGACGATCGCGGCGCTCGGCGTCATCAGCATCGTGAAGACGCCCGGTATCCTCTACGCCTTGAACCCCTATTGGGCGATCATGTTTTTCCTGACCGACCCGCTGCCGGCCTTCCTGGCCCTGGGCGCGGTGGTGCTGGCGGTGACGGGTGCCGAGGCGCTCTATGCCGATATGGGGCATTTCGGGCGCAATCCGATCCGCGTATCGTGGCTCGCCTTCGTGCTGCCGGCGCTGATGATGAATTATATGGGGCAGGGCGCACTGCTCTTCCGGGAGGGCGCGGCCGCGCTGCACAGCCCCTTCTATCACCTCGCCCCGCAATGGGCGCAACTGCCGCTGATCGGCCTGGCGACGCTGGCCGCCATCATTGCCAGCCAGGCGGTGATTTCCGGCGCCTTCTCGGTCACGCAGCAGGCGATCCAGCTGGGCTTCATGCCGCGCCTGCGCATCGCCCATACGAGCGCGTCGACGGCGGGTCAGATCTATATTCCCCTGATCAACTGGGGGTTGATGGTCATGGTCATCCTGCTGGTGCTGGTGTTCCAGACATCCTCCAACCTGACTGCGGCCTATGGTATCGCGGTGACGGGAGCGATGTTCATCGACAATCTGTTGCTGACGGTGCTGCTCTACCGCCTGTGGAAATGGCGCTGGTATTATTCCGCGCCGCTGCTGGCGGTCTTCTTCCTGGTGGATGGCGCCTATTTGGCGGCGAACTTCACCAAGGTGCCTGACGGCGGCTGGTTCCCGTTGCTGATCGGCTTCGTGGTCTTCACCCTGCTCACCACCTGGTCGCGCGGACGCAGGCTGGTGCAGGACCGGCTGCGCGACGCGGCGATGCCGATCCCGGTCTTCGTCGCATCGGCCGCCAACAGCGCGGTGCGCGTGCCGGGCACGGCCATCTTCATGACCTCGACGTCGGAGGGTGTGCCCCATGCGCTGCTGCACAACCTCAAGCATAATAAGGTGCTGCACGAGCGGGTGATCCTGCTGACCGTCAAGATCAGGGACGTGCCGGTGGTGGAGGATGACGGTCGCTGCAAGCTGGAGGATCTGGGCCGAGGCTTCTTCCGCCTCGTCCTGCAATATGGCTTCATGCAGGAACCGGACGTGCCGGCGGCGCTCAAGAATGTCACCGGCTGCGGTCAGGCGTTCAAGATGATGGACACCAGCTTCTTCCTCGCGCGTCAGACGCTCTTGCCGTCGGCCAAGCCCGGCATGCCGCTGTGGCGCGAGAAGATTTTCGCCTGGATGCTGCGCAACGCGGAAAGCGCGATGGAATTTTTCCGCCTGCCGACCAACCGCGTGGTCGAATTGGGCAGCCAGGTCGAGATTTAGACCGCAAAACGGGCGCGACCGGCAGGCCGCGCCTCATTTTCATTGCATCGAAGGCTTGATCAGGCCGCGTCGCGATCCTTGTTCAGCTCAACGAGTTGACCGCCATTGATCGCGATCTTCTTGGGCTTCATCGCTTCGGGCACTTCGCGCACCAGGTCGATCGTCAGCAGTCCGTCGGCGAGATCGGCCTTTTCCACCCGCACGAAATCGGCGAGTTCGAAACGGCGCTCGAAGCTGCGGTTGGCGATGCCGACATGCAGGAATTTGGAGCGGTCGGCTCCGGCCTCATCCTTGCGGCCGACGACCTGGAGCAGGTTCTGCTGGGCCGTGATGTCGATCTCTTCGCTGCGGAATCCGGCGACTGCCAGGGTCACGCGATAACGATCCTCGGACAGGCGCTCGATGTTGAAGGGAGGATAATTGTCGGCCTGCTGCAGACGCGCGTTATTTTCGATCAGGTCGAAGAGACGATCGAAACCCACGGTCGAGCGGCGATAGGGGGTAAGGTCAAAACCACGCATTGTCATAGTCTCCACAGAGCAAAATGAACGTACCGAGCCCGAATCAGGCGCCCGGCGATACGATGTTCAACCCCATGCGGCGGTCGAACGCGCTCGATATGGTTTGACGATCTTGGGTTTCAAGGGGCTTGTTCGACGATCTGTCTCGGGCTTTTCCCACAGAAGCGATGCCGAAATCAAAAGTGCCCGGACCGCGTTCTTTGCGATCCGGGCACTAATGGACGATTACTCGTCTCCCCCTTGGTCTGCCTCTACCGCTTCTTAGCCCCCTAAAGCTCGAAGCGGGATGCAGTGTCCCTGAACCACGGCCCATTCACCTGTGCTTCGCTGACGTTGCTATGGTCCCTGCAGGCCGCTGTCACGGGCTATTTCCGGCGGTTGTGATTTTCCTTAACCCCCTGTGGCTGAGGTGCAACAATCTGCAATGCTTGCCGTTACCTGATACCCTGCTAGACGAGCAGGCCAGATCCTCCACCAAGGGGCCGTCCGCGCCGTCATGATTCTATCCCGTTACGAGCGCATGATCGCAAAGCGCTATTTGCTGCCCGGCAAGGGCGAGGGCTTCATTTTCCTGGTCGCCGGTATCAGCCTTGTCGCGGTGATGCTGGGGGTGGCGGCGCTGATCATCGTGATGAGCGTGATGAACGGCTTTCGCGCCGAACTGTTCGACAAGATCGTCGGCCTCAACGGTCATGCCGTGGTCCAGGGCTATGGCGGCCGGCTGCCCGACTGGCGCGCGGTGCTGAAGGAAGCGAAGGCGACGCCGGGTGTGACCAGCGCGACCCCGCTCATCGAACAGCCGCTGCTCGGCAGCTTCCAGGGCCGGGTCGAAGCGGTGCTGGTACGCGGCATGACAGTGAATGACATTCGGACCAACTCGACGCTGAAGGCGAAGGTCGTCGCCGGCAACCTCAACGACCTGACGGCCAATGGCGGCAAGATCGCGGTCGGATCACGGCTCGCGGAAAATCTGGGCCTGCAGTTGGGCGACAGCCTGACCATCATCAACCCGGCGGGCCGATCGACACCGTTCGGCACCGTGCCACGACAGGTCGCCTATCAGGTCGCCGCGATCTTCGAGGTCGGCGTCTATGATTATGACAAGGCGTTTGTCGTCATGCCGATGGAGGAGGCGCAGACCTTGCTCCTCCTCCGCGACGTCGTCGGCATGATCGAGGTCCAGACGGTGGATGCGGACAATGTCGGCGCCATATTGCAGCCGCTCGCCGGCAAGGTGGCTGGCCGGGCAGTGGTGACGGACTGGCGGCAGATGAACGCATCCCTGTTCGAAGCGCTGGCTGTGGAGCGGGTCGCGATGTTCGTGGTACTTTCGATCATCGTGCTGGTCGCGGTGTTCAACATCCTCTCCTCCCTCATCATGCTGGTCCGGGCGAAGACACGGGACATTGCGATATTGCGGACGATGGGCGCCAGCCGTATCGGGCTGGTCAAGATCTTCATGACGGTGGGGGTCACCATCGGATCGCTCGGCATGGCGGCCGGCATGGTGATGGGTTTTACCTTTCTGTTCTTCCGGCAGAGCGTGGTGAACGCGATCCAGTTCCTGACCGGGCAAAATCTCTGGGATCCTTCGATCCGCTTCCTGACGGAACTGCCCGCCAAGCCAGACCCGATCGAAATCACGATCATCTGCCTGATGGCGCTGGTCTTCAGTTTCCTGGCGACGCTCTATCCGGCCTTCAAGGCTGCCAATACCGATCCCGTGCAGGTGCTGCGCTATGAATGATATCCTGCAAGTCACCGACCTCAGGCGCAGCTTCACCCAGGGCGGCGTCACCATCGACGTGCTGCGCGGCATCGAACTGCAGGTCGGGAGAGGAGAGATCGTCGCGCTGCTGGGGCCGTCCGGTTCGGGCAAGTCCACGCTGCTGCAGGCGGTCGGCCTGCTGGAAGGCGGCTTCGATGGGTCGATCATGATCGATGGCGAGGAAGCGGCGCGGCTCGACAATGACGGGCGGACGCGGCTGCGCAGGGACGCGCTGGGCTTCGTCTATCAGTTCCACCATCTGTTGCCGGACTTCAACGCGGTGGAAAATGTCATTCTGCCGCAAGTGATCCGCGATGTGGACATGGCCTCGGCCCGGAACCGCGCGGAATCCTTGCTCGCGTCGCTAGGGCTCGGACACCGGCTGAGCCACAGGCCGAGTCAGTTGTCCGGCGGCGAGCAGCAGCGTGTTGCGGTCGCCCGGGCGCTGGCCAATCGCCCGGCGCTGGTGTTGGCCGACGAGCCGACCGGCAATCTGGACGAGCGCACTGCCGATATCGTCCTGTCCGAATTCCTCCGCCTGGTGCGGGAGGAAGGGTCGGCGGCGCTGGTGGCGACGCATAATGAGCGGCTCGCCGAAAAAATGGACCGGATCGTGCGCCTGCACGAAGGCTTGCTGGAAGAAGGCTCAGGCCACCGCTGAGCCAGTGTCGCGCACCGTCGCGATCACGATCTGGTTGCGGCCCTGCGCCTTGGCGCGCAGCAGCGCCGCGTCCGCCGTCTGCACCAGCGCTTCCGCCTTGCCATGCTCAGGATAGGTTGCCAACCCAAAGGATGCGGTGATCGCCTCCAGTTCCCGGTGCCGATGTTCCACGCGCAAATTCTGGATCTGTTCCTGCACCTGACGTGCGCGGGAAACGGCCTGTTCCAGCGTGAAGCCGGGCATCAGCAGCACGAACTCCTCGCCGCCAAGCCGGAAAGCGCAGCCATCCTCGCGCAGCGCGTCGTCCAGCACCCTGCCGACCGCGCGCAGCACGGCATCGCCTCCATCATGTCCATGGGTGTCGTTGAAGCGTTTGAAATGGTCGATATCGACCATCAGGCAGGCGAAGGGCGCCTTGCTGCGCTGTGAGAGCGCGATCTGCTCCGTAATTGCCGTATCGAACCGGCGCCGATTGGCCAGGCCGGTGAGCGCATCGACCATCGCCATTTCGCGCAAGGCATCGCGCAACCGCAGATTGGCGAGCGCCAGGCCGATATTTTCCGCCAGCATTTCCAGATAGGTGCCGGTGCGGTCGATCTGTTCCGCCGTCAGGTCATCGGGCTGCTCGAAATAGAGCATCCCGATCGTCTCGCCCTGCGCTGATAGCGGGATACAGATGGTGGCACCGCCAGATTCTGTACCCAGATGCTCGCAGGGAATGTCGATCATCTCGCCCGTGGGCCGGTGCGTTTGCCCACGCCGCAGCGCCCAGCAGGCGGAAGGGGCAAATTCCGTCTCCGACCCTTGCGGCGACAGCCAGTCGCAGGCCTGGCGCAATATGTTGCGGCGGACGTCATGAATGTAGAGCTTGCCGGCAAAACCGGGCGCGATTTCCGGCGCGAAGCGTCTGGCGACCTCGACCAGGTCCGCGGAGCTGTCGCAGCCCTGAAGACGCTGGGTCATACGCGAAAGCAGGTCGCGCATGATCGTGTCGGCATCGCGCTCCTGCTCCAGTCGCTGGCGCTCCAGGCCGTTTTCGCGGAAGATGCGGATCGCCTGCGCCATGTCGCCGATCTCGTCGACATGCGGGAAATCCGGAGGGATAGCCGCATAATCCTGCGCGGCGAGCCGTGTCACCACGTCGCTCAGACGGACGACGGGCCGCAGGATACGCTGCTTGAGGATGAAATAGAGGACGCACAGGAACAGCAAAGCCGTGGCGGCGAGCATGATTTCGGACATGCCGCGCCATTGGCGTGCGACATCGGTGGCTCTGGCAACCGCCGCCTCGGTCCGTTGGTCGAGCATATATTGGAATTTGCCGATCTGGGCGGCGATGCGGTCCATCTCGCGGCCATATTCGTCCCCGAACAGGATCTGGCGCGCCGTCTCGCCATCGCCGGACTGAGCCGCGCGAATCGCGGCTTCCTGTTCATCTGTCAGGCCATCAGCCCAATGCAGCGCCTGCTGCAGCGCGGCCAGCTCGCCGGTCGATGCGCCGGCATCCTTGAGATGCGCGACCCGCTCCTCGACGGGCCGCAGCCCCGCCATCTCCCGGCGATAGGCGATCACATGGGTCGGATCCTTCGTAATGGTGAAGGCGCGGGCCCGCTCCGTCTGCCGATAGCTGTCCTGCAACAGGGTGCCGGTCAATTGGTCGAAGCTAGCCCGCTGTTCGACTGCCGCGCGCTCTGACTGCTCGGCGCTGGACGCCATCAGCATCGTGGCGCCGGAAGCGAGCGTGAGAGCGACAGTGGCGCCGTAGGCCCAATTGGTGATCGTGGATAAGCGCATGATGGCGGCTGTTTTAGAAACAAAAGGTTGGTGCCTGCTTAACCCGTGGCGCCGGGATGGTGGAAGCCCCGCCTTGCGCGTGCGCTAACCGGTCGCTGGGCGCGCAACTTACCCACAGCTATTCGCAAGAAGGGCTGGCATCGAATCGCCTTGCGCGCCTATCACGGCGTCATGCCTCATGCCGGTTTCGTACCTCTCCGCATCTTTTCGTCCTTCACCATGCTGGAAGGGGCGATCGAACCGAAAAAGATCGCGAAGCAGGCGCGCGCACTCGGCTTCCCGGCGGCGGCCATCACCGACCGCAACGGGCTTTATGGATCGATGGCCTTTTCCGATGCTTGCAAGGGGGAAGGGGTTCAGCCGATTATCGGCGCCATGGTCGGCATCTTGCGGCCGGGCCGGCCTTCGGGTGCCGCGCCGGTGCATGACTGGATCGCGCTCTACGCACAGGATACACAGGGCTACGATAATCTGTGCGCGCTGGTGTCGATGGCGCATCTCGACAGGCCCGTCGAGGAAGTGCCGCATGTCACGTTCGAAGCAATGGAAGGCCGGACCGGCGGACTGGTCGCGCTGACCGCGGGTGCCGAGGGCGCCCTGGCCCGTCTTTACGCCGAGGATCAGCCGGACGCCGCGCGGGCCTATGCGGACCGATTGCAATCCCTGTTTCCGGACCGCCTTTATATCGAAATCTGCCGGCGCCTGGACCCGGTTGAGGGCAAGGCAGAGCCCGACCTGCTGGATCTCGCCTATCAGCGCGATCTGCCGCTGGTCGCAACGAACCCGACCTGCTTTGCCGAACCGCATTTCCATGAGGCGCACGATGTGATGCTGTGCATCGCCGACAGCGCCTATGTCGAAACGCCCGATCGCCGCACCAGTTCGCCCGATGCGTGGATGAAGCCCGCCGCCGAAATGAAGCGGCTGTTCGACGACCTGCCCGAAGCGCTGGCGAACACGCTGATCGTGGCGCAACGTTGCGCAGTGGCGGCGCCCAAGCGCAAGCCGATCCTCCCCAGCCTTGCCGGCGATATCGAAGGCGAGGCGCAGATGCTGCGAGAGCAGGCGACCGCCGGGCTTGAAGCGCGGCTCGAGAAGCTGGGCATAGTCGACGAGGAGGCGCGCAAACCCTATCTCGATCGACTGAAGTTCGAAACCGACATCATCATCCAGATGGGCTTTCCCGGCTATTTCCTGATCGTCGCCGACTTTATCAAATGGGCCAAAGAGCAAGATATTCCCGTGGGGCCTGGGCGCGGATCGGGCGCGGGTTCGGTGGTCGCCTGGGCGCTGACGATCACGGATCTCGATCCGTTGCAGCTGGGCCTGCTGTTCGAACGCTTCCTGAATCCGGAACGCGTGTCGATGCCCGACTTCGACATCGACTTTTGCGAAACCCGGCGCGGCGAGGTGATCCGCTACGTCCAGCAGAAATATGGCGCCGATCACGTGGCGCAGATCATTACTTTCGGGAAGCTCAAGGCGCGCGCGGTGCTCAAGGATACCGGCCGCGTGCTGCAGATGAGCTATGGCCAGGTCGATCGCCTGGCCAAGCTGGTGCCCAACCATCCAACCGATCCCTGGACGCTGGAACGCTCGCTGAACGGCGTGGCCGAGTTCAAGGCGGAATATGACAATGACGGGCAGGTCAAACGGCTGATCGACTATGCGATGAAGCTGGAGGGCTTTCCGCGCCACAGCTCCACCCATGCGGCCGGCGTGGTGATCGGCGACAGGCCCTTGTCACAGTTGGTGCCGCTCTATCGCGATCCGCGATCGGACATGCCGGTGACGCAGTTCGACATGAAATATGTCGAGG
The DNA here is from genome assembly GCA_035251955.1 of Sphingobium sp. Taxonomy (GTDB): domain Bacteria; phylum Pseudomonadota; class Alphaproteobacteria; order Sphingomonadales; family Sphingomonadaceae; genus Sphingobium. The sequence continues at coordinate 2,594 of DATFDS010000191.1, read as the reverse complement.
GCGCTGGCCTGGTGAAGTTCGACTTCCTTGGACTCAAGACCCTGTCCGTGCTGCAAAAGGCGGTGCAGCTGCTGGCCGGCCGGGGCGTGGAGATCGATCTCAACAGCTTGAGCTGGGACGATCCGGCGGTTTATGAACTACTGCAGCGGGGCGACACGGTCGGCGTGTTCCAGCTGGAATCGGAAGGCATGCGCAAGACGCTGGCGGCTGTGCGCCCGACTAATTTCGGCGATATCATTGCGCTGGTGTCCCTGTATCGGCCCGGTCCGATGGACAATATTCCGATGTTCGGTCGTCGCAAGAATGGCCAGGAAACCATTGAATATCCGCACATATTGCTGAAGAGCATACTCGAAGAAACCTATGGCATCTTCGTCTATCAGGAACAGGTGATGCAGGCCGCGCAGATCCTGGCGGGTTATTCGCTGGGCGACGCCGACCTTCTGCGTCGTGCCATGGGCAAGAAGATCAAGGCCGAAATGGACGCGCAGCGGGCGCGCTTCGTCGAAGGCTGTGCCCGGAGCGACATTCCCGCGGTGAAGGCCAACGAGCTGTTCGATTTGATCGACAAGTTCGCCGGCTATGGTTTCAACAAGTCGCACGCGGCCGCCTATGCGCTGCTCGCCTATCAGACGGCCTGGCTGAAGGCGCATTATCCAGCTGAATTCTACGCCGCGTCGATGGCGTTCGATATCCACCTGACCGACAAGCTGACGGTGTTCGTGGATGATATGCGGCGCATGGGGCTGAACTGCCTTGCGCCCGACATCAACCGCAGCCTGGCCGATTTTTCGGTCGAACCGGTCGCGTATGAAGGCGATGACGCCCGGCTTGGCTTTGCGGTACGCTATGCGCTCGGCGGGCTGAAGGGCGTCGGCGAAAAGGCGATGGAGCAACTGGTCGCGGAGCGCGACGCCGGCGGTCCTTTCAAGTCGCTGGACGATTTCGCCGACCGCATCGAACCTCGGCTGCTCAACCGCCGCCAACTGGAAAGCCTGGCTGCGGCGGGAGCCTTCGACGGCATCCATGCCGACCGTGCGGGCGTCCATGCCGCCGCCGACACCATCCTGAGCGTAGCGGCGAGTGCGGCGGAAGCGCGCGAAAGCGGGCAGGGCGGGCTGTTCGGCGATGTCGAAACGCCGCATGCCGATGTCCGCATTCCGCCGCATCAGACCTGGGCCACCGCGGATCGCATGGCGCAGGAAAAGGACGCCTTCGGCTTCTATTTCTCGGCCCACCCGGTCGATCGCTACCGCCATCTGGCGGAGGCACGGGGCGCGAAAAGCTATGGCGCGATCTGCGCAGAGCCGGTGGCGGAAGGCGGGCGGGCCAATGGCGTGATGGCCGCGATGGTCGAGGATGTGCGCTGGCGGGAAACGAAGCGGGGCGCGCGTTATGCAGCGGCGACCTTCTCCGACAGCAGCGGTCAGTTCCAGGCGAGCTGTTTCGAAGAGGATGCGTGCAAGGCGATCGAGGAAATGGCGCGGGAAGGGGACTGCGCCCTGCTGATGGTCGAACTGGACCGGCTGCCGGGCGAGGAAACGCCGCGCGTGACGGTCCGGGGCATCGAGCCCTTCCATCAGTTGGCCAGTGCGTCGCGCATGGCGCTGGTGGTCGATGTCGGTGACGTCATGGCGGTCGACGCATTGGCCCAGCTGCTCGCGCGCGCGCGAGGTGGCCGGAGTGAAGTATTTCTGCGCGCACCCGTCGGATCGGGCCAGGCAGCGAAGCTCTTCCTGGGCGACGATTATCTGATCGGCGCCGATCAGGTGGATGCCATCGCCACGATCCCCGGCCTTGCCATCCACGCGTTCGAACGGATGGAGGCCAAGGCGGACGGCTATCGTGCCCGTAACCGCCGGGCTGGCCTCCGGCTCGTGGGCTGAGCTTCAGAACAGGCGCAACTGCGGTCCTTGCGGGGGCTGGAATAAATCTGTCCGCAGGTTCAACCGCTCGCCGCCGAAGCCGGCCCGCGCCCTCGCCTTGGTGAAGCGGGTGCGGATCAACTGCGCCCATACGCCTTGGCCGCGCATGCGCGTGCCGAAATCGGGGTCGTTGTCGCGGCCGCCCCGGATGTCGTTGATGATCGCCATGACCTTCGCCGCCCGGTCGGGATAATGGGCCGCGAGCCAGGCGCGGAACAGTGGCGCCACTTCATGGGGCAGGCGGATGGGGATGAAGGTGGCGTCGCGCGCGCCGGCGGCAGCGACCCGTGCGACGATCGCCTCGATCTCATGATCGGTGATGGCCGGGATGATCGGTGAAACGCTCGCCACGACCGGAACCCCGGCCTCCGCCAGTCGCCGGATCGCTTCGACACGACGCAGCGGATGGGTCGCTCGCGGTTCCAGCGTTCGCGCGGTCGCGGGATCGAGCGTGGTGACGGACAGCATCACCGCGACCAGCCTGTCCTTCGCCATGGCGCTGAGCAGATCGAGATCCCGCAATATCCGGTCGGATTTGGTCGTGATGAACAAGGGGTGGCGGCATTCCGCCAGAATTTCAATGCATTGCCGCGTGATCCTCCATTCCCGCTCGATCGGCTGATAGGGGTCGGTGTTCGTTCCCATGGCGATGGGCGCGACGGCGTAGGA
>DATFDS010000190.1:0-3143 GCA_035251955.1 Sphingobium sp. | reverse complement strand
AGGCGGGAGCCGCCAGCCTCCCCTTCTGGCGGCAGTTCCCGCTGGCCTCAGCCTTCCATCGTGCGGGCGATCAGCAGCTTCATGATCTCCGTCGTACCGCCATAGATCCGCTTGATGCGAACGTCCTTATACAGCTGGGCGATCGGATATTCGTTCATATAGCCATAACCGCCGAAAAACTGCTGGGCGCGGTCGACGATGGATTGGGCGCGTTCGGACACCCAATATTTGGCCATGCTGGCTGTCGAGGCATCCAGCGTCCCTTCGACATATTTGATGATGCATTCATCGACGAACGACCGCGCGATCGCGCCTTCGGTCTTGCAGTCGGCGAGCGTGAACTGGGTATTCTGGAAATCCCAGACCCGCTGGCCGAAAGCACGCCGTTCCTGGACATAATCCAACGTGTGCGCGAGCGCGGATTCGATGATCGCCATGCACTCGATCGCGATCAGCAGCCGTTCCTTGGGCAGTTCCTGCATCAGCTGATACATGCCTTTGCCCTCGACGCCGCCCAGCAGATTTTCCGCCGGGACATGCACGTCTTCGAAGAACAGCTCGGACGTGTCGCCCAGTTCCATGCCGACCTTGTCGAGATTGCGCCCGCGCGAGAAGCCTGGGCAATCCCTGACATCCACGACGATCAGCGAAATGCCCTTGCTGCCCGCATCGGCATCGGTCTTGGCAACCACGATGATGAGGTCGGCAAGCTGGCCGTTGGTAATGAAGGTCTTCTGCCCGTTGAGGACATAGCCATTTTCCGTTCGACGCGCAGTGGTCCGGATCCCCTTGAGATCCGACCCGGCGCCCGGCTCCGTCATCGCGATGGCGGTGATCAGTTCGCCCGACACCAGACCCGGCAACCAGCGCTGACGCTGTTCTTCCGTGCCATTATGCGACAGATAGCCGCCGCAAATGCCGTTGTGCAGCGGAACGCCCCAGCCCTCTGCCCCGATCAGGCCCAGATGGCGCATGAGCACCGCTTCATGCCGCAAATCGCCGCCCGCACCGCCATATTTAGGCGAGATCGACAGGCCGAGCAGTCCAGCGGCGGCCATCTCGGTCCAGGCCTCGCGCTCGACAATGCCGTCTTCACGCCATTTGGCGATGCGCTCGGGCGAGACCTTGTCGGCGAAGAAACGACTGACGGACTCGTCGAACATCGTGAGTTCGTCGTCCATCCACCGCGCAGGTGCTTCGAAGACCTGCCGCATGATCAGCGCGCCGCCATGCGGATGGCGCCGTCAAGGCGCACATCTTCGCCGTTGAAATAGCCGTTCTCGATCATCGTCAGCGCGAGATGGGCATATTCCGCGGGATTGCCGAGCCGCTTGGGGAAAGGAACCGACTGGGCCAAGGCGTCCACCACCTTATCGCCCGCCGCCAGCATCAGCGGCGTGAGGAAAATGCCGGGCAGGATGGTATTGACCCGGATGCCCTCGCCCATCAGGTCGCGCGCGACAGGCAGGGTCAGGCTCACAACGCCGCCCTTGGATGCGGAATAGGCGGCCTGGCCCATCTGACCGTCCTCGGCCGCGACAGAGGCCGTCATGATGATGACGCCGCGATCATTGTCCGGCAGGGTGTCGAGGGTCAGCATGCCCGCCGACGATTTGGCCACGCAACGGAAGGTGCCGACCAGATTGATCTGAACGATCTTGTTTAACGCGTCGATCGGGAAGTGCTTGACCGAACCGTCCTCCTTGGAGCGGCTGGCGGTCTTGACGGCGTTGCCGGTTCCGGCGCAGCACACCATGACGCGCTCCTGACCGTGAGCGGCGCGCGCCTTTTCAAAGCCCGCGTCGACGCTCTCGTCGCTCGTCACGTCCACCTTGCAGAAGATGCCGCCGATTTCCTGGGCGACGGCCGCGCCTTTTTCTTCCTGAAGGTCGAAAATGGCGACCCTGACGCCCTTGGCGGCCAGCGCGCGCGCAGTGGCCTCCCCCAGGCCGGATGCGCCACCGGTTACAACTGCCGCGACCGAATTATTCAGTTCCATAGTCTGATACCCCTAACCCTGCGCCCGATCAGGCGTCGATCCGTTCGATGATGATTGCAGGCGCCATGCCGCCTGCGGCGCACATGGTGACCAGGCCATAACGGCCGTTGGTCCGCTCCAGCTCGTCCAGCACGGTGCCGATCAGGATCGCGCCCGTCGCGCCGATGGGATGGCCCAGTGCAATCGAGCCGCCGTTGACGTTCACCTTCGCGCGATCGAGGTCGAGGTCGCGGATGAACTTTTCCGCCACCACCGCGAAAGCCTCGTTGATTTCCCAAAGATCGATGTCGTCCTTGGTCAGCCCCGCCCGCGCGAGAACCTTCTTCGCGGCAGGGACCGGCGCATTCAGCATCAGCGTCGGGTCGTCGCCGATATTCGCCGAAGCCACGATGCGGGCACGGGGCTTGAGACCATGCTTGTCCGCATATTCGCGCGAGGCGATCAACAGAGCCGCCGCGCCATCAACCACGCCGGACGAATTGCCGGCATGATGGACATGCTGGATTTCCAGATCGGGGTAGCGGCGGTTGATCTGCTGGCGGAAAGTCGAGCCTTTCTCGTCATAGGGCCAGTCCGCGAGACCCGTGAAGGCGGGCTTGAGCTGGGCCAGTCCTTCCGCGGTCGTTTCAGGGCGAGGATATTCGTCCTTGGCCAGCAGCACGTTGCCGTCGTCGTCCAGAACAGGAACGATCGATCGGTCGAACCTCCCTTCGGCGATGGCCTGTGCGGCCTTGCGCTGGCTCTCCAGCCCGAACGCGTCGAGTTCCTCGCGCGTGATCCCTTCGATGGTGGCGATCGCATCGCCGCAAACACCCTGGTGCGACTGCGGGTGAAGCCGATCGAGACGCTCATTGCCCGAACCCATCAGCATGGGAGCCAGGCCGGCGGCCGTTTCTTCCGCCGTGAGGGTCGCGGTATAGCTCATCATTTCGACGCCGCCCGCGATCACCAGATCCTCAAGGCCGCTGCTGACCTGCCCCGCCGCGAGGCTGACGGCGGAGATGCCGCCGCCGCAGAAGCGGTCCAGCGTCACGCCGCCGACGGTGACATCGAAACCGGCGTCGAGCGCGGCCATGCGGGCAAGGTCGCCCCCCTGCCTGCCCTTCTGCATGGAGGTGGACCAGATCACGTCGTCGACATCGGC
>DATFDS010000189.1:0-14904 GCA_035251955.1 Sphingobium sp. | reverse complement strand
TCGGTTTCAGGCATCCCTTTCCCGCCCGAGACCGTCAAGGCGTGGGAGGCAGGCGCAAAGGCCGAGCTGTTCGATCGCCGGCTGCGCGCGAACCTGGCCTTGTTCATTGCCGATTACAAGAATCTTCAGGCGGTCAGCGGTGGGCAGTTCCTCACCCCGCCGGATCCCAATCGCGGCACGCTGGTGCTTCGCGAGGGCGATCTTGCCACCAGGGGCGCGGAACTGGAGCTTCTGGCGGTGCCGATCCGTGGGCTGACTCTGGGAGCGAGTGGCGGTTACACGCACAGCAAGTTCTCGAACGTCAATCCCCTCATCCATGCGCCGGGCGAGCCTGCGACGATCCGGCCCAAGTGGACGGCCAATCTTTCGGCTCAATATGAGACCGAGCCGCTGTTCGGCGATGCCCGCCTGATGTTCCGTGTCGATGGGAACTGGAGGTCCAGATACCGCGCCCTGCGTCAGACGACGCTGACGTCGGCTTATGACCCGGTCCTCTATTCCGATGCCATGTGGGTCGTTAACAGCCGGATCGCGCTGCGCGACATCAATCTGGGCGGAAGCAAGGTCGAACTGGCGGGTTGGGTGAGAAATCTGACCGATAGCGACAATCCGGCGCAGCCGATCTTTTTCGGGTCTTTCTCGACAACCAACTATCAGCGCGCGCGTACATATGGCGTCGATCTGACATTGTCCTTCTAATGTGGTGGATTTGAAATACGCCTCATTATAGCGGCCGGGTGGGGCGCGTATTTCAAATCCATAAACCACATTAGAATCATATATTTGCCAGTGACCCTGATGAATCTGAAGTTCGTTCAACGCCCGCCCAACCGTGTGGCGACTTCAGATTCGGGTCACTGGCTTTTGTTCGGGGCAGCGATGGTGCAAATGATGGTCAAAAAGGAATAGCATGTTCGATCCTGCCTCGAGCCCCGTTCTCATCGAGGAGCGACTGGGCTTCTTCAAATCCTATCTTTCCGGATATCGGCTGGTCGATTGGACGCCGGAACGGCTTCAGGACGTGATTGCCGACAATCCGGGCATCCGGGCCATCGTGGCGGCAGGGGAGAAGGCGATTCCGGAGGCGGTGGCGAGCCTGCCGTCGCTGGGTCTCGTCGCCCTGATGGGCGCGGGTTTCGAAGGTATCCAGGTCGATCGGCTGCGCGAGCGGGGGGTGGAGGTCACCCATTCGCCCGGCGCCAATGCGCCCGATGTCGCGGATCAGGCCATGACGCTGCTGCTGGCGGTGGCCAGGGGCGTGCTGGAGGCCGACCGGCGCGTCCGGGATGGCCTGTGGGTGGACCGCGGCACCATCCTGACGCAACCCTCGATCCGCGACCTGAAGGCCGGCATCGTGGGCATGGGGGCCATCGGCAGGGCACTGGCCGAGCGGCTTTCGGCATTCGGCTGCGAGATCAGCTGGCACGGCCCGCGCCCCAAGGCGGACGTGACCTATCCCTTTGTGGCGGATCTCATGGAATTGGCGCGACAGAGCGACGTGCTGCTTCTCTGCCACCGGGCGGATCAGAGCAATGCCGGGATGGTGGATGCCCGCGTGCTGGAGGCCATTGGTCCTCGCGGATATCTGGTGAATGTTTCCAGAGGGTCGGCAGTGGACGAGGATGCGCTGATCCGCGCCTTGCGGGACGGGACCCTGGGCGGGGCGGGGCTCGATGTGTTCGAAGCGGAGCCGGTCGCGGCCGGACGCTGGAGCGATGTACCCCGTTGCGTGCTGAGCCCGCATATGGGTGGCATCGGCTCCGGCGCCTGGCGGGCCAATGGCGCCAAGGTGCGTGAAAATCTCGATTGCTTCTTCTCGGGCAGACCGCTTGTGAGCCCTGTTCCCGTTGCCTAATGTTGATCCGGCGGCGGGAGCTAAAAAAGGAGGGGGAGAGACGTTGCGCGAGCAATATGACTATATCGTGGTGGGAGCCGGATCGGCCGGCTGCGTCATCGCGAGCCGCCTGTCCGAAGATCCCGCCGTTACGGTCCTGCTGGTCGAGGCGGGGCCCGAGCCGCGCAGTCCCTGGATCGGCATTCCCGGTGCGGTGTCCAAGATATTCGGCCGCGGTCCCTATAATTGGGGATATATGTCGGAACCGGAGCCCGCGCTGGGCAATCGTCCGATCTATTGGCCGCGCGGCAAGACGTTGGGCGGGTCCAGTGCAGTGAATGGCATGGTCTATCTGCGCGGCCATCCGATGGACTTCGACCATTGGCGGCAGCTCGGCAATCGCGGCTGGGGCTGGGATGATGTCGTGCCGCTGTTCCGCCGCGCCGAGCAGGCGTTGTGCGTCGGCGAAGGCGTGGAGACCTATGCGTTCAGCCGCAAGTTCGTCGCCGCCGCGCAGGATGCGGGTTTCCCCTTCGATCCCGATTTCAATGCGGACGAGGGCAACCATCAGGACAGCGTCGGCTATCTGAGCTACACGATCCGCAAGGGCCGCAGGCAGTCGACCTATGAGGCATTCGTGCGGCCCGCGCGCCCTCGCCCGAACCTGCGCATAGTGACCGACGCGCCCGTGCGGCGCGTGACGCTGGAGGGGCGGCGGGCGACCGGCATCGTCTACGACAAGGACGGGCAGCAGCGCGGCGCGACCGCGCGGCGGGAGGTGATCCTGTCCGGCGGCGCAGTGAATTCGCCGCAGTTGCTCATGCTCTCGGGCATCGGGGCCGGCGGCCATCTGCGCGACATGGGGCTGGACGTGGCGGTGGACCTGCCGGCGGTGGGGCAGAACCTGCACGACCACAGCTTCGTCCACATCGTCTACGACGTGCCGCGGCAATATACGATCAACCATCGCATCCAGGGCCTGGGCCTGGCGGGCGAGGTCGCCAAATATCTCCTGGCGCGCAAGGGCGTGCTGGCGATCGGCACGTCGCAGGCATGCCTGTTCGCGAAGGTGATGGAAGGCAGCGCCCATCCCGATGTCCAGATCGCGACGCGGCCGTTCAGCTTCGTCTTTGCCGATGGCAAGCTCGGCATCGCGCACACGCCAACGGCGACCGCATCGGTCTATCAGCTGCGGCCGGAATCGCGCGGCTCCATCACCTTGCACTCGCCCGATCCCGCAGCCGACCCGGTGATCCTCGCCAATTTCTTCAGCACCCCGCGCGACCAGGCGACCGTGGTGGCGGGGGTGCGGCTGGTGCAGCGGATCATGTCGGGTCCGCAGATGAAGGGCTTCATCCCGACACCGGCGGTGCCGGATACGGATGCGGGGCTGCTGGACTTCATCCGCGCCGGCATGGGGCCGGTCTACCACCCTGTCGGAACCTGCCGCATGGGCGACGATGCGGAAAGCGTCGTGGACGACCGGTTGCGCGTGCGGGGCGTGGAGGGTCTGCGGGTCGCGGACGCATCCATCATGCCGGTGATCGTTTCCGCCAACATCAATGCTGCCTGCATCATGATCGGGGAGAAGGCGTCCGACCTGATCCGCGAGGACCGGCGCGCCGCCTGAACGCCATGCCACGGGAGAAAAGCCATGCCCCTCACGCCCTTCGCGCTTGACGAACTTATGATCTGGGGCGCCGGCCTGAAGCGCCCCGAAGATGTGGCCGTGGGCCGCGACGGCCGGGTCTATGCGACCGACCCGCATGTCGGCGCCTGCGAGATCCTGCCCGACGGCACGCTGGGCACGATTGCCGACACGGTTTTCCCCGGCTGCTGCAACGGCATCAGCATGGATCTTCACAACCATATCCTCATCGCCAATCTCGGCGCGCATGAGCGCGTGTCTGGCCCGCTCGAGCGGCTCGATCCGGTCAGCGGGCGGCGCGAGGTGCTGCTGAGCGAGGTGGACGGACGGCCGCTTACGAGCTGCAACTATCCGATGGTCGACAGCGCCGGGAACATCTGGTGCTCCAACTCGATCGCCGCGCCCGATTTCGACGGGCTTGGCGAAAAGCTGCCCTATGACGGCTTCGTCTTCGTGCTCCGGCCCGATGGCTCCTCCTCGGTCGTGGCCGACGGGATCGGCTTTGCCAACGGCCTCGCCATGTCGGCCGACGAGAAGTATCTCTATTGCTGCCAGAGCTTCGGTTCGAACGTGCTGCGCTATCCCGTGCTGCCCGGCGGCAGGCTAGGGGCCGGCGAGCAATATGGGCCGCAGCTCGGCCCCAAGCATGGCGAACCCGGCGCAACCGATCAGCGGAGCCTGCATTATCCCGACGGCTGCGCCTTCGATGTCGAGGGCAATTTGTGGGTCACGCTGTTCTGGGCGAACAAGGTGATGGCGATCACCCCGGCGGGCGAACTGATGACCCTGATCGACGATCCCGACTGGAAAATCCTCAAAATGCCGACCAACGTCACCTTTGGCGGAGAGGATATGAAGGACGTCTATATCGGCGGGCTGGAGACACCCTATGTGGTCAAGCTGCGCAGCCCGGTGGCGGGCATGAAGCTGGCGCATCAACGCTGACGCCCATAGGCGCGAGAGGAACAGGCGGGACAATGCAGACATATCGGATGCTGATCGGTGGCGACTGGGTCGGTGCTGCAAACGGAGAGACGATCGAGACCGTCGACCCCTATTCGGGCGAGCCCTGGGCCACGATCCCTCGCGGGACGGAGGCGGATGCCGATGCCGCGGTGGAGGCGGCCCATGCCGCCTTCGTCAGCCCCGCCTGGCGCGGCTTGACGGCGATGGCCCGCGCGGCGCTGCTGCGCCGGGTCGCCGCGCTGGTCCCCGCCCATGTCGAACGCCTTGCCGAGGTCGAGACGCGTGACAATGGCAAGCTGCTTGCCTCCACCCGCATGGAGGCGATGGGGATCGCCAATATCTTCGGCTATTTCGCGGGCCTTGCCGACAAGATCGAGGGGGTGGTCGCGCCTGCCGAGTTCCCCGGGGTCTTTTCCTATGCCAATTACGAGCCGCTGGGCGTCGTCGCGGTCATCGCACCTTGGAACTCGCCGCTGCTGATCGCCGCGCTCAAGACCGCCAACGCGCTTGCCGCCGGCTGCACCGTCGTCATCAAACCATCGGAGTTTACCTCCGCCTCCATCCTCGATTTCGTCGCCCTGTTCGAAGAGGCGGGGTTCCCGCCCGGCGTGGTCAATGTAGTCACCGGCTATGGCGCGGAAATCGGCGAGCGGCTGGTGACGCATCCCAGGGTTGCGAAGATCCAGTTCACCGGCGGCACGGAAACCGGGCAGCGCATCAACATGCTGGCCGCCGCCTCGTTCAAGAAGGTGGTGTTGGAACTGGGCGGCAAGTCGCCCAACATCATCTTCGACGATGCCGACATCGACGCGGCGATCCGCGGCGCGATCGTCGGCATCTTCACGTCGAGCGGCCAGTCCTGCATCTCCGGCTCGCGCCTGCTGGTGCAGGAAAGCGTGCACGACCGCTTCGTGGAGCGGCTGGTCGAACTGACCAGGGACCTTCGCCTGGGCGATCCGCGCGACCCTGCGACCCAGATCGGACCCATCGCCACGCGACCGCAGTTCGACCGCGTCACCGCCATGCTCGCAATGGCGCAGGCGGACGGGGCGGTCTGCGCCATGGGTGGAGCCGCGCTCGATGGACCCGGCCAGTTCGTCCGGCCGACCGTCCTGACCGGCGTCGACAACAGCATGCGGATCGCACGGGAGGAGATTTTCGGTCCTGTACTGTCGGTGATCCCCTTCCGCGACGAGGAGGAGGCCGTCGCCATCGCCAACGACACGCGCTTTGGCCTTGCCTCGGGCGTGTGGACGCAGGACATGGGCCGCGCCTTCCGCATGGTGGAGGCGATCCAGGCCGGGACGGTGTGGATCAACACCTATCGGCTCATCAGCATCATGCTGCCGTCGACGGGCTGGAAGGACAGCGGCCTCGGCAGCGAGAACGGGCAAGCCAACATCCTGAACTTCATGAAATCCAAGACGGTCTTTCTCAATCACGGCGCGAAGGTCACGATACCCTTCATGCCCGACTGACGGGTGCTTCGGTGCGGGAGCGGTTCCCACCGGGCGCTCATGAAATCAGTGTCGCGCCGGATCGTCGATGCGCGCGGCGTCGGCCAGCCCCGACATAGCACTTTCCTATGAGTTTCCGTGTCCCGCTGCTAAACAGCCGACATGCAGACTCGCCTCGTTGAATATTTTCTGGCGCTGGAACGCGAATGCCATTTCGCGCGCGCGGCCGCGCAGTGCAACGTGTCGCAACCCACGCTTTCCGCGGGCATTGCCATGCTGGAGGCGCAGCTGGGCAAGCGGCTGATCCGCCGCGACCGCAAATATGCGGGGCTGACGGCCGAGGGAGAGGCGATTCTGCCCTGGGCGCGGCAGCTGGTTGCAGCAGCCGAAGCGCTGGGGCAAGCGGCGGAAACCGCGCGCGGTCCGCTCAATGGCGAGGTACGGCTCGGGGCCATCCCCGCTGCCATGCCCGCCATCGGCTGCCTTGCCGAAGCGATGCTGGTACGCCATCCCGGGCTTAACATTTCCGTCCGCGCGTTGACGTCACGCCAGATCGAACGAGATCTTGCCGCCTTCGAACTTGACGCGGGCCTGACCTATCTGGATTTCGAACCACCGGCGCACGCTCTGGCCGTTCCGCTTTATGTCGAGCGGACGATGCTGGTAAGCGCCGTCGGTGGGGTGCCCATTCCCGATCCGCTCGATTGGGACGATCTTGCCCGATTGCCGCTTTGCCTGCTCCATCAGGGCATGCAGAACCGCCGTATCCTCGACGCGCGGCTGGCCGAACGGGACCTTGCACTCCGGCCCCTGGTGACGGCGGACAGCTATGTCGCCCTGCTCGGACTGGTGCAGCATGGGCGGCTTTGCTCTATCATTCCGGACAGCCATGCGACCTTGCTGGAAGGCCTGACCTGGGCGCGGACGCAGCCTTTGCCCCATATGGACGAAGGGAGCCGCGTGGGGGTCATCGTTTCCAGCAGCGCGCCGATGGGGCCGCTCGCCCAAGCCGTGCTGAGCGTTGCGCGCGACCTGCGGCTGCCGCCCGGTTTTCGGTCGAATTGATAGACAATCTCTATCAAACATGCTGTGCTTCGATTTGACCGAGGCGGGGCTTGTGGGCACCATCATCCGCCGGAAAAGCGCAAAGGCTGGCCAGAAGGCAGGGTGGAATGGAAGAGTTTATCGCCGCATGGACCGTGCGGCATGGCGCAACGCGTGACCGATTGTTGCCGCTGCTGCACGCGGTGCAGGAGGAGGCGGGTCATGTCGACGATGCGCTGGTCCCGGCGATCGCAAGGGCGCTGAACATCAGCCGCGCCGATGTGCATGGGGTTGTCACCTTCTATCATGACTTTCGCCGCACCGCGCCGGGCCGGCATGTCGTGAAGCTGTGCCGGGCGGAAAGCTGCCAGGCGCGCGGAGGTGCCGCGATCGAGCGCCAGGCGGCGCAACGGCTGGGCGTCGCCATGGGTGAGACGCGCAAGGACGGGCAGGTCGCGCTCGAGCCGGTCTATTGTCTTGGCCTTTGCGCGATCGGCCCGAATGCGCTGGTCGACGGGCGGCCGGTGGCGCGGATCGACGCTGCCGTGCTGGAGCGGATCGTGGCAGAGGTGGCGGCATGAGCCTGAGCCGGAAAAACAGGGTCTATGTCAGCCGCGACATGGCCTCGGTCGCGTTGGGCGCGGACGCCGTGGCGCACGCCTTTGCGGAGGCGGGGTGCGAGGTCATCCGTACAGGATCGCGCGGCCTCTTCAGCATCGAGCCGCTGGTCGAGGTGGAGACGGCCGACGGCCGGATCGGCTATGGCCCGGTCGGGCCGCAGGATGTCGTCGCCGTGCTGGACGGCACGCATCCTTCCCGGCTCGGGCGGATCGAGGACCTGCCCTTCTTCGCCCGCCAGCAGCGCTTCACCTTCGCCCGCTGCGGCATCACCGATCCGCTGAGCCTGGTCGACTATGCGGCACATGGTGGCTGGAAGGGACTGGAGGCGGCCCGCGCGCAGACGCCGCAGCAGGTGGTCGACGCGGTCAAGGCGTCGGGCTTGCGCGGTCGTGGCGGTGCGGGCTTCCCGACCGGTATCAAATGGCAGACGGTGCTGGATGCGCCGGCGGGTGACAAATATATCGTCTGCAACGCCGATGAAGGCGACAGCGGCACCTTCGCCGACCGAATGCTGATGGAGGGCGATCCTTTCTGCCTGATCGAGGGCATGGCGATTGCCGCCCATGCCGTCGGCGCGGGCCATGGCTACATCTATATCCGGTCCGAATATCCCTTCTGCGTCGCCACCATGCGCGCGGCGATCGAGGCGTCGGCGCATCTGGTCGCGCCCTTCACGCTGGAGGTGCGCGAGGGGGCTGGGGCCTATGTCTGCGGCGAGGAGACCGCGCTGCTCGACAGTATCGAGGGCAAGCGCGGACAGGTGCGCGCCAAGCCGCCTTTGCCAGCGCTGCAAGGACTGTTCGGCCGGCCGACGGTCATCAACAATGTGCTGAGCCTTGCCGCCGTGCCCTTCATTCTGGCCGAGGGGGCGGCGGCCTATGCGGCGGTCGGCTTCGGGCGCTCACGCGGCACCATGCCGGTGCAGCTTGCCGGCAATGTGCAGCATGGCGGCCTCTTCGAGATCGGCTTCGGCATCACGCTGGGCGAACTGGTGAACGAGATTGGCGGCGGCACCGCGAGCGGGCGGCCGGTTCGGGCGGTGCAGGTGGGCGGGCCGCTGGGCGCCTATTTCCCGCCATCGATGTTCCATCTGCCCTTCGATTACGAAGCTTTCGCGCAGGCAGGCGGGCTGATTGGCCATGCCGGAATTACCGTCTTCGACGACAGCGTGGACATGGCGCATATGGCGCGTTTCGCGATGGAGTTCTGTGCAGCGGAAAGTTGCGGCAAATGCACCCCCTGCCGGATCGGATCGACGCGCGGGGTGGAGATTATGGACCGGATCATCGCGCAACGCGCTCCTGCGAAGGCAGGAGCGCGGGACGGAGAAGCGCGATCTGGCTCTGGGCTCCTGATTTCGCAGGAGCATGGCAGTTTGGGGAAGGCGCTCTATTCCCGCTCGCCGGATCGGATCGACATATCGATCGAGGCGCAGACCACGCTCCTGCGCGATCTTGCAGACACGATGAAATATGGTTCGCTCTGCGCGCTGGGGGGCTTCACTCCCTATCCGGTGCTGAGCGCGCTCGATCATTTTCCCGAGGATTTCGGCGCAACCGCGCCCGCAAAGGAAGCTGCGGAATGACCTTCACCCGCGAAACCGACCATGGCACGCCGCCGGCCCTTTCTACCGGCAAGTCCGTCACGCTCACCATCGACGGCCAGAGCGTCGCCATGCCCGAGGGCACCAGCATCATGCGCGCGGCGTCGCTGTTGGGCGGCTCCATCCCCAAGCTCTGCGCAACCGACAATATGGAAAGCTTCGGTTCCTGCCGCCTGTGCCTTGTCGAGGTGGAAGGCCGGGCCGGCTATCCCGCATCCTGCACCACGCCGGTTGCGGAAGGCATGGTCGTGCGGACCCAGACGGAGCGGCTGAAGCAGCTGCGGCGCGGGGTGATGGAACTGTATATTTCCGATCATCCGCTCGACTGCCTCACCTGCGCGGCTAATGGCGACTGCGAATTGCAGGACCAGGCGGGTGCGGTGGGCTTGCGCGACGTGCGCTACGGCTATGACGGCGCGACCAATATGGGGCAGGCGAAGGACCAGTCGAACCCCTATTTTGATTTCGATCCCAGCAAATGCATCGTCTGCTCGCGCTGCGTGCGCGCCTGCGAGGAGGTGCAGGGGACCTTCGCGCTGACCATCGAGAATATGGGTTTTGAATCGAAAGTCTCGCCGTCGCAGGGCGAGGATTTTCTCGGCTCCGAATGCGTGTCCTGCGGGGCCTGCGTGCAGGCTTGTCCCACCGCCAGCCTGATCGAGAAGAAGGTGGTGGAGACCGGCACGCCTGACCGCGCGGTCGTCACCACTTGCGCCTATTGCGGCGTCGGTTGCACCTTCCGCGCGGAGATGCGGGGCGAGGAACTGGTGCGCATGGTGCCGTGGAAGGACGGCAAGGCCAATCGCGGCCATAGCTGCGTCAAGGGCCGCTTCGCCTGGGGCTATGCCCAGCATCAGGATCGCGTGCTGCATCCCATGATCCGCGCGTCGGTCAGTGAGCCGTGGCGCGAGGTGTCGTGGGAGGAAGCGATCGCGCATACCGCCAGTGAGTTCCGCCGCATCCAGGCCAAATATGGCACGCGTGCGATCGGCGGCATCACGTCGAGCCGCTGCACCAATGAAGAGACCTTCCTGGTCCAGAAGCTGATCCGCCAGGGCTTTGGCAACAACAATGTCGATACCTGCGCGCGCGTCTGCCATTCGCCGACCGGTTACGGCCTCAAGACCACCTTTGGCACGTCGGCGGGGACGCAGGATTTCGACAGCGTGATGCAGTCGGACGTGATCCTGGTGATCGGCGCCAATCCGACGGATGGGCATCCGGTCTTCGCCAGCCGCATGAAGAAGCGGCTGCGGCAGGGGGCGAAACTGATCGTCATCGATCCGCGCCGCATCGATCTGGTAAAGTCGCCGCATGTCGAGGCGGAGCATCATCTGCCCTTGCGGCCCGGCACCAATGTCGCGATGCTGACCGCGATCGCGCATGTGATCGTGACCGAGAAGCTCTATGACGAAGCCTTCATCCGCGAGCGTTGCGACGGGCAAGAATTCGCCGACTGGGCGGACTTTGTGTCCGAGCCCGCCCGATCGCCGGAAGCGATCGAACCGCTGACCGGCGTCAAGGCCGACGAGGTACGCGCCGCCGCCCGGCTATATGCGACCGGCGGAAACGGGGCCATTTATTACGGCCTCGGCGTTACCGAGCATAGTCAGGGCAGTTCGACCGTCATGGCGATCGCCAACCTCGCCATGGCAACCGGCAATGTCGGGCGCGAGGGCGTGGGCGTAAACCCGTTGCGGGGGCAGAATAATGTCCAGGGCGCCTGCGACATGGGCAGTTTCCCGCACGAGTTCAGCGGCTATCGCCACGTCTCCGACGATGCCACCCGCATGCTGTTCGAGCGGACATGGGGCGTGACGCTCGACGCCGAGCCTGGCTTACGCATTCCCAACATGCTCGACGCCGCGACCGACGGGACGTTCAAGGGCATTTTCATCCAGGGCGAGGACATACTCCAGTCCGACCCCAACACCCATCATGTCGCGGCGGGTCTCGCAGCGATGGAATGCGTCGTGGTGCAGGACCTGTTCCTCAACGAAACCGCCAATTACGCCCATGTCTTCCTGCCCGGATCGACCTTCCTGGAAAAGGACGGAACGTTCACCAATGCAGAACGCCGCATCCAGCGCGTGCGCAAGGTGATGGCGCCCCTCAACGGCCATGCCGACTGGGAGATCGTGCAGTTGGTGGCGAACGCGATGGGGTTGAACTGGACCTATACGCATCCGTCCGAGATCATGGACGAGATCGCGGCACTGACCCCCACCTTCGCCGGCGTCCATTATGACCGGCTGGAGGCGGAAGGATCGCTGCAATGGCCGGCCAACGACAGCGCGCCGGACGGCACGCCGACCATGCATATCGACGGCTTCGTGCGGGGGAAGGGGAAGTTCGTCGTCACCGACTATGTGCCGACCGACGAAAAGACCGGGCCGCGCTTCCCGCTGTTGCTGACCACCGGGCGCATCCTCAGCCATTATAATGTCGGCGCGCAGACGCGGCGCACCGCCAACACCGCCTGGCACCCGGAGGATCGCCTTGAAATCCACCCCAGCGACGCGGAAAATCGCGGCCTCAAGGATGGCGATTGGGTGACGCTGCGCAGCCGCGCGGGCGAAACGACGCTGCGCGCGCTCATCACCGAGCGGGTGGCGCCGGGCGTGGTCTATACGACCTTTCACCATCCCGAAACGCAGGCGAACGTCATCACCACCGATTATTCGGACTGGGCCACCAACTGCCCCGAATATAAGGTGACGGCTGTGCAGGTCTCGGCTTCCAACGGTCCCAGCGACTGGCAGCAGGATTATGCCGAGCAGGCGCGGCAAAGCCGGCGCATCGCTCCGGCCGAAGCGGCAGAATAGGACGGTCCCCATGAGCGACGACACGCAGGTCATGTCCACCGCCGACCGCCTGGTCTATATGGCGCACCAGGTCGCCCGCAACATGGCGACGCTGGGCGAAGCGCGGGCGGCCGAAGCGGTTGCCGACCATCTCGCCAGCTTCTGGGACCCGCGCATGAAGGCGCAGATCATCGCCATCGCCCGTGACCGGCCCGACCGCCTGTCGCCGGTCGTGGCGCGTGCCGTCGCGCTGATGGCCGCTTCCTCCCCTCCTCGCGCCGCGCCTCCGGGCTAAAGCAGCGCGCCTTTGCGCCAGCCCGCGGACCGGACGCCCGGCTCGCCCATCAGACCAGCGCCCTCTCCGACACGCCATTCATCATGGATCCAAGCTCATGCTGCATTGCGTCCAGCACCAGTTTGACCTTGGGAAGCAAATGCTGCTTCTGGGGATATATCGCCCAGATCGGTTCATCTTCCGGTTGAATATCCTCAAGCACAAGCGACACCATTCCATGTTTGAGATATGGCAGGATGTAGAAATCGGGCAGCTGGCATAGACCGGCGCCGGCGACACAGGCTTCGATGACGGCCTGGCCGCTGTTGCACCGAAACCTCCCCTTGGGCCTATGGAGCACGTCCTGTCCATCGACGTTGAAATGCCATGTGGCGCTGGTGCCGACGATGCAGTCATGGCGCTGCAGATCGTCGACGGACATAGGACGGGCGGTGCGGGAAAGATAATCGGGCGCGGCGCAGGTGAACAGCTTGCGGGATGCGACCCGCTTGCCGGTCAGGCGCGCATCGGTGACGATGCCTGTGCGGATCGCCAGATCATAGCCTTCCCCGACAAGATCGACGATCCGGTTTGTCAGATCGATCGTCACGTTCAATTTGGGATATGGCATGGATGCCCGCCGGATGATGGGTGCGACGAACCGCTCGCCCATGGCGATCGAACATGTCACGCGCAGTTCGCCATGGGGCTCACCCTCTTCGTTGATGGAGGCCATCGCCTCGTCGCGTTCCCGGATAATGTGCCAGCAGCGTTCAAAAAATGCCTGTCCGGTATCGGTCAGGCGGACCGTCCGCGTGGTGCGATGAAACAGGCGCGCCTGAACTCGTTGTTCCAGGGCAATGATCGATCGGCTTACATGCGTGACCGACATGCCGATGGCCTTGGCGGCTTTGGTGAACGACCCTGCCGTCGCGACGGCGACAAATTCATCTATCCCGTCCCAACCGGACATAATTATACCCCATGTGGGAAAGTGTATTGCGATAATAGCCTATTATCGCGCCATGCACTTCAATGCTAGGGTTTGACCATAGGACGGAAGGATATACCCATGAAAACGCGCGCCGCTGTCGCATTTGAGGCGAAAAAACCCCTTGAAATCGTTGAGGTCGATCTTGAAGGTCCCCGGGCGGGCGAAGTTCTCGTCGAAATCATGGCAACCGGCATCTGCCATACCGACGCCTATACGCTCGAAGGCTTCGACAGCGAGGGGATCTTCCCATCGATCCTCGGCCATGAAGGCGCGGGCATCGTTCGGGAAGTCGGCCCCGGCGTTACCTCGGTAAAGCCTGGCGATCATGTGATCCCGCTCTACACGCCCGAATGCCGCCAGTGCAAAAGCTGCCTTTCGGGCAAGACCAATCTGTGTACCGCGATCCGCGCGACGCAGGGCAAGGGGTTGCTGCCGGACGGCACGACCCGCTTTTCCTACAAGGGCCAGCCCATCTATCACTATATGGGTTGCTCGACCTTCTCCAACTTCACTGTGCTGCCCGAGATCGCGGTCGCCAAGATCCGTGAGGACGCGCCTTTCCAGTCCAGCTGCTATGTCGGCTGCGGCGTGACCACGGGCGTCGGCGCGGTCGTCAACACCGCGAAGGTACAGGCTGGCGAAAATGTCGTCGTCTTCGGGCTCGGCGGCATCGGCCTCAACGTCATTCAGGGCGCGAAGATGGTCGGCGCCGACGAGATCATCGGCATCGACATCAATGCCGATCGCGAAGAATGGGGCCGCAAGTTCGGCATGACCCATTTCATCAACAGCAAGGGTCTTTCGCGCGAAGAAACCGTTGCGAAGATCCTGGAAGTCACCGACGGCGGGGCCGACTACAGCTTCGACGCGACCGGCAATACGGAGGTCATGCGTACCGCGCTCGAATGCTGCCATCGCGGCTGGGGTGAGAGCATCATCATCGGCGTGGCCGAAGCGGGCAGGGAAATCAGCACCCGTCCCTTCCAGCTGGTCACCGGCCGCGTCTGGAAGGGCACCGCATTCGGCGGGGCCAAGGGCCGTACCGACGTGCCCAAGATCATCGACTGGTACATGAACGGCAAGATCCAGATCGACCCGATGATCACGCATGTGCTGACGCTTGAAGAGATCAACAAGGGCTTCGACCTGATGCACGCCGGCGAAAGTATCCGCAGCGTAGTGCTGTTCTGACTTTAATTGATGGAGGATAATATGGCAGTCATCTCTGGAGACGGCGTTTTCTCGCATGCTTGCCTGGGTGCCAAGAATTTGGCGAGTTCCACCAAATTCTATGATGCGGTCCTGGGTGCGCTCGGCATTAACAATCTTGGACCGTTCGGCGACAATGTCGTGCTTTACGGCAAGGACAAGCCCGCTTTTCTCGTCCTGGTCCCGTCCAACGGCGAGCCCGCCACGGTTTCGAATGGCGCCACGCTCGGCTTCGCAGCCAAGGATGCCGCGGCGGTCGACGCTTTTCACGCCGCTGGCCTCGCGAACGGCGGTACGGATGAGGGCGCAGCCGGCCCGCGCAGCCACCTGCCCGGTGCCTATGCAGCCTATCTGCGCGACCCGGCCGGGAACAAGGTCTGCGCCTACGCCTTCGTCGCGGACTAAGGCGCATGGCTCTCGAAACCCTTTCGACGAGCCGTAGCTTCGGGG
>DATFDS010000188.1:0-13792 GCA_035251955.1 Sphingobium sp. | reverse complement strand
GTGACGCGACCGGGATCGGCCCGACCTGCCACCTATGCGAACGCCGCGCCTGCCCCGACCGCGCCCTGCCCCCGGTCACGCGCGCGCTGGACCTGCATGGCTATGAGCGAACGATCGCGCCGTTTCCGTTTCGGCGGGTTTAGAAGGGATAAGAGGAATAGGAAGTGAGTTAAAGCGATGACAATTTTACAAAAACTGCCTACAGCGAACCGCAATAGGGAATTATCGTTTCGGGGGTAGACATGATCAAAGACGACCTAACCTATGCCAAACTGCAGGAGTTGCTTGTAAAATACTCCGCAAAAGGGCGATCGGAATCGGCGTCTTTTTTGAACTGGTTTTTTGAAAACATCTACCGCCTTAATGATGTTGACGCAGATGATGCAATTTGTGATGAGAAAAATGATAAGGGCATCGACGGTATCTATGTTGATAATACTGCCCAGGAAATCCAGTTTTTTCAGTCGAAGATAACCCAAAAGGACACGCGCACGCTCGGCGATTCCGATCTCAAGGCATTTATCGGCGCGCTTAAGCAATTCAAAACACCAGAGTCGATCGACACGGTCTTAGGAGGCAACGCAAACTCTGACCTGAAGAGAATCCTATCTCGGCAGAATGTTAAGCAACTCGTTGCAGATGGATATAAGGTTGTCGGTGTATTCGTAGCCAATCAAGACCCTGATGACAATTGCAAAGAATATCTTCAACACGTCAAAGACATAACAGTTTACGATCGTGAAAAGATAGCGTTAGAATACATCGATTTTGATGCAGGTGAGGGAGTAAAAGGCTCCTTTGGCTTCGATGTTTCTTATGCAGGCCATCTAGAAATGGCGATTGATACGGGAACAAAGGCGTTTGTTTTTCCAGCCAAAGCCGCCGATTTGATCACGTTGAAAGGCATCGACGACGATACGCTTTTCAAGCAAAATGTCAGACTGACTTTAGGAAATACTGCTGTAAATAAGTCCATCTCTAGTTCAATTAGCGACAAGGGAGAGCACAAACATTTCCCACTTTATCACAACGGAATCACGGTTCTGTGCGCCTCAGCAGAGTATGACGACACTCATGCAAGGTTGAACGTGACAGACTACGTTGTCGTTAACGGTGCCCAAAGTATATCAACATTCTATAAGAATGCTAAGTCTCTTTCCGACGACCTACGCGTCTTCGTAAAAGTTATCGCTTTGCGAGATGATGAATTAGCGCGAAAAATCACCATCAACAGCAACAATCAGAATGCGATAAAGGTTAGAGATCTTCGTTCAAATCACAGCATAATGCTACGCCTCAAAGCTGAATTTGAACGTTCTTTTACAGAATATAGCTTCGAAATTAAGCGTGGAGAAGATACGCCTCCAGGAAAGACCGTTATTAGCAACGAAGATGCAGGTCGCTTGCTCATGGCATTCGATTTGAATGAACCATATTCGAGCCATCAAATTTACAAGGTATTTGACGAAAAATACGGTGACATATTCGGGAGGCCGGAAGTTACAGCAGCACGGATTGTTTTTATTTATGAGCTATTTGGTGTAATCAATATCGCCCTCAGAGATTTAAGCAATGTCGCGATGGGAGGATATGCCCTTACGCGCTATTTCATGCTGGATGTAGTTCGCCACATTATGGAGAAGTCCGAAGCGGCTAGAAAAATAATCACCTCCAAAGAGGGCTTGGAGTCCAAAGAGAACCGCGAGCGTCTGCTCAATCAAGTGCCAGATGTTCTTTCGGACATAATCATCGATTTCAATTACGAAATCGGGGAAGAAGCGGAAACCCTCGATTACAAACGTGATCTCAAAAGTCCGGAACGCGTTCGTGCTTGGCGTAACCGGCTGCTCAGCAGCTACGAGAAGGAATTGAAGAAGGGCAAAGCATCAAAATTTGAATGAGTTGCTCTTGTAAGACTGAATAGAGAGGAGCCGCCTGGTCGGTGACTCCTTTCTATACTATCCGCAAAACGGAAGCGGCGGAACCGAGTTGACCTTTGACGGAAGCTTCACCACCCCCGCAATCCCTCCACCACCTCCCGCCATTCCCCCAGCCCCAACCCCTCAACCGTCCACTCCCCAATCCCCCACCGCACCAGCCGCAGCGTCGGATGCCCTACCGCCGCCGTCATCCGGCGCACCTGGCGGTTGCGGCCTTCGCGGATGGTGAGTTTGAGCCAGCTGTCGGGGACGGTCTTGCGGAAGCGGACCGGGGGGTCGCGGGGCCATAGCTGGGGGTCGGCGATAGCTTCGACGGTGGCGGGGCGGGTGGGGCCGTCCTTGAGCTGGACGCCCTTGCGCAGGCGGTCGAGGCTCGCCCGGTCGGGAACGCCTTCGACCTGGACGAGGTAGGTTTTGGGCATCTTGAACCTGGGGTCGGCGATGCGGGCCTGGAGGGCGCCGTCGTCGGTGAGGAGCAGCAGCCCCTCGCTGTCGCGGTCGAGGCGGCCTGCGGGATAGACGCCGGGGACCTTGATATAATCCGACAGAGTCGCGCGGGGCGCGCCCTCGCTGTTGCCCATGCCCTTGTCGGTGAACTGGGTCAGCACGCCATAGGGCTTGTTGAACAGGATCAGGCGCGTCATTCCGCCTCTTCCTCCTCGTCGAAGGCGATGCTGCCGTGGTTCAGCAGGGTCGCGATCATGGTCAGGGCGGCGTCGGACTTTGCCAGAGCGGGGGCCAGGATGAGGTGATCCTTAGCGCAGAGCTGTTCGGCGAGGTCCGCGGTTTCGCCGGTGCAGGGGAAGCTTTCCCCATCGACGAAGAGCAGCAGAGCACCATTGCCCTCGCGGATGAAGGCGAAGCGGCTGGCCGGGTTGCGGATGAGCGGCTGGTCGAGATAGTCGCGCAACTCCTCCGGTGTGATCGGGTCCTCGGGGCGCCAGTCGGTGTCGGGATATTTGCGCGTGCTGCTATGCGCGCCGAACCAGCGGGCGAAGGCTTGCGCGTCGAGCAGCTTTTCCGTGACCATGGCGTGGAGGCGCGCAAGAGCGGCCGGGGTGATCTCGCCGGGGTTGGCGGGAGGCTGCTCACCAGGCTGATCGAAGCGGTCTTCGTAGCGGTCGTCTTCGCCAAGGCTGTCGAGCAGATGGTCGGTCCAGTGGGTGATGAGGTCGCTGCGGGCGGGGGCGCGGAAGCCGATCGAATAGGTCATGCACCCCTCCCCCACCGCGACGCCATTATGGGCGATGCGGGGGGGCACGTAGAGCATGTCGCCGGGTTCGAGCAGCCATTCCTGCGTGGGCTGGAAGTCGGCGAGGAGGCGGAGGTCTTCGTGCGGGGCGAGCGGGGTGGTGTCGTCGCACAGGGCGCCGACCTGCCAGCGGCGCTGGCCCGCGCCCTGGAGGAGGAAAACGTCATATTGATCGAAATGCGGGCCGACGCCGCCGCCGTCGGTGGCGTAGCTGACCATCACATCGTCGATCCGCCAGTTGGGTATGAAACGGAAGGGGGCGAGCAGCGCGGCAACTGGCGGCACATGCTGGTCGACGGCCTGGACGAGCAGCGTCCATGGGTCGGGCTGGCTTTGCGTGAAGCGCGATTCGGGAAAGGGTCCCTGTTCGAGCGTCCAGCTGCCGCCGCTCTGGATGATGAGGCGGGCTTCGACGCCTTCCTCGCAGGCGAGGCCGGCCAGTTCCTCCGGTTCGAGCGGGTTGGTCCAGTCCTGGAAGGCGTTGCGGATGAGCAGCGGCCGCTTCTGCCAATAGTCGCGGAGGAAGAGGGCTAGGTCGAAATTCTGCAGTTGCATGGACACTCGCTAAGGCCCGAACCGGGCAATGGTTCTCGACTTCGCTCGAACCGAACGGAAAGAGGGGGAAGCCGCCTCCAAAACAAAAAGGGGCCGCCGGGCAGGCGACCCCTTCTCGATCCTCTCCCGCGAAAGCGGAAGCGGCGGGTTTAGTCGGCCTTCGTCTGAAGGTTCACCGCCGCATATTTGCCGCGACGATCGACTTCCAGTTCGAAGTCGAGACGGTCGCCTTCGTTGAGGGCCGACATACCGGCACGCTCGACCGCGCTGATGTGCACGAACGCATCGGGCTGGCCATCGTCGCGCTGGATGAAGCCGAAGCCCTTCATGGCATTGAAGAACTTCACCGTGCCGCTGGCGCGCTCTCCGGTGAGTTGGCGCTGCGGGCCGCCGCGATCGCCGCCGCCGAAGCCGCCGCGATCACCGCCGAAGCCACCGGCGCGGGGTTCGCGCGGTTCACGCGGACGATCGACGACCGGCAGTGGCTCGCCCTCGATCTTGAGGTCGGTCGCGGAGATCTTGCCGCCGCGATCCACCAGGGTGAAGCCCAGCGGCTGCCCTTCGGCCAGACCGGTGAGGCCGGCCTGCTCGACCGCGCTGATGTGGACGAATACGTCTTCTGCGCCATCGTCACGGACGATGAAGCCGAAGCCCTTCTGACCGTTGAAGAATTTTACGACGCCAGTGCCTTCGCCAACGACCTGGGCAGGCATGCCGCGGCCACCGCCGCCGAAACCACCACCGCCGCCGCCGCCGAAGCCGCCGCCACCGCTGCGGAAACCACCGCCGCCGCCGCCACCGCCGAAGCGATCACCGCCGCCAAAGCCGCCACGATCACCGCCGAAACCACCGCGATCGAAACCACCGCCGAAGCCGCCACGATCGCCGCCATAGAAACTATCGTCGCCGAAACTGTCGCGCTTGTCCTTGCCGCGCCCGCCGCGGCGACCTCTATCAAAACTCATGCCCTGTTGGTCACTTTCGCTTCGCCCAGACTATACCGGATAAACATGTCGGGCGAAGGACATGCAGAATCCACCGCAACCCATGCGGTTTGGGAATCACTATATCAACTTTTCCGGGCCACGCGAATGATTTTAGCCCGATTGCCGCCACATTTGCATGGGCGGTCGCAGGATGATCCTTTTATGCCACAGCCAAAGCGTCGATTGAGTTACGGCCGCTTTCGCCATAGAGGGGGTCCATGACCGTGCATTTTCATGAAGAGGACCTGCCGCATGGCGTCCTCGCCCCCGGCCCCGTCGCCGTCGATACCGAAACCATGGGCCTGATCACGCCGCGTGATCGCCTCTGCGTCGTACAGATCAGCGACGGCCAGGGCGACGAGCATCTGGTGCGGTTCAATCCCGGCAGCGACTATGCGGCGCCGAACCTGCGCGCGGTGCTGTCGGACCCGGCGCGCCTGAAGCTCTATCATTTCGGGCGGTTCGATATCGCCGCGATCAAACATTATCTGGGCGTCGTGGCCGCGCCTGTCTATTGCACGAAGATCGCGTCCAGGCTGATCCGCACCTATACCGACCGCCATGGCCTGAAGGAACTGGTGCGCGAGATGCTGGGGCAGGAGCTCAGCAAGCAGCAGCAGTCGAGCGACTGGGGCGCCCCTGCCCTGTCGGACGCGCAGAAGGAATATGCGGCATCTGACGTGCGCTATCTCCACCAGTTGAAGATCGAACTGGACAAGCGGCTGATCCGCGAAGGGCGGATGGAACTGGCGCAGGCCTGTTTCGATTTCCTCCCCCACCGGGCCGAGCTGGACCTGGCGGGCTGGCCGGAGATCGACATCTTCGCGCATATGTGAGGGGTAGAGCCACTTCACCATGTCCATCCAGGCGGAACAGCAACGGCATGCCAGGCGCCATTGGGCGCGGCCGGGGGGAAGCCATGAACGGCTGGTCGGGCGGCTCAAGAACTGGCTGCCGGTCGCGGTCGGCATCCTCGCCGCGCTACTGGTGACGGCGCCCTTTACCGGCGGGGACAAGGTGAGCTTCGTGCTCGACAAGAACAAGGTCGAGGTGGCGAAGGAGCGGATGCGCGTGACCGAGGCGCTCTATCGCGGCGAGGACAGCAAGGGGCAGCCCTTTTCGCTGCGCGCGGGCAGCGCGGTGCAGAAAAGTTCGCGCGAGCCTGTGGTGGATTTGAGCGACATGTCGGCGCGCATCCTGCTGAGTGAGGGGCCGGCGGTGCTGAGCGCGCGCAAGGGGCGCTATGACATGGACTCAGAACGCGTCGCAGTCGACGGGCCGGTGCAGTTCGAGGCGGCAGGCGGCTATCGGCTGACGACGCGCGATGTGGGGATCGATCTCAAGAGCCGGCGGATGCGTAGCGCCGGACGGGTCGACGGGCGGATACCGATCGGCACATTCAGCGGCGACCATCTGGAAGCGGACCTGGGCGCGCGGACGGTGACGCTCAATGGCAGGGCAAGCTTGCGCATCGAACAAAATGGCCTCAAAGGGCGGTAGTGATGAAGAGATCGCTGATCCTGCTGTCGTCGGCCGCGCTGGGCGTGGCGGCTCTCTATGCCGGCGCCGGGGCGCAGGTGCTGAAGAATCATGACAGCAATGCGCCCGTCAACTTCACCGCCGACCGGATAGAGGTGCAGGACCGCGCCGACCGCGTGCTGGTGTCGGGCAATGTCGTGGTGACGCAGGCGGGGATGACGCTGAATGCCGCGCGAATGACGGTGGCCTATCGCAACGGCACGGGCGACAACGGCGTGGAGGTCGACCGGATCGATGCGTCGGGCAATGTCGTCGTGACCAAGGGGAATGAAACGGCGCGCGGCAATGCGGCGATCTACGACCTCAACAGCCGGCTGATCACCATGCTGGGCAATGTCACGCTGACGCAAGGGACGAACCGGCTGACCGGCGGGCGGGTGGTGATCGACCTCAACAGCGGGCGCTCGACGGTGGACGGACGGGCCTCGGGTGGGGAGGCACCGGGCGTGTCGAGCAATTCCGGCGGACGCGTATCAGGCACCTTCACCGTGCCGCAGCGGAAAAACTAGACCCCGCCAACACAATCGAAAAAGCCGTTTCGCTCGCGTTGAAGCGAGGGAATTTCTGCGCCAAAAATGTCACTGTCAATACGATAAATCATGGCATTTTCGGGGCAAACTGCTACATTGGAATCAGCGGGGTCGTTTCTCGATTCTGCGAGGTCCATCATGTCCAAACTGAGAATGGCGGCAAGTACCGCCGGTTGCATCATTGCGCTTTTATCCGGCCAGGCTGTCGCGGCGGGGGGGCCGCAATGTTGGCAGCCTTATGAAGTGGAGGCGGCAAAGGTCCGGGATCTGCATATCATGCTGATGCTCGGCACCTTGAAATGCCAAGCAGCCAAGCCGGAAATAGCCAGCAAATATGATGCTTTCGTTCAGAAGAAAAACGGTCAGCTGGCCAACTATAATAATGTACTGAAGGCGCGCTTCATGCGGGCCAACGGCATTGCCGACGGCCAGCGGGCCTATGAGGAGTTCAACACCAAACTCGGCAACACGCATTCCGGCAATGCGCAGCCTTCCAATATCTGCGAGATAACCGAGAGCCTCCTGATGCTGGCTACCAACGCCGGCAGCGATGAGTTGCCGATGCTGGCGCGCAGCTTTTCCGAAACCGAGCTTGGCCTCGACGAGGATTGCACCCAGGTCGCCACCGCGGTCGCGAGCCCGCATGAAGCGGTAGCTGCGGCGGCAGCACCCGCAGCAGTTCCGGCAGCAGCGCCGGTCGAAGTCGCCAACACCGATACGACGGCGGCACAGCCGCAATCGGCAGCGGCAGCGCTGGAGGCGGCGGCAGCGGCGTTACAGAATGCGGCTGCCAGCCTGAAGGCGCAACCTGCGGCACCGGCTGCGGAAACGGCGGACAAGCAGGCCGAACTGCCGGTCGCCAAGCCTGCTGTGGTGCCGGTTTCCACGGCGGCCAACACGCCCACCAGTTAAGGACAGCGCGCGAGCGGGGACGGACGTTAGGGGCGTTCGTCCCAGCGCAGCAGCGTGACGGCGCCCTGGCCATCGACGGCGAGTTCGCCGAAGGCGCCCGTTCGCAGCTTGAGCGAGCCGAGCGGCAGGCCCAGCGCCAGCAGCGCGAAGCGGGCAGCGCCGTTGCTGGTGACGAGAAGTTCGGCCCCCTCTCCTTCCCGCGCGAACCAGTCCTTCCAGTCGGCAATGCGTGCGTCAGCGTCGACGGTCCAGCCATCGGGCGCGATACCGCGCTCATCCCAGTCTGCCAGCGCCTGCGCACCGATGCGCGCCAGGACCTGGGCTTCGGGGCAGCCTTCGTCCGGGCCGTGATCGATCTCATTGAGCCAGGAGAGCGTGCCGTCAGGAGCGTGACCCGCGGCAGCGCCGATGCGAGCGGCAGTTTCCCGCGCGCGCTGGAGCGGGCTGCTGTGAAGCGACCGGATAGGCAAGCCCTGCGCCGCGAACCACTTGCCAAGACGGTCGGCCTGCGCACGACCACTCTCCACCAGTGGGAGGTCCGTGCCGGCACCGATGCGGCAGGCGGCCGCGCTGCTTTCGAACGTATTGCCGTGGCGGATGATGAAGATGCGGCGCATAGCGGATCAGGGCGCGAGCGGCGGGGTCGGGTCGCCATGGGCGACGATCAGCGCCTCGACGCGGACGATGTCGGCCTGGGTATCGATGCCTGAACTGTCGAACGGCGGTGGATCGACCGCGACGGTCTGCACGGGGATGCCAAGTTCGAGCAGGCGCAGTTGTTCCAGTCCCTCCAGATCTTCCAGCGCCGACGGCGGTGTCCGCTCGAAGCGGGTGAGGGCGTCGAGCGTATAGCCATAGAGGCCGACATGCCGCCAGACCGGCGAAAGCGTCTGCGCCGCGCGCAGGCTTTCCTCGCCGCGAATGGCGGGAATGATGTTTTTCGAAAACCAGAGCGCCCGGCCGTCCGGCGCACGCACGCAGGTCGTCCCGCTGAAGGGCGAGCGCGTCTTGTGCTCGCGCAGCGCATCAAGCGCGCGCCAGTCGAGCGCGATCACCGGCGTCGCGACCTCGGCGCCCGCCTGCAGCGCGGCGATGACCGCCCGCAGCGCGCCTTGGGGCTGGAACGGAGAATCGCCCTGGAGATTGACGACGAAACGCGGCGGCTCGCGCCGCTGCAGCGCCGCAACCAGCGCACGGCCAGAGCCGGTCGCAATGGCGCTGTCGGTCATGGCCGCCTGGCAGCCGACCGCCTCGGCATGGTCGGCAATCTCCCGATCGTCGGTCGCCACGACCAGTTCGGCATCGGCCAGGCCGCCGATCGCGGCACGCGCCATGGCGATCGTCCGGTGCAGCAAGGTGCGCCCCGCGATCATGCGCAGCGGCTTGCGCGGCAGGCGCGACGATCCCGCCCGCGCCGGAATGACGATGACTATGCTCAGGCGACCCCGGCGTGCAGCAGGTCATGCATATGGATCGCGCCCATCAGGCGGCCCGCTTCGCACACGAACAGCAGCGTGATATTGTGCAGATGCATGAGCCGCAGCGCTTCCGACGCCAATTCGTCCGGGCTGATCGACAGCGGCGTCGCGGTCATGAAACGGCCGACCGGTTCGGTCAGATAGCGGGTGCCGGTGACGGTACGGCGCAGGTCGCCATCGGTGAAGGCGCCGATCAGTTCGCCATTGTCGTTGACGATCGCCGTCCCGCCCAAGCGGCCGCGCGTCATTTCGATGGTCGCGTCGAGCAGCGAGGCGTCTTCCCGCACGCGGGGCACATCGTCGCCCTGCGCCATCAGTTCGCGCACCTTGATGAGCTGCGCGCCAAGACGGCCATTGGGATGGAATTTGTAGAAATCGTCGGCGGAGAAACCCCGCATTTCCATGAGCGCGATGGCCAGCGCGTCACCGAACGCCATCTGCACCGTCGTCGACGTGGTCGGCGCCAGCTCGTTGGGGCAGGCTTCGCGCACCGACGGCAGCAGCACGCAGACGTCGGAGGCGGTCGCGACGGTGCTTTCGGGACGCGCCGTCAGGCCCAACAACGGAATGCCGAAACGCTTGCAATATTGGATGATCGGGCCGAGCTCGCTGGACTCGCCCGATTGCGACAGCATCAGCACGACATCGTCCGGCGTCACCATGCCCAGGTCGCCATGGCCGGCATCGGCCGGGTGCATGAAGATGGCCGGCGTGCCGGTCGAGGTGAGCGTCGCCGTCATCTTCCGCGCGACGATGCCGCTCTTGCCCATGCCGGTGACGATCAGGCGGCCGCGCACATTCATGATCACGCCGACCATGCGCAGGAATATGGCGGCGAAGTCCCGATCGGAAAATTTCGCTTCCAGAGCGTTGATGCCGTGCGACGCAACGGACAAGGTCCTGCAGGCGGTATCCACGATACGGCTGCCAGACCCGAAAGGCACGATCTTCGATACTGTAGACACGCGTAAGCCCTTTTTTCCACGCCCGCCGTCGGATTTTCTCCTGACTGACGATCATGGCGACGGCACACCCAGCGGCATCCCGTCCTTACCTCAATCCGCGACCCATTTCCGGCTGCAAGCCGGCACCCGTGGAGGGGAATAGGCCCGTTCGGACAGTGATGGCAATTCAATTCGCATTAGCGAATGTAAATTTGCGGGTCATTCAGGCCACAGTCGCGAAAAATTACCGCAATAGCGATGTTGTGGGAACTATTGTTCAGCCAAAGAGTAGCGCTGCACTTTCTGGCCTTTTTCAGCTGGCATGATAGTTCCGATACCAGGACACAAAGCGCGGGACGCCTGTTTCTATTCCCGTAGCCGGCGCGAAACCGATGTCGCGCGCAATCGCACTGATATCGGCAAAGGTGGCCGGCACGTCGCCCGGCTGCATCGGCTGGAAGTCGATCTGCGCCTGCCGCCCGCAGGCCTGCTCCAGCACCGAAATGAGGTGCATCAGCTCCTCGGGCTTGTTGTTGCCGATATTGTAGAGCCGGTGCGGCGAGCGGCTGCCCCCCGCCTTGAGCGCGCCGTCATCGGCAGGCGGATGGTCGAGACAGCCGATCACGCCGCTGACGATATCGTCTATATAGGTGAAATCGCGCTGCATCCGGCCATGGTTGAACACAGGAATGGGTTCGCCGGCCAGGATCTTCTTTGTAAAGATCCACATCGCCATGTCGGGCCGCCCCCAAGGACCGTAGACGGTGAAGAAGCGCAGGCCCGTCATGGGAATGCGGAACAGATGGGCATAGGTTTCGCTCATCAGCTCGTCGGCGCGCTTGGTGGCCGCATAGAGCGAGACGGGATGGTCGGCCCGGTCCTCGACCCGGAAGGGCAGCACGTCATTGCCGCCATAGACCGAGGAAGAGGAGGCATAGACCAGATGCCGCACCCGCCGTTCGCGCGCCAGCTCCAGCATGTTGACATGACCGGCCAGGTTGGAGCGGACATAGGCATGCGGGTTGATCAGCGAGTAGCGCACGCCCGCCTGCGCGCCGAGGTGGATGATCGCCTCTATCCCCTGGTCCGCCAGCGCTGCCTGCATCGCGTCCATGTCGGCAAAGTCCAGCTCGGCAAAGGTAAAGAGCTTGCCATGGCGCTCCACCAGCGCGGCGATGCGGTCGCGTTTCAGGGAGACCGGGTAATAATCGTTGAGATTGTCGATGCCGATCACCGCCCGCCCCGCCGCCAGCAGCTGGTCGGCGACTGCCATGCCGATGAAGCCGGCCGCGCCGGTGACGAGAATCGTCATGCGGCGCCCGGATCGGCTGAGGGGAGAAGATCGGTCGCCATCGGAATCTCTTTCAATGCTCGTCTGTTACCCCCGTAACAGACAATCCATCATGCGATGTAAAGGCCTTTCCCCGCAAGAACCGAAACCATCCCCAAATGAGGCAGGTTTAGTCTTTCCCTAAGCATTGCCGCTTATGGCTTCAAAGCCATGGACATGGCATCCCATCCCCTGGCTGCGGGCGCGCGCACCTATGGCCCGGCCCAGCGCGCGCGCTGGGCCGCGCTGGCACAGGACGTGGCAGAGGCCAACGCCTTCTACGCACCCGACATGCTGTGCGCGGCGCTCGATCATCTGGCGGCGAATCCTGGCTTGCGGCTGCTGGAGGTGCAGAGCGACGGCGACCTTGTCGGGCTACTGCCGGTGACGATGATGCCACGCCACGGGCGGCTGCCATTCGCCTGCGTCGGCAACTGGATGCACGACCATTGCTTCTTCGGCGCGCCGTTGATTCGGCGCGGACAGGAAATCGCGGCATGGCGCGGGCTGCTGGCCCAGCTGGATGCGGCGCATTGGGCGCCGGGCTTCCTCTATCTGCAGGGGCTGGACGCAGCCGGCGCCAACGCAGCGGCACTTGAGGCGCTGTGCGTCGAACAGCGGCGCGGACGGCGCGAGGTGCATCGCTACGACCGGGCCATGCTGCGGTCGGATCTGGATGCAGGGCATTATTGGGAAACCCATGTTCGCGCCAAGAAGCGCAAGGAAATCAGGCGCCTGCAGAAGCGGCTCGCTGAACTGGGCACGGTCGACCAGCATCTGCTGGCGGATCGGGCGGCGCTGCCGGCATGGTGCGCTGACTTCCTGGCGCTGGAAGCATCGGGATGGAAGGGGCGCGAAGGCACGGCGCTGGCAAGCCGTCCGGGCGATGCGGCTTTCTTCCGCGCCGCCTGCGCGGCTGCGTTCGACGCGGGGCGGCTGCATTTCCTGCGCATCGACGTCAACGGTCGCGCCATCGCGATGCTCGCCAATTTCCGCCATGGCGAGGGCGCCTTTTCCTTCAAGATCGCCTTCGATGAGGGGATGGGCCGCTTTTCGCCAGGCGTCCTCATTGAACTTGCCAATCTGCATGCGGTGCAGGGCGATCCGTCGATCGGCTGGATGGACAGCTGCGCCGCGCCCGATCATCCGATGATCGACAGCCTGTGGGCCGAGCGGCGGACCATCGTCCAATATCGCATCGCGCTGCACGGGCGCGGCCTTGCGCGCCTGAGCCGCACCGCCGCCTTTGCCATCGCCAACGGTGCCGAGCGGATCGCCGGCGCGCTGAAAGGACAGGGATGACTGCCCATAGCCCCATCATGACCGCCGCCGCTTTTCCGGACGGCGCGCGGGTCGCCTTTGCCACGGCCTATCCCGACCAGACGGCGAAACTGACCCATGGGCTGGTCGGCCATCCGCTGCTGACGCTGGAGGCTTTAGCCGACCTTGCCGAACGGATGCCCGCTGCATCGGTCGAATATAATCTGGGCAAGCTGCCGCTCGGCGTGCGGGCGGAGGACATACCCGCCAACGGGCTGACGCTGGGCGAGACGATCCGTACCATCCAGACAAGCGGCAGCTGGGCGGTGCTGAAAAATGTCGAGCGGGACCCGGCCTATGGCGCCCTGCTCGACCAGGCGCTGGCCGAACTGGCGCCGCTGGTCGAACAGAAGACCGGACCTATGCTCAACCGCGAGGCCTTCATCTTCCTGTCCTCGCCGGGCAGCGTTACCCCGTTCCACATGGACCCGGAGCATAATATCCTGCTGCAGATGCGGGGCGAAAAGACGATGACCGTCTTTCCCGCCGGTGACGAGGAATTGGTGCCGGCGATCCAGAGCGAGGCCTTCCATGCCGGCGGCCACCGCAATCTTGCCTGGCAGGATCGATTCCGCACACGGGGTACGCCGATCAGGCTGCTGCCGGGCGATGCCATCCATGTGCCGGTCAAGGCGCCGCATTTCGTGGAAAACGGGTCCAGCGTGTCGATCAGCCTGTCGGTGACCTGGCGGTCGGAGCGGAGCGTCGCCGAAAGCGAGTTGCACGGGCTCAACGCGCTGTTGCGCCGCCGGGGCCTGCCCACGGGCCGCATCGGCACGCGACCGGAACGGCAGGGCGTCAAGCGCCTTGCCTATCGCATCATGCGGAAGCTGGGCGCCTGAACAAGCGGCGCAGCAGCGCTTCACCCTCCAGCCGCGGCGAGAAACGTTCGATCACCCACCATTCCAACGCTTCCTCGCGCGTGGCAAGGCTCTGCTTGTAGCGATCCTTGCCGGCGAGCAGCGAATAGAGGATCAGGCCGCGCTCGGCATAATGGGCGACCGCG
>DATFDS010000187.1:0-17250 GCA_035251955.1 Sphingobium sp. | reverse complement strand
CCCTTCGCGGTCTGCTGCGTCGGGGTTGCGCTCTTTTCGGTGATGGACGCGGCGATGAAGGGTTTGAGCCTCTCCATCGGCCTGTTCAACGCTTTGTTCTGGCGGGCGCTGACGGGCAGCCTGCTGGGTCTCGCCGTCATGCTGCTCACGCGCCAGCGCTGGCCTTCCGCGCCGGTGCTGCGGCTGCATATGTTGCGTGGCGCCGTCGTGGCGGTGATGGCCAGCCTGTTCTTCTGGGCGATCATGCGGCTGCCGCTGGCGGAGGCGATCGCGCTGTCCTTCATCGCCCCGCTCATCGCGCTCTATCTCGCCGCCCTGCTGCTCGGCGAGCAGATCGGGGGCCAAGCGATCGGCGCGTCGCTGCTCGGGCTGGTCGGTGTGGCGGTCATCCTGTCGGGGCGGATGCGCGGCGACTATGATCTCGATGCGCTGCTCGGCGCGGGCGCGGTGCTGCTGTCGGCGGTGCTGTTCGCCTGGAACCTCATCCTCCAGCGGCAACAGGCGCAGCTTGCATCCCCGATCGAGGTCGCCTTCTTCCAGCATGTCGTCATGCTCGCCATCTTCGCGCTCTGGGCGTTGGCGGCGGGCTGGATGCCGGTCGTGCCTGCCGCGCGATCCTGGCTGCTGATCATCCTGGCCGCCACGCTCGCCTTCACGTCTCTGGCTGCGCTGGCCTGGGCCTATGCGCGGGCGGAGGCGCAGCATCTGATCCCGGTCGAATATAGCGCCTTCGTCTGGGCGGCGATCATCGGCTGGCTGGCCTTCGGCGAGGCGCTGACGCTGCCGACGCTGGCCGGAACCGTCCTGATCGTGGCCGGTTGCCTGCTTGCCTCACGGGTCCGGTCGGTCGAACCCCATGTCGAATCCAGCGTCGCCTGACGGGATGAGCTGAAAGGGCGGACTCTTGACGGAGACTCCCCGCTCGGCGCATTGTGCCGAAACGGAACATTTGGGGGACATTCAAGACGATGGCTGTCAGCCGCGGCGCCAAGCACACGCCGGAATGGCGTGAGATGCTCAAACGCAGCCTGATCCGCAGCGGCGCGCTGATCGGTGCGATCACGCTGGTCCTGGTGACTTTGTTCCTGGCGCTCGCGCTCTTGAGCTACCAGCCGAGCGATCCGTCGATGAATACGGTGGCGGGCGATCAGGTGCGGAATATGATGCAGACGCCCGGCGCCTGGATCGCCGATTTCCTGCTCTGGCTGTTCGGGGTTCCGGTTGCGCTCGTGCTGCCGCTGATGGCCATTACCGCCCGCCGCCTCTGGGGCGATCAGGACATGAGCGGGTGGAAGGCGCAGTTCGGCAAATGCACCGGCGGAATCGTCCTGATCGGCATCGCATTGTCGCTGTTCCAGCCCGATCCGCTGGTCGGCCTTCCCGCCGGCTGGGGTGGCATCATCGCATTGGTGACGAGCCGCGGTATATTGAGCCTCACCGCGCAGGCGCCCGCCGCGCAGGGCTGGATCAGCGGAATCCTGGTGGTGGCGATGCTGATCGCCGGCGCCTTTGCCTGGTATCGCAGCCTGGCGCTGGAAAAGCCGATCCTGGCCCTGCGCCGCCCCAGCTTGCCCCGCCTCAGCCTGCCCAAGCCGTCCTTCGCACTGGCGGGCGGCGGCGTGCCGGTCGATCTGGACGAGGAGGATGATGTCGCCGAACGGGTCGTCACACCGCGCCGGACCGTGACCAACGAGCCCAAGCCGCCGATCAACATCCAGACGCCCAAGCCCGCCCCGGTCCAGCGGCCCATGGCGCCGGTCAGCCAGGACGATCTGTTCGGCAACAGTTCGCTGCCCTCGCCCGACCTGCTCAATCCGGTTCCGGCCAGCCAGGGGCAGAAGATCGACAAGGCCGCGCTGGAGCGCAACGCCCGCCTGCTCGAATCCGTGCTCGACGACTTCCATGTGAAGGGCAATATCGTCGAGGTTCGCCCCGGTCCGGTCGTCACCATGTATGAACTGGAACCCGCGCCCGGCATCAAGGCGAGCCGCGTGATCGCGCTGGCCGACGATATTGCGCGCAACATGTCGGCCCTCTCCGCCCGTGTCGCGACGATTCCGGGGCGGACGGTGATCGGCATCGAATTGCCCAATGCCAATCGCGAGGGCGTATCCTTCCGCGAGCTGATCACGTCCGAACAGTTCATGCAGGAAGCAACCCTGCCCATCATCCTGGGCAAGAATATTTCCGGCGAGCCGATCATCGCTGATCTCGCCCCCATGCCCCATCTGTTGATCGCGGGCACCACCGGTTCGGGCAAGTCGGTCGGCCTCAACGCGATGATCCTGTCGCTGCTCTACCGCATGACGCCGGACCAGCTGCGCCTGATCATGATCGACCCCAAGATGCTGGAACTGTCGACCTATGACGATATCCCGCATCTGCTCTCGCCGGTCGTCACCGAGCCGAGCAAGGCGATCCGCGCCTTGAAATGGGCGGTCGAACAGATGGAGGACCGCTATCGCATGATGGCGTCGATCTCTGTCCGCAACCTTGCCAACTATAATGAGAAGGTCCGCGCCGCGAAGGCCAAGGGCAAGCCGCTCGGCCGCCGGGTTCAGACCGGCTATGATCCCGAGACCGGCAAGCCGATCTATGAGGAGGAGCAGCTGGATTTCCAGCCGCTGCCGCAGATCGTGGTGGTGGTCGACGAGCTGGCCGACCTGATGATGACGGCGGGCAAGGAAGTCGAATTCCTGATCCAGCGCCTCGCGCAGAAGGCGCGCGCGGCCGGCATCCACCTGATCCTGGCGACGCAGCGCCCCTCGGTCGACGTCATTACTGGCGTCATCAAGGCGAACCTGCCGACCCGCATCAGCTTCTTCGTGACGAGCAAGATCGACAGCCGCACCATATTGGGCGAGCAGGGCGCCGAGCAACTGCTGGGCAAGGGCGACATGCTCTACATGCATGGCGGCAAGGGGCTGACCCGCGTTCACGGTCCCTTCGTGTCCGACGATGAAGTCCGCGTCGTCGCCGACCATTGGCGCGCGCAGGGCCAGCCCGACTATATCTCCGCCGTTACCGAGGAGCCGGAGGAGGGCAGCTTTGCGCTCGACGGCGTGGACCTCGGCGACGACAGCCCCGACGCGCAGCTGTTCCGAAAGGCCTGCCAGCTGGTGTTCGAAAATCAGAAGGCGTCGACCAGCTGGCTCCAGCGTCAGCTCCGCGTCGGCTACAATTCCGCCGCGCGCCTGATCGAGCGCATGGAGGAGGAAGGGCTGGTCGGCCCGCCCAACCATGTCGGCCGCCGTGAAGTGTTGCGCGATGAAAATGGCAACCCGCTTTAAGCGCAGATGAACCAACGGAGGATCATGATTGCAAATCGCGCAATCGTTCCGGATCCTTTCGCATTTGCAGCAATCGGTCTTCTCGCCCAAAAGGGACGGGCCTTTCAGGCATCCTCTCCTAAAACTTTCCAGGCTGGTCTTCGGACCAGCCTTTTTTTTGTGCCGGCGCGGCGGAGATTCTGCCGTTGCCGCATTGGCGGCCTGCAAAGCTGTCTTTAGAGCGGGATAACGTTAGATGGATTCAAGTTGCCTCCGTTCGTTTCGAGCGAAGTCGAGAAACAGCATGAACTGCGCTTCCGTTTCTCGACTTCGCTCGAAACGAACGGATTAAGGTAAAGTCATCCTACTCTAAGGGAACAGGCCAGTTCACAGCGGGTTCAAGCCCCACCGCCTAAGCATCATGTCCTGAACAAACCGGAGAAGATCGCATGAAGCGCATGCTCGCGCCCCTTGCCATGGCCCTGATGGCCGCGCCGCTGCTGCTGCCGGCCTTGCCCGCCGCCGCGCAGCAGGGACAGTCCGACCTGGGGCGCGTCAACGCCTATATTCGCGGCGTC
Organism: Sphingobium sp.; assembly: GCA_035251955.1. GTDB lineage: Bacteria > Pseudomonadota > Alphaproteobacteria > Sphingomonadales > Sphingomonadaceae > Sphingobium. Next base: position 13,403 of record DATFDS010000187.1, on the reverse strand, counting down.
ACCACCATGACCGCCGACTTCGTCCAGACCGACCGCAACGGACAGACGCTGGGCGGCAAGCTGACGCTCAAGCAGCCGGGCAAGATCCGGTTCCAATATCAGAAGGGCGTGCCGCTGCTGATCGTCGGCGACGGCAGGGCGCTGACGATGATCGACTATGAAGTGCGGCAGGTGCAGCGCTGGCCGATCGGCAATTCGCCGCTGGGCGCGCTGATCGACCCCAACAAGGACCTGTCGAAATTCGGCAAGGTGGTCCAGACCGGCGATCCCAATGTGCTGAGCGTCCAGGCGCGCGATCCCAAGCGGCCGGAATTCGGCACCATAACGATGATCTTCAATCGCGACGGCTCCGGACCGGCGGGGCTCCAGCTTTACGGTTGGGTGGCGATCGATTCGCAGAACAACCGGACGACGGTGCGGTTGTCCAACCAGCGTTACGGCGTTGCAGTGGCCGACTCTGCCTTCCGCTGGACCGATCCGCGGCCCAAGGGACGTTCTGCGGGCGGGTGAACCGCGCCGGGCGTGAGATGGACGGAAAAACTTGGCGCGCCGTTCATCTAGGGCTCATCTGAGAAGCCCTAAGAAGAACTCCACGGCGAGAGACGCAGACCGGGATTTCCCCCCTGTTACCCGGAACCCGCTCCCGTCGCAAAGCGCTTCAAGGGCGCGATCGAGACCCCCGTTCCATGCCCCCGGAGCGGGGGTCTTACGTTATGCACCGGCCTTCGCCCCAGGACGGGCTGCAAATGCCGACTTTCTGCGCTTCCGGTGCTCACGTGCTGAAGTACGCTCCGCGCCGGTTCTCGAAATTCGACATTTTCGCTCCGCCCTGAGCCGAATTCCGGCACATAACGGGTGTTGCGTGAGACTGCGGAGCCTCTTAGTGGATCAGCATGTCGCAGACACTCAGCATCGCCTCCTGGAACATCAACAGCGTCCGCGCGCGGCTGGATATTGTCGAGCGGTTCCTGACCGAAGAAGCGCCCGACATATTGTGCCTGCAGGAAACCAAGGTGGTGAACGACATCTTCCCCGCCGACATGTTTCGCCAGCGCGGCTATGTGCACCAGGTGCTGAACGGGCAGCGCATGCATCATGGCGTGGCGATCCTGTCGAAGCTGCCGATCCATGAGGATGACCGGCTCGACTGGCAGGCCAATGGCGAAGCGCGCCATGTCGGCGTGCGGCTCGACAATGGCGTGCGGATAGAGAATGTCTATGTGCCCGCCGGCGGTGATGTTCCCGACCGGACCGTCAATCCCAAATTCGGGCAGAAGCTCGATTTCCTCGAGCGCATGATCCAGTGGTCCTCCGAGCTTGAGGACAAGCCGACGATCCTGACCGGAGACTTCAACATCGCGCCGATGGAGTGCGATGTGTGGAGCCACAAGCAGCTGCTGAACGTGGTCAGCCATACGCCGATCGAGTGCGAGATTCTGACGCGGCTGCAGGAATCGAACAAGTGGGTCGATATCGGCCGCCACTTCCACCCCGCGCCGCAGCGGCTCTACACCTGGTGGAGCTATCGCGCGAAGGACTGGGCGGAATCGGATCGCGGGCGGCGGCTCGACCATATGTGGATGACGCAGGATGTGGCGGACAAGGCGGTGAGCCATCGCGTGGTGGAGCCCGCGCGCAGCTGGGGCAAGCCGTCCGACCATATCCCCATCATCACGGAATTCGCCTTCTGATGGGCGCGCGCGCCGCCGCTCGCGCCATCGACGCGCTCCGCCGCGGCTGGCCGGTGAGCGTGCGCGCCGCCGACGGCAGCCTGCGGATCATGGCGGTGGAGGGCGCGGATGCGGTCACGCTGGCCGACTTCGATGCCGCTGGGAAGGCCGACATATTGGTCGCCGCCGCACGGGGTGAAACATTGAAGCTCACCAACCAGCTTGCCGCCGCCGACACCGACATGCCGGTGTTGATCGCTCGCGCGCCCTGGATCGACGGTGACGTCGCCATGGCGATCGCCGACCCGGTGCTGGATCTTGCCTCGCCGCTCAAGGGGCCTTTCATGGCCAAGCCGCTCGCCGCGCCGCTGGCGGCCAAGGCAGCACTGCGGCTGGCCCGGCTCGCGGGGATTCTGCCCGCCTATTTCGTGACCGAAACGGGCAAGAGTGAGGCTGAGGTCAGCACGCAGGATGTCGACGCCTATGACGACGCGGCGCATCTCGCCATCGCCACCCGCGCGCGCCTGCCCGTGTCGGCGAGCGAAACGGCCGAGATCGTCGCCTTCCGCAGCCCGGACGAGCCGCGCGAACATGTCGCGCTGGTCATCGGCAAGCGCGACGCGTCGCCGCCGGTGGTGCGGCTGCACAGCGAATGCCTGACCGGCGACGTGCTGGGGTCGCTGAAATGCGATTGCGGGCCGCAACTGCACCAGGCGCTGCACGAGATCGCTGATTCGACCTGGGGCGTGCTGCTCTATCTGCGGCAGGAGGGGCGGGGAATCGGGCTCATCAACAAGCTGCGCGCCTATGCCTTGCAGGATCAGGGCTTCGATACGGTCGACGCCAATGTCCGGCTGGGCTTCGCGATCGATGCGCGGGATTTTTCGGTGGCGGCGCGGATGCTCGACCTGCTGGGTGTGGGCGAGGTGCGGCTGCTGACGAACAACCCCAACAAGGTGGCGGGGCTGGAGGCGGCGGGGATCACGGTGGCCGAGCGGCTGCCGATCATCCTGCCTTCCAACCCGCATAATGAGCAATATCTGGCCACCAAGCGCGACCGCACCGGGCATCAGCTTTGAATGTGATCCGCGTCGATACGGGCGCGGGACGCCTGAGCTTCGGCGATATCGACATGGCCTGCACGATCGGCCGTAGCGGCGCCTGCGCCGCCGAGGACAAGCGCGAGGGGGATGGTTGCACGCCATTGGGGACGTGGCCGGTGCGGGGCGTTCTGCTGCGGCCGGGCAAGGTTGCGGCGGACGGCATCCGCCTGCCGTGGCGCTGGGTGCGCACAGGGGACGGATGGTCCGACGATCCGGCCGATCCGGCCTATAACCGCCCGGTCCATCTGCCGCGTGCCCATTCGGCCGAATCGCTGCTGCGCGAAGACGACGCCTATGACGTGATCGTCATACTCGGCCATAATGACGCGCCGCCGGTGCCGGGGCAGGGCAGCGCGATCTTCTTTCATCTGTCCGAAGGACGGCCGACCGCCGGGTGCGTGGCGGTCGAGCGGGAGGATATGTTGAGGCTCCTGCCGCTGCTCGCGCCGGGCGACGTGATGGAACTCGTCTGATCCAGATGCGCCGTGCTCCTGCCTTCGCAGGAACACGGTGTCGCGGCTTTACGCCCGTTCCAGCGCCTCGGCCACCTCGCCGCCTGCAGCCTCCAGCAGCCGTCTTTCCAATGTCTGCAGCCGCGCCTTGCTCTCTATCTTTCCGCCGAGCAGGTCGGTGACGTAGAAAGTGTCGACCGCGCGCTCGCCATAGGTGGCGACATGCGCACTGTGCACCGTCACCTTCGACTGGAACAGCGCATTGGCCAGGCTGAACAGCAGCGCCGGCCGGTCGCGGGCATTGACCTCGATCACGGTGAAGCGGTTCGACGCCTTGTTGTCGATCAGCACATTGGGCGCGATGCGGAAGGCTTCGGCGCGGGTGCGGGGCAGGGGACGCGCTTCCAGCTTGGTGATCATGCGATGCCGGTTGGCCAGCGAATCCTCGATCGCGTTGCGGATGCGGGTCAGCTGCTCGGGGCTGTGGAAAGCGCCGCCCAGCGGGTCCTGCACTAGGAAATTGTCGATCGCCACGCCATCGCGCGTGGTGTGGATGCGCGCGTCGATGATGTTGCCGCCCGCCAGGTGAATGGCGCCTGCGATCCGATAGAACAGACCCGGATGGTCGGCGGCATAGACGGTGACCAGCGTCGCGCCGCGCTGCGGATAATATTGCGCGGCAATCGACAGCGGGGAATCGCCCGACGCCAATATATGGTGCGCATTGTGGATCAATATGTCCTCGGGCTCGGCGATCCAGTAGGATGCGGGCAGCCGCTTGCTGAACCGCTGGAAGGCCGCGATCGACATGCCAAGTGCCTGGCGCAGCGATTCCTGCTTGGTGGAGACGCGTTCGCTGCGGCCCTTCTGCTTGTGGCCAAGCCGCAGAACCTCCTCCGCCGCTTCGTAAAGATCGCCCAGCAGCTGCCGCTTCCAGCTGTTCCAGACGCCGGGGCCGACCGCGCGGATGTCGACCACCGTCAGGCAGAGCAGCAGGCGCAGCCGTTCGGGGCTTTGCACCACCTCGACGAAATCGAGGATCGTCTTGTAGTCGGCCAGGTCGCGCTTGAAGGCGGTGGCCGACATCAGCAGATGGTAGCGCACCAGCCAGGCGACGGTTTCGGTTTCGGCCGGGGTCAACCCCAGGCGCGGACAGAGATGCTCCGCAACCTCCGCGCCCAATATGCTGTGGTCGCCGCCGCGGCCCTTGGCGATATCGTGCAGCAGCAGCGCGACATAGAGGACGCGGCGCGAAATCAGCCGGCCCATGATCTCGGTGGAGAGCGGATGGTCCTGTGCCAGCTCGCCCTTTTCTATCCTCGCCAGCAGGCCGATCGCGCGGATCGTATGTTCGTCCACCGTGTAGTGGTGATACATGTCGAACTGCATCTGCGCGACCACGCGGCGGAAGTCGGGGATGAAGCGGCCGAAGACGGTCGATTCGTTCATCCAGCGCAGCACCGTCTCGGGATCGCGCGGGGAGGTCAGCACGTCCATGAAGGCCGCATTGGCGCGCGGATCGCGGCGGATCTTCGCGGTGATCAGGCCCGCGTCGCGGCTCGCGGCGCGCATGGCGCTGGGATGAATCGCCAGCTGGTGCCGGTCGGCGACGGCGAAGATCTCGAGCAGCCGCACGGGATCCTCCTGGAAGAAATCGTCGCTCGACAGGGCCAGGCGCCCGCGCTCGAGCACGAAGCCGTCGAGCTTCTTGGGCCGGCGAAAGATCGACGGGATGTAGCGGCGCCCCTTGGGCCCCATCTGGTCGTCCAGGTGGGCAAGGAACACCGCGGTCAGATCGCCGACCGTCTTCGCGTTCAGGAAATAATAGCGCATGAAGCGCTCGACGCCCGACCGGCCCTGCCGCGCGGTGAAGTGCATCCGCGTAGCCGTTTCCAGCTGCAGGTCGAAGGTCAGCCGGTCTTCGGCGCGCCCGGTGATCATGTGAAGGTGGCACCGGACCGCCCAGAGGAAATCTTCCGCTTTCTGGAACTGGCGCAGCTCGGTCTCGGTGAGCAGGCCGACATCGACCAGTTCGGCGACCGATTTCACCCGGTTCACATATTTGCCGATCCAGAACAAAGTGTGCAGATCGCGCAGGCCGCCCTTGCCTTCCTTCACATTGGGTTCGACGACGTAGCGGCTGTCGCCCATGCGCTTGTGCCGCTCGTCGCGTTCCTCCAGCTTCTCGGTGACGAAGGCGCGGGCATTGCCCTGCATCACTTCGGCGTCGAAACGCTTGCTCGTTTCCTCATAGAGCGCGCGATCACCCCAGACATAGCGGGCTTCCAGCAAGGCCGTCCGGACGGTGAGGTCGGACTTCGCCATCCGCATCGTCTCGTCGATCGAGCGGCTCGAATGGCCGACCTTGAGGCCCAGGTCCCACAGCGAATAGAGCATGGATTCGATGACCTGCTCGGTCCAGCCCGTCGGCTTCCATGGCGTGATGAAGCCGATATCGACATCGCTGTGCGGCGCCATTTCACCCCGGCCGTAGCCGCCCACGGCGATCAGGGCGATCCGCTCGCCCGTGCTGCGATTGCTGGCAGGGTAAAGATGATGCGTCGTCGCATCGTAGAGCAGGCGCAATATCTGATCGATCAGGAAGGCGAAGGCGGTCACCGCCTCGCGCCCGCGTGTCGGCCTGGCGTCCAGGCGGCGCGCCACATCCAGCCGGCCGGCATCGAGCGCCACCTTCAATTCCCTGACGATCAGCCCGCGCAGCTTGAGCGGATCGCTCCTGTGCTCCTGCGCCAAGGCGTTGATGCTGTCGGAAATCGCCCGTCGATCGATGATCGATCTGCGCGACCCTAATGTCGGGAACTGCATGACCATAAGTCGTATCTAGTCTTCGTCGCTGGCTGCGGCCAGTTGTTTCAGGCGATATAGTTGCTCCAGCGCCTCGCGCGGCGACAGGGCGTCGGCATCGATCGTATCCAGCGCCTGGCGGAGCGGATCGACCTTGCCCTCGGCCTGCGCGACGGCGGCGGCGAACAGCGGCAGATCATCGAGGCCCGCCGCGATCCCGCCGGTCTTCGCCTTGCCCGCTTCCAGCCGGGCCAGCACGTCCTTGGCGCGCTTGAGCACGGCCGGCGGCAGGCCGGCGAGCCGTGCGACCGCCAGGCCATAGCTGCGGTCGGCTGGCCCTTCCGAGACTTCGTGCAGCAGCACCAGATCGCCCTTCCACTCGCGCGCGCGGACATGGTGCAGCGACAGGGATGGCAGGGTTTCGGCGAGGCGCGTCAGTTCATGATAATGGGTTGCGAACAGGCAACGGCAGCGATTGACCTCATGCACCGCCTCCACCACCGCCCAGGCGAGCGCGAGGCCGTCATAGGTCGACGTGCCGCGCCCGACCTCGTCGAGGATGACGAAGCTGCGTTCCGTCGCCTGCGCGAGGATGGCGGCGGTCTCCACCATCTCGACCATGAAGGTCGACCGGCCGCGCGCCAGATTGTCCGATGCGCCGACGCGGCTGAACAGGCGGTCGACCAGGGTCAGGGTCGCCGATTGCGCCGGAACATAGCCGCCCGCCTGCGCCAGGATGACGATCAGCGCATTCTGCCGCAGGAAGGTCGACTTGCCGCCCATGTTGGGGCCGGTGACGAGCCAGAGCCGGTCGGCGGCGCCCAGGCGGCAGTCATTGGCGATAAAGGGCTGGCCCTCGCGGCGCAGCGCGTCCTCGACCACCGGATGGCGGCCGCCGATAATCTCCAGGCAGGGGCCCTCATCGTCTTCGCCCAGGAAATGCGGCCGTTGCCAGCCACCCTCGGCCGCGCGCTCGGCCAGCGCCGCGGCGACGTCGAGCCGGGCCAGCGCCTCGGCGGCGCGGGCGATCTCCGCCTTGCGCGCCAGCGTGGTCTCGATCAGGTCCTCCAGATGCGCGGCTTCCGCCACCAGCGCATGGCCGCCGGCCTGCGCCACCCGGCTTGCCTGTTCATGCAGGTCGACCGAATTGAAGCGCACCACGCCGGCCAAGGTTTGGCGATGGGTGAAGCCGCTTTCCGGCTGCATCAGCGGATCGGCGGCGCGCGCGGGCACTTCGACATGATAGCCCAGCACGCCATTATGCCGGATCTTGAGGCTGGCGATGCCGGTCTGCTCGCGATATCTGGCTTCCAGCGCGGCGATGGCGCGCCGCCCGTCGCCCGCCAGCCTTCGCAGTTCATCCAGCGCCGGGTCATAGCCATCGGCAATATAGCCGCCGCTCCCCGTCTCGGTCGGCGGCGCGGGCACCAGGGCGCGGGACAAGGCGTCGACCAGCGCGCCATGCCCATCGAGTGCCGGCAGGAGCCGCGCCAGCAGCAGCGGCTGATCGGGCAGGCGGCCCAGCCGCTCACGCAGCATCCGCGCTTCGCCCAGCCCGTCGCGCAGCTGCCCCAGATCGCGCGGACTGCCCCGGCCGACGGCGAGCCGCCCCAGCGCGCGTCCGATGTCCGGCAGCGCGCGCAGGGCGGCGCGCAACTGATCGCGCAGCAGCGCATCGTCGTGGAACAGCTGCACCAACCCCAGCCGCGCCTCGATCAGGCCCAAATCCATCAGCGGCGCGGACAGGTCCTGCGCCAGCAGCCGTGCGCCCGCGCCCGTGACGGTGCGATCGACCGCGCCCAGCAGGCTCCCGGCCCGCGCGCCGTTCATCGTCGCGATGATCTCCAGGCTCTCGCGCGTCGCGGCGTCGATCGCGACATGCGCGCTGCTCGCCTTGCGGACCGGCGGCGCCAGGAAGGGCAGGGTGCCCTTGCCCGCATGGTCGAGATAGGCGATCAACCCGCCCATCGCCGCCAGTTCAGGCCGGCTGAACTGGCCGAAGCCGTCGAGCGTGGCGACGCCGAACAGCCGTTTCAGCGCCGCTTCGGCGCGATTGCTGGAAAAGGCGGCGCGGTCGAACGGGTGGGCGTCGGGCAGGTCGATCGCCGCGCCGTCGGGCACGACGATTTCGCTGGGGCGCAGCCGCGCCAGTTCCGCAGCCAGATCGGCCGCGCGCAGGGTCAGCGTTTCGAACCGGCCGGTGGAAATGTCGGCGGCGGCAATGCCGATCTCGCCCGCGCCCTCGCCGCCGGTCTGGCACAGCGCGACCAGCATATTGTCGCGCCGCGCATCGAGCAGCGTTTCCTCGGTCAGCGTGCCCGCCGTCACATAGCGCACGATCGCCCGTCCGACGAGCGCCTTGGACCCGCGCGCCTTCGCTTCCGCCGGCGTCTCGGTCTGCTCGGCGATGGCGACGCGGTGCCCGGCCTTGATCAGCCGCGCGAGATAGTTTTCCGCGCTGTGCACCGGCACGCCGCACATCGGGATCGGGCTGCCTGCATGTTCGCCCCGGCTGGTGAGCGCGATGTCCAGTGTCGCCGCCGCCGCCTTCGCATCATCGAAGAACAGCTCGAAAAAATCGCCCATGCGGTAGAAGAGCAGGCAATCGAGCGCTTCCGCCTTCAGCGCAAGATATTGCGCCATCATCGGGGTCGGCGGCGAAGCGGCGATGTCCTTGGGGTTGTGCATGACCTTTCAGCCGATAGCCGTAAGCACGGGATCAGGAAAGAGTGCGAAAAAAGCCGCACCGCGCGCTTGCCCGTGAGGCGCGCTTGCCGCTAGGGCTTTCCCTAACTGTTAACAGGGATGGATGCACCATGACCGACAAGTCGAATGTGGAATTTTCCGAGCGCGAGGCGCTGTTCTTCCATTCGACGGGACGGCCCGGCAAGATCGAGATCATCGCGTCGAAACCCATGGCGACGCAGCGCGACCTCAGCCTTGCCTATTCCCCCGGCGTTGCGGTGCCGGTGCGCGCCATCGCCGAAGATCCGGCGACCGCCTACGACTATACGGCCAAGGGCAATCTGGTCGCGGTCATCTCCAACGGCACAGCGATCCTGGGCCTGGGCAATCTGGGCGCGCTGGCGTCCAAGCCGGTGATGGAAGGCAAGGCGGTGCTGTTCAAGCGCTTCGCCGACGTCGATTCCATCGACATCGAACTCAAGACCGAGGATGTCGATCGCTTCATCGATGCGGTCGAGCTGATGGAACCCAGCTTCGGCGGCATCAACCTTGAGGATATCAAGGCGCCCGAATGCTTCATCATCGAACAGACGCTGAAAGAGCGGATGAACATCCCCGTCTTCCATGACGACCAGCATGGCACCGCGATCATCGCGGCCGCCGGCGTCATCAACGCGGCGCTGCTGACCGGCCGCGAACTCAAGGACATGAAAGTCGTCGTCAACGGCGCGGGCGCGGCATCGATTTCCTGCACCGAACTGATCAAGGCGATCGGCGTGCAGAATGACAATGTCATCATGTGCGATTCCAAGGGCGTCATCTATCAGGGTCGTACCGAGGGCATGAACCAGTGGAAGTCGGCCCATGCGGTGAAGACCGACGCGCGCACCCTGGCCGAGGCCATCAAGGGCGCCGACGTGTTCCTGGGCCTGTCGGTCGCCGGCGCCGTGAGCCAGGAGATGGTGAAGACGATGGCGGCCAAGCCGATCATCTTCGCCATGGCCAATCCCGATCCGGAGATCACGCCGCCCGACGTGCTGGAGGTCCGCCCCGACGCGATCGTTGCCACCGGCCGGTCGGACTATCCCAACCAGGTCAACAATGTGCTGGGTTTCCCCTTCATCTTCCGTGGCGCGCTGGACGTGCGGGCGACCGGCATCAACGAGGCGATGAAGGTCGCGGCGGCCGAAGCAATCGCCTATCTGGCGCGCGAGCAGGTGCCTGAGGAAGTGGCCAAGGCCTATGGCCGGTCGCACAGTTTCGGCCCGGACTATATCATTCCCGCGCCCTTCGACCCGCGCCTGATGGAGGTGGTGCCCGCCGCCGTCGCCAGGGCGGCGATGGAAACCGGCGTCGCCCAGAAGCCGATCGAAGACATGGCCGCCTATCGCCAGTCCCTCAAGGGCCGGCTCAACCCCACCACGTCGGTGCTGACCACCGCCTATGAGGTGGCGAAGGCCAATCCCAAGCGGGTCGTCTTCGCCGAGGCGGAAGAGGAAGTGGTGCTGCGCGCCGCGATCCAGTTCCGCGAGCTTGGCTATGGCGTCCCGGTGCTGGTCGGCCGCGCGCATGTCTATGACAAGCTCAGGGCGCTGGGCGTGCAGGACCCGGAAAGTTTCGAGCTGCACAACAGCGTCAATTCGCCGCTGGTGCCCGCAATGGTCGACACGCTCTATAAGCGGTTGCAGCGGCGCGGCCATCTGCGCCGCGATTGCGAGCGGATGGTCAATCGCGACCGCAACATCTTCGGCGCGCTGCTCGTCACCATGGGTCATGCCGACGCCATGCTGACCGGCATGACCCGGCCCTTCGGCCAGACGCTGCGCGAGGTGAAGCGAGTCATGGACCCGGCAGCCGGCCGCACGCCCTTTGGCATCCATGTCATGGTGGCGAAGGACAAGACCGTGTTTCTGGCCGATACGACCGTCAATGAACGGCCGTCGGCGGGCGAAATGGCCGACATCGCCGAAGGCACCGTGGCCGTGGCGCGGCGCATGGGCCATGATCCGCGCGTCGCCTTCCTGTCCTATTCCAATTTCGGCAATCCGCCGGGCGCCCATCTCGACAATATGCGCGAGGCGGTGAAGATCCTCGACGAGCGCCAGGTGGACTTCGAATATGAAGGCGAAATGACCGCCGACGCGGCGCTCAACCCGACGGTGATGAAAAATTATCCGTTCAGCCGCCTGTCGGGACCGGCCAATGTGCTGGTCATGCCCGGGCTTCAGTCCGCCAACATCTCGGCCAAGCTGCTGCGCGAGTTGGGGGGCACCACGATGATCGGGCCGATGCTGGTGGGCATGGACAAGTCGGTGCAGATCGCCACCATGTCGTCCAACGCATCGGAACTGCTGACCCTGGCCGTGCTGGCGGCTGCGGGCGTCGCGCTCTGACCCGATGAAGCGTGGCGGCGTGGCCGCCCGAGCATATCGGCGCGAAGCCGAATAGAAGGAGAATGCGTAATGACCGAGGCTCTGCTGATAGACGGCGCGACGTTCCGCCGCGTGCTCGGCCATTATCCCACCGGCGTCTGCGTCGTGACCGCCGTGGAGGAAGACGGCACGCCGACCGGCATGGTCGTGGGCTCCTTCACCTCGGTGTCGCTCGATCCTCCGCTGGTGGCCTTCTTCCCGGCCAAGACGTCCAGCAGCTGGCCCCGGATCGAGCGGGCGGGCAAATTCTGCGTCAATGTGCTTGCAAGCGATCAGCAGGCGTTGTGTGGCAGGTTCGCGGCCAAGGGCGGGGACAAGTTCACCGGCGTTTCGCATCGCGTGTCTGCCAATGGGTCGCCGATCCTCGACGGCGTGGTGGCCTGGATCGATTGCACGCTGGACGCCGTGCATGAGGCGGGCGATCATTATATCGTGCTGGGCCGGGTGGTCGCGCTGGAGGCGGAGACGCCGGGCAAGCCGCTGCTGTTCTTCCAGGGCGCCTATGGCGAGTTCACCCACTTCCCCTGAGGGGCGGACACAGGGAAGGAAGGGGGTTACGGCTCCTTAACACGCCTTGCCTTAGGGTTCGGGCGCCATGACCGCCCTGCTGATCACCGTGGACACCGAATTGTCGGCTCTGCTGCACGAGCGGGGAGTCGCGTTCGCGGACAATATCCGATCGTCGATCTGGGGTGAGGCGAAAGGCCGGGCCTATGGCATCGGCTGGCAGATGGACCAGCTGGAGCGACACGGCCTCAAAGGGGTGTTCTTCGTCGATCCGATGCCCGCTTTCGCGCAGGGACCCGACTTTCTGGAACCCATCGTCTCGGCGATCGTCACCCGCGGGCATGAGGTGCAGCTGCATGTTCACAGCGAATGGCTGGCCTGGGCACGCCGATCGCCGGTTGCAGGCCGGCTCGGCCGCAACATCCGGGATTTCGCGCTGGAGGAGCAGGTCGCGCTGTTGCGTGCGGCGCGGCACTGGCTGGAACAGGCGGGCGCGCCAGGCATCAGCGCTTTTCGTGCGGGGAATTTCGGCGCCAATGACGATACGTTGCGGGCGCTGGCGCATGTCGGCATCCCTTGGGACAGCAGCGTCAACCCGGCCTATATGGGCTGCGGCTGTGGGATAGCCGCCCGCCGCGAGCAGGTGGGTGCGCTCCATCGGCTGGGTGTTTCCGAACTGCCGGTTTCGGGAATCGTCGATCGGCCGGGCGGCTTTCGTCCCGCCCAGATCTGCGCGATGTCGGTGGGGGAAATGCGGGCGGGGCTGCACCATGCGGTGCGGGAAGGGCATGACAGTTTCGTCGTGGTGACGCACAGTTTCGAAATGCTTTCGCGCGACCGGCAAAGACCCAACCACGCGGTCATGCGGCGCTTTGCGGCCCTGTGCCGGGAAGCGGCCAGCCTTCCCGGCCTGCGCAGCGCGGGCTTCCACGATCTGCCGGCCGATCTCGCCCATAGGCCTGCGGCGCTGCTGACGCACGCCCCGTCCAGCCGAACGCGCACCGCAGCGCGCATCGTCCAGCAGATTTGGGCGACCTGGTGCTATGAACGGCGGCTGGTGCCCGCCTGACGGCCATTGGGCGAGCTATCGCGGCAGCGGCGCTTGGCCGACGTCAAAGCTCACATGGTGACGGTGAATGATCGGGCGCCGGACGCACTGCCTTCCTGTCTGATTTGCTCAAGGCGGCGGCGTATGTGGCGACGGTTACTGAACGCGCGAAATGCCCGCTGGACCAAGCTAGTCACGACCCACTCCTTCTTATTATGCCCGGAATGTAGCGCGCACCTTCTTCGCTGCAATATGTCGTTAGGCATGCGAAATAAACCACCAGCGGCATAGGACGAACGGCGGGCGGGAAACGCTCATCGGTGCCAAGAGACCGCCGCCATCGTGGATCAAGTCCGAAGACAGATCGGATTCCTGAAAGAAGAGGGGGGCCACTGCGCCCAATTGCGCGGGGAAAAACCCCATGTTTCTCGGGGTTTATGGCCGGATGCGGGGCTATTCGAGATGGAATGATGGCGGAGACGGAGGGAAGATCAGCTTTGGACGCCTATTCGCTGCTGATGCGGAACAGGTAGTTCAATGGCGTAAGGAAAATAGCGCCAGCATTAGAGCGGTTTTCGATCAGTCTGGATCATAGCCGCACGAACTGAAGTAGTTGGCGCATTCCATGGGCTGAAAGATGTCGACGAGCTTGCCGATGAGGCTCCACAGGCCATTCACGGTTCGCTCGCCTGCCTTGCGGA
>DATFDS010000186.1:0-5984 GCA_035251955.1 Sphingobium sp. | reverse complement strand
GTGAGCCCGTTCGAGAGCATGGCGCTTACGGAGACGCGGGAGATGGGACGGTCCGGTCGCTGCCTCGATCAGCCCGAAAATGTGCTGACGCGGCAGCAGGCGATGGACGGTTGGACAGTCAACAATGCCAGGCTGATGCATTGGGATGGCATTGGCGCGCTCGCCGCGGGCACCGAGGCCGATTTCGCAGTGGTCGACCGCAATCCTTTGACATGCAATATCGCCGACCTGCCGGCGACAAAGGTACTGAAGACTGTGCTGGGTGGACAGGATGTCTTCGACATTGGGGTGCTGCCGCGACTTGATGAAGCATCGCTCGAGCCGGAACGTACCGGTGCGGTGAAAGTTGAATTCAGTCTGGCCGGTCATAATTGTTCCGCCAATTGCCGGCATGATTGAGTCGCCGTAAAATTCACCGTCCACCACAGCAAACAGGAAAGCCAGACCCATGAGCACGGAAAATATCATCGCCACTCTCGATACCAAATGGGGAGAAATGATCGACGCCCATGATCTTGATGGCGTGGTTGATCTCTATGATCCGGAAGGCTCCTTCCTCATTCCGGGCCAGCCAGCCCTGGATGGACACATTGCGATCCGGGCAGCGTGGCAGCATCTTTTCGGGTTGCCGGAATTCAAGCTCACACTGGGACAGCCTTCGGTCACTCCAACGGGTGCCGACGATTTCGCGATAGACCGTGGCAGCTACGAACTATCCTTTCGCGGCCCCGATGGACTGTCGGTCGAACAGGGAAAATATCTTGTCGTCTGGCGCAAGAATGCAGACAATGTGTGGAAGATCTTCGCCGACATGTTCAACAGCAACGGCTAAAAGCATCGTGCGCAAAATTGGGAGCCGGTTTTGCGCAAAAACGATGCGACAACAAAAAACTAGAGCGCGCGATCTGCGTCCGATTTAACGCAGCGCGCTCTAAGAGCGTGTCTGCATAATATACCGGATGGCGGGAGTGATGACGGATTCATCGGAATCACTCCCCTGCCATGGTCCTGTAGGCGGGTTGAACGATGCGTCCGGCCGCCCTATCGGGACATCCAACTGTTGTCCGCCATCCCCTATTGCCGGAAAACAGCCTCATGATCCTTGATCGACTGCGCGATCGCCTCCTGACGCGCGGTGATGGCGGCGGTGATTTCGGGATGGGTCCAGACGTATAGGCGATTATTCCGAACGCCTTCAATCAGCATGTCGGCGGCAAGCCTGGCATCCATCCACGGCACGGTGATGTTCGCGAAGGCCTCGAGTTCCTCAAGCCTTGTCCCCGTGAGGCTCCCGGCCTCATAGTCGGCCGACCGGTGCTGCACCCCGTCATGAATGTTGGAATGGACCGGGCCGGGCAGGAAGATGCTGACCTTGATGCGCCCGCCTTCCTGTTCCAGTTCCGCCGACAACGCCTCGGACAGGCCGACGACGGCGTATTTCGTCGTCGAATAGCCGCCAAGCCCCGGAAAAACCGACATGCCATTGACCGAGGAGGTGTTGACGATATGGCCTTCGCTCGTGCTTTCCCGCATCAGCGGCAGGAAAGCCTCCAGTCCGTTGATGACGCTCCAGAGATTGGTGTCCAGCAGCCAGCGCCAGTCCGACTGCCGCATGTCCGCAAGATGGGCCATCGGCCCGATGCCGGCATTGTTCACCAGAATATCGAGGCGGCCGAATTCCGCCCTGATCCGGTCCGCGACCGCCACCAGCTGGTCGAGCTTCGTCACGTCGCCCTGCATGGCGGTTCCGCCGATTTCCGACGCGACCCGATCCAGCGCCTCCTGATTGCGGCCGATAATGACGACCTGCGCCCCGTTGGCCGCCAATTGTTGGGCGATGCCCTTGCCGATGCCCGAGGAACCCCCGGTCACCACCGCCACCTTTCCCTTGATCTCCGTCATGACATCCTCCTCCCGTCTTAGATTTGCCGCGATTTCTTAACCAGCGATCGCTTGGAAATCGCTCTAAAGCGCGATGATCACCGTTTTCTGCTCGGTATAGGCTTCGACCCCGGCGCGCGCCTGCTCTCGCCCGAGGCCGGACTGCTTGTAGCCGCCGAAGGGCAGGGACGGGTCGATCACCGCGTGGCAATTGCCCCAGACCGTACCGGATTTGATCTTGGCCGCCAGCCTGTGCATCTGCCCGACGTCGCGCGTCCAGACGCTCGCGCCCAAGCCATAGGGCGTGTCGTTGGCGGCCCTGGCCACTTCGTCCAGATCGTCATAGCGCTGCGCGACCAGCACCGGGCCGAAAATTTCCTCGCGCACGACCGACATGGTGGCGTTCACATCCACCATGACCGTGGGATTCACATAATAGCCGTTCGCGGTCGGCGCGTCGCCGCCGGTCAGCACGCTGGCGCCCTCCTTCTTCCCGGCTTCGATATAGCCCATCACCCGATCGCGCTGCTGAGGCGAGACCAGCGGCCCGAGGCGGGTATCGGGCGACAGCGACGGGCCTGGACGCCACAGATTGTCGGCGGCGGCGACAACGCCTTCAAGCAGCTTGTCGAAAATCGAGCGATGGGCGTACAGCCGCGAACCGGCAACGCAAACCTGCCCGGCGTTGAAGAAGATCGCGCCGGCAGCGCCCAGCGCGGCCGCGTCGGTATCCACATCCGGCAGCACGATGACGGGTGACTTCCCGCCCAGTTCCAACGTGACACGCTTCAATGTGCCGGTCGCCGAGCGGTTGATGGCCTTGCCCGTCTCGGTGGAGCCGGTGAACGCGACCTTGTCGACGTCGGGGTGACGCACAAGCAGGTCGCCCGCGCCGCGCCCCAGGCCCGTGACGATATTGATGACGCCGGCGGGGAAGCCGGCTTCCGCCACCATGTCGGCAAGGCGCAGTGCGGTGAGCGACGTCTGCTCAGCGGGCTTGAGGATCAGGGTGCAGCCCGCCGCCAGCGCCGGAGCGATCTTCATGGCCGCCATCAGCAGCGGGAAATTCCAGGGCACGATCTGCGCGGCAACCCCCACCGGCTCGCGCCGCACATAGGCGTGATATGCGCCGTTCGGCATCGCCGAAGGATCGATCACCTCGCCACCCAGCTTGGTCGCCCAACCCGCCATGTACCGGATCAGGTTCACGGTCGCCGGAATATCCATGGCGTTCGCGGCCGATGCGGGCTTGCCGTTGTCGATCGCTTCCAGCTCGGCAAATTCACTGGCATGCGCTTCGATCAGATCAGCGAGCTTGTGTATCAGCCTTTCGCGGGCCATCGACGGCAGGCCCGTCCAGCGGCCATCGTCGAAAGCGCGCCGCGCCGCGGCCACCGCGCGATTGATCTCGGCTTCGCTCGCATCCGCGATCTGGCTGACGACCTTGCCGCTCGACGGATCGACAACGTCCAGCGTCCCGCTGTCGGAAAGAACCCATTCGCCATCGATGAAATGCGAAGGCCTCCGGGCGAGCGCCTTCAACGCAGCCTGTGAATATTCGATTTGCTCGGCCACAATATTGGAACGCTGGTTCATACACCTGTCCCCTCCAGAAAGTTTTCGAAAGGTTCGTCGTGGCGGCTCTATCGCCCGACGAATGCTAAGATTTTCAAAGCTGCTCCCCGAACTATGACCCACCCAAGCGCGCTCAGGCAATTTCAAAAAATCGCTGAAGCCATGCAAACGACACATGGCGCCCACGGACGGAAGTCAAACCCATGCGAGAATATCGATGGGTCATACCCAATTCGCATTGGCCTGGACTTATTGGGAAAGATATTTTCGAGCCTTATAGTTTGGTCGCAATCGCCTGACACCGAAACCATAATATTGCCGGAGAGATTCCCCATGTCGGCTCAATATACCGATTCAACGATCGCCTACGCCTCCGCTTCCGAGACGTTGAGGCTTCTACGGGATGGAAAGATCGGGGCGGTTGAACTTCTACAGCTTTATAACGCCCGTATCGAACGGTGGAACGACCGGCTGAACCTGGTCGTGGCCCGGGACATGGACGCCGCGATGGCGGCTGCCCGGCGCGCGGACGCCCATGCCGGTGAAAAGGGTGCGCTCCACGGATTGCCGATGACGGTGAAGGACACCTGGAATGTCACCGGCATGGCCACCACTTGCGGCATCCCCGCGCTCGCCGACTACCGGCCGACCGAGGACGCCGCAGTGGTCCGGGCCTTGAAGGAGGCCGGCGCCATCATCTTCGGGAAGACCAATGTTCCCGAAGGCGCGGCCGATTACCAGTCCTATAATCCCGTGTTCGGAACGTCGAACAATCCCTGGGATGAGAGCCGCTGTGTCGGCGGCTCTTCGGGCGGATCGGCGGCGGCGCTGGCAGCCGGTTTCACGCCTGTGGAAGTCGGCAGCGATCTTGCCGGATCGATCCGCGTGCCCGCGCATTTCTGCGGCGTCTATGGGCACAAGCCCAGCTTCGGCGTCGTATCGCTGGCGGGGCATATCCCGGTCATGCCCGGGCGCCATGAGGTCATCGACATGGGCGTCGGCGGCCCCATGGCGCGCAGCGCGACGGACCTGGAACTGATGATGGATTTGATGAGCAGCCCCGGCCCCATGGGGGCGGGCGCCTGGTCGCCAAAGCTGCGGCCCAGTCGTCATGAGGCGCTGAAGGATTTTCGTGTCGCACTCTGGCTTGGCGACCATTCGGATTATGTCCTCGACAACGAATATCGTATCGCGATCGAGCAATTTGTCGACGACCTGCGCAGTGCGGGCGTCACCATCGACATTCATGCGCGCCCGAACTTCGATTTCAACGAAGCATTCGACATCTATTTCGATGCGCTCGGCGGCGTGAACGCCGGCCAACTGCCACAGGACGCCTATGATCATATCCTGGCCGAGGCACAGCGGCTTGCGGACAGCGACGAGCTCATCCGCAAGTTCGCCAAGGCGCTTGTCATGACTCATCGCGACCATGTCATGCTGTCCAGCCGCCGTCTGCACCTGAAGGCGCTATGGGCGCAATTTTACGAACGCTACGACATTTTCCTGAGCCCGGTGAGCAACTCCCCCGCCTTTCCACACGATCATTCGCACACCGATCTGGGCATGCTCGGGCACCTGCTGCGCACGACGCAAATCGATAACCGGCCCTGCAATTACGCGGTTCGCTATCAATGGCCGTCGATCGCAAACGCCGCGGAACTGCCGTCGACCGTCATGCCGACCAGACGCCTGGTCGGCGGCCTGCCCGTCGGCATCCAGGCGCAGGGCCCGTTTCTCGAGGATCGCACCACGCTGCGCTTCGCCCAATTGGTCGAACGTGAACTCGGCGGTTTCATGCCGCCGCCCGGCTTCAACTGATTGGCTGCCGCGCGGTTCGCCGCGCCGCAGCCCATGCTGCCCCTATCCTTCAGGAACACAAGATTGTGCCGCGCATGACCATTCTCTCGGCCCTCCTCAAAGCCTTGTCCGCTGACGTCATTACCGAACCGGGTGAAATCGACCCGCGCTATTTCGGGGATTGGATGGTGCGGGATGAAAGCGCGCATCCGGCCGCGCTCGCACGGCCGCGCACGACGCAGGACGTCGCGACCATATTGAGGACATGTCATGCGCACGGCGTGCCGGTCGTGGCGCAAGGCGGCCGGACCGGCCTCGCGGGGGGCGCGACCCCCGTGCCGGGCTGTGTCCTCCTGTCACTTGAACGCATGCGGGAAATAGGTCCGGTGGACAGCGCGTCCGCAACCGTCCTGGTCGAATGCGGAGCGGTGCTCGAAGCGGTTCAGCAGGCGGCCGACGCGGCAGGCCTTCTTTTCGCGCTCGACATTGGTGGGCGCGGCTCCTGCACTATCGGCGGCAATATATCGACCAACGCGGGCGGAAACCGGGTGCTGCGATATGGCATGATGCGGGAACTGGTCGTCGGGCTCGAAGCTGTGCTGGCTGACGGCACGATCATCACCGCGCTGAATTCCATGCAGAAGAATAATGCCGGCTATGATCTCAAACAGCTCTTCATCGGCAGCGAAGGAACGCTGGGCATCGTGACGCGGGCGGTATTGCGCCTG
>DATFDS010000185.1:0-6420 GCA_035251955.1 Sphingobium sp. | reverse complement strand
CAACCATGGCGTTGCCGCGCGCGGCGTCAGCGCCTTTCCGGCGGCGGTCACGGCGCAGATGGTCGCGAATTTCAACGCCGGCGGCGCGGCGATCAACGCGCTGGCGGCGGCCTGCGGGGCGGAACTGGCGATCGTGCCGCTCGATCTCGACCGTCCCACCGCAGACCTGTGCGAAGCCCCGGCGATGAGCGAGGCCGACTGCCTCGACGCGATCAATGCGGGCGCGGCGGTGGTGCGCGCGGACAGCGACCTGCTGTTCGTGGGCGAGATGGGCATCGCCAACACCACGCCAGCGGCTGCGCTCTGTGCGCAGGTATTTGGCGGCGCGCCGGCGCTGTGGGCGGGGCGCGGCACCGGCGTCGATGCCGAAGGGGTCGCGCGCAAGGCGGAAGCGGTGGCGGTGGCGCTCGCGCTGCACGGGCCCCATTGCAGCGACGCCTTCGAAACGCTGCGCCGGCTGGGCGGGCGGGAGATTGCGGCGATGGCCGGCGCGGTGCTGGCGGCGCGGATGGCCCATGTGCCGGTGCTGCTGGACGGCTTCATCTGCGGCGCGGCGGTGGCGCCGCTGGCGCGCGACAACCGGGCGATCACCGCCCATTGCCTCGCGGCGCATTGTTCGGCCGAAGCGGGCCATGCCCGGTTGCTCGACGCGCTGGGGCTGGAGCCGCTGCTGCGCCTCGACATGCGGCTGGGCGAAGCGAGCGGCGCGGCGGTGGCGGCGCAGATCGTCCGCTCCGCGCTCGCCGCGCATGACGGCATGGCGACCTTTGCCGAGGCGGCGGTCGCGGGCGCGCTGTGACGGGCTTTGCGCTCCACCTGATGCGCCATGGCGCGCCGGACATGGCGGGGCGGCTGCTCGGCCATCTCGACGCGCCGCCGGATCGGGGCGCGATGACGCCTTGCATCGAGCGGGCGCGCGGCCTGGATTTCGCGCGCGTCATCACCTCCGACCTTGCGCGTGCCCATGTGCCCGGCGCGATCATCGCGGCGGAGCGGGGGGTACGGCATGAGGCCGACCCGCGCTGGCGTGAACTGCATTTCGGTGCCTGGGAGGGGGCCGATCCCGCAACCCTTCCGGCCGAGGATCTTGCCCGCTTCTGGGACGATCCCGACCATCATCCGCCCCCCGGTGGCGAGCATTGGTCGGACCTGCGCGCGCGCGTCGCCGCTGCCCTGCGTGACATGGCCGAACCGGTGCTGGTGCTGAGCCATGCCGGGGCGATGCGCGCGGCGCTCGCCTCGCTCTGCGGTTTCGATCATCGCCAGGGCTGGGCGATCGACCTGCCCTATGGCGCGCTGCTGAGCTTGCGGGTCTGGCCGGGCGAGCCACCCAACGCGCAGATCACCGGGCTGGTGACATGAGGCGCCTCGTCCTCGCGCTGCAGCTGATGACGCGCCTGCCGTTGCCGGCGGTGCGCGCCGATGAGGCGGACTTCGCCGCCGCGATCCGCTGGTTCCCGGCGACCGGTCTGGCGGTCGGTGGCGCGGTTGTGGCGGCGCTGTGGCTCGGCGCGCGGGTCGATCCCTGGATGGGCGCGCTGGCGGGGCTGCTCGCCTGGGTGGCGATGACCGGCGCGCTGCATCTCGATGGGCTCGGCGACATTGCCGATGGCGCGGGGGCGGCGCATGGCGACGGCAGGAAACTGTCCGCCGTGCTGGCCGATCCGCATATCGGCAGCTTCGGCGTCGTCGCGATCGTGCTGCAATTGCTGGCGAAACTGTTGCTGCTGCGGCTATGGGCGGAGGGACCGGCGCCGTGGGGGATCATCGCGATCGCGCTGGTCGCGCGGATCGGGCCGCTCGCCTGGACGCAATGGCTGCCGCCGCTGCATGAAGGGCTGGGCAGCCGTTTCCGACAGGGGCTGACGCGCGCCCATCTGCTCGGCTGGAGCGGTGTCGCGCTTGCCATGAGTCTGTGGCTGCCGGGCTTGCTCGCGGCGGCACTATTGGTTCCGCTCTGGGCCTGGTGGCTGCGCAGCCGCATCGGCGGCATTTCGGGCGACGGCCATGGCGCGGGCATCGAACTGGTCGAAAGCGGCCTGCTTGCCATCCTGCTGGTGGCGCGATGAGCGGCGCCTTCCACTGGCATGGCGGGCGGCTGGCCGATGCGCGGGCGCATTATGGCGGGGCCGACTGGATCGACCTGTCGACTGGGATCAACCCGCTGCCCTGGCCTGGCGCTGCGACGATCGCGCCCGACTGGCAGGCGCTGCCCGATCCGGCTGCCCTCGCCGATCTGGAAGCGGCGGCGGCGGCGCATTTCGGCGTCGCGCCGGCCCATGTCTGCGCCCTGCCGGGCAGCGAGATCGGCCTGCGTCTCCTGAGCCCGCTGCTCGACCGTCCGGGCTGTCACATCGCACCGTCCTACCGCACCCACGGTGCCGCCTTCCCGGCGGCGATCCAAGATCCTGCCCAAGCGCCGCGCGGTGTCGCGTTGTTGCTCGCCAATCCCAACAATCCCGACGGCCGCCTCTTTTCTCCCGCCGATCTGCTGGGGCGGGAGGATTGGCTGATCGTCGACGAAGCCTTTGCCGATTGCATGCCCGGCGCCAGCGTCGCCCCGTACATCAGCGACGCGCGGCGGCTGATCGTCCTGCGCTCGTTCGGCAAATTTTTCGGGCTGGCGGGGGTAAGGCTGGGCTTTCTGCTCGGGCCCGCGCCGATCGTCGCCGCCTGCCGCCGCCTGCTCGGCGACTGGCCGGTGTCCGCCGCCGCCATTGCCTTCGGCCGCGCGGCCTATCGCGACCGTGCGTGGATTTCCGCCACCGTCGAGATGTTGGCGGAACGCGCCGCCCGGCTTGACGCGCTGCTTGGCCGCCATGGGCTGGCGGCGCGGGGCGATTGCTCGCTGTTTCGCCTCGTCGAGACCGATGACGCCGCAGACCTGTTCGACCGGCTCGCCCGCCGCGCGATCCTCACCCGCCCGTTCGACTATGCGCCGCGCTGGCTGCGCCTGGGCCTGCCTGCCGATGACGCCGCGTTCGATCGGCTGGACGCGGCGCTTGGCCATGGCTGAGCCGGTCGCCCTCGGTGCGCTGGCGCTCGACGCCGCGCTCGGCTGGCCCGATCGGTTGCACGCGCGCACGGGTCATCCGGTGGGCGGATTCGCACGGCTCATCGCCGCCTGCGATCGGGGGTGGAACCGGCCCACGCTGGGATCGGCCAGGCGGCGGCTGGGCGGGATCGCGACCCTGCTGCTGTTGCTGGCCGTCGCGGCGGGCGGCGGCTGGATCGCGCAGATGCTGATCCGGCGGCTGATGGGCGGCTGGGCGTGGATTGGCCTTGCGCTCGCCGCCTGGCCCGCTTTGGCGCAGCGGAGCCTCCATGACCATGTCCTGCCGATCATCCGCGCGCTGGAGGCCCGCGACCTGCCCGCCGCGCGCCGGGCGGTGGGCCGCATCGTCGGCCGCGACACCGCGCCCCTCGACGAGGCCGGGGTCGCCCGCGCTGGGATAGAAAGCCTTGCCGAAAGCTTCTGCGACGGGGTCGCCGCTCCCCTGTTCTGGCTGCTGCTGCTCGGCCTGCCGGGGGTCTGGGCCTATAAGGCGGTCAACACCGCCGACAGCCTGATCGGCCATCGGGAGGAACCCTATGGCGCCTTCGGCTGGGCCGCCGCCCGTTTCGATGATCTGCTGAACCTCCTCCCGGCCCGGCTCGCCGCGCTGCTGCTCTGCATCGCCGGCGGGCGCGGGTGGCGCATCGTCTGGCGCGACCATGCGCGCCATGCTTCGCCCAATGCCGGCTGGCCCGAAGCCGCGATGGCGGGCGCGCTCGGCGTCCGGCTGGCCGGGCCGATCCGCTATGACGGCATCGTGCATGCAAAGCCCTGGATCGGCGGCGAGGGGCGGGAGGCGGGCGTCGGCGACGCCCGCCGGGCGCTCACCCTCTATCTGCGCGCCTGCCTGCTGCTTTGGCTGCTGGCGCTGGCATGGGAGACGGGACTATGAGCGAGGCGCACAGCTTGCTGGTGCTGGGCGGCGCGCGGTCGGGCAAGAGCCGCCACGCGCAGATGCGCTGCGAAGCCATGGCCGGCCGCCTTGCCTATATCGCCACCGCGCAGGCCTTCGATGCCGAGATGGTCGACCGCATCGCCCGGCACCGGGCCGATCGCGACGCGCGCTGGCTGACGCTGGAGGCGCCGGTCGATCTCCCCGCCGCGATCGGAGCCGCGCAGGACAGGGCCGACGCGATCCTGGTCGATTGCCTGACGCTCTGGCTGTCCAACCTGCTGCTGGCCGATGCCGATATTCCCGCCCGCGCCGATGATCTGATCGCGGCGATCCGCGCCAGCGCTGTCCCGGTCGTGCTGGTAGCCAATGAGGTAGGCCTGTCCATCGTGCCCGATAACGTGCTGGCCCGCCGTTTCCGCGATGAAGCGGGCTTGCTCAACCAGCGGGTCGCTGCCGCCTGTGACGAAGTGCTGTTCATCGCTGCCGGCCTGCCGCTGACGTTGAAGCAGAAGGGGGTCTCGACAGAATGAAATCGCCGCCGCTTCCTTCGAAAAGTCATGACATGGAATATTTTCGTTGCGGCGAGCCGATGCATGATATTTGGATCGTGCGCCTTGCCTGATGCGCTGGCGCGCAATAAGGGCGGGCGGTTAATGCTGTGGAGGGGATTTGTGGGAGCCAGTGATTCTGGTCGGGGCGCGCGCGAGCGGATTGTAATCGGACATCGATAATTGCTCGGCTGCCTTGGCGGAATGCTGCCTCATGAACAGGGGATATTGAAGTGAACGCTTTCAATGCAGATTATCTGTTCGTGTTCATATTGGCGGCCTTTTTGGGCTTCCAGCTGATCAAAAAGGTGTCGCCGCTGCTGCATTCGCCGCTGATGTCGCTGACCAATGCGATCGCGGCGGTGGTGGTCGTCGGGGCAATCACGATCACCGGCGAAGAAGGTGCGACGCCGCTGGCCAAGACGCTCGGCTTCGTCGCGGTGTTCTGCGCGACGGTCAATCTGGTGAGCGGCTTCATGATCACCGACCGTATGCTCAAGATGTTCAAGCCGCGGGGGAAGTAACCGATGAACGCTCTGGTTCCTTTCGCGGCGATTGCCGCCTCCGCCTTGTTCATCCTCTCGCTCATGTGGATGAGCCATCCCTCCACCGCCCGGCGCGGCGTGCGCGCGGGTGAGATCGGCATGGCCATCGCCATCGTCGGCGCGCTCGTGCAGCATGAGGTCGTCGATTATAATCTGATCCTGATCGCGATGATCGCGGGTGCGGCGGCCGGCATTCCGATGGCGCTGCTGATGCCGATGACCGCGATCCCGCAGCGGACCGCCATCTCCCACGCCTTCGGCGCGCTCGCCGTGGGCCTCATCGGCGCGGCCGAATATTACAAGCATGCCCATGCGCAATATGCCGGCGGCTTCGTCATGTGGGCGCTGATGTTCGAAATGCTGCTGGGTTTCCTGACCTGCACCGCATCGGTCATCGCCTTTGCCAAGCTGCAGGAACTGATCGGTGGGCGGCCGCTGTCCTTCCCCGGCCAGCGCGTCCTCAACGGCGTCGTCGCGCTGGCGACGGTCGCGATCGGCGCGACGCTTGCCCTGGATCCGACGCAGACCTTCCTCTTCCCGGCCTTCGTCGCGCTGGCGCTGCTGTTTGGTATCCTGCTGGTGGTGCCGATCGGCGGGGCGGATATGCCGACCGTGATCGCACTGCTCAACAGCTATGCGGGCCTTGCCGCGAGCGCGATGGGCTTTGCGCTGGGCAACAAGCTGCTGATCGTGGCGGGCGCGCTGGACGGTGCGTCGGGCTTCATCCTGGCGGTGGTCATGTGCCGGGCGATGAACCGCAGCTTCGCCAACGTCATGTTCGGCGGCTTCGGGTCCGTCGTGGCGGGCGGGCCAAGCGGCAAGGACGACCGGGTCGTGCGCTCGGCCTCGGCCGAGGAAGCGGCGATGCAGCTGGAAAATGCGAGCAGCGTCGTCATCATCCCCGGCTATGGCATGGCGGTCGCCCAGGCGCAGCACAAGGTCAGCGAGCTTTACCAGGCGCTCACCAAGAAGGGCGTGGACGTCCGCTTCGCGATCCATCCGGTGGCCGGCCGCATGCCGGGCCATATGAACGTGCTGCTGGCGGAGGCGAACGTGCCCTATGAGCAGCTTGTCGACCTGGACGACATCAACCCGGAAATGCCGCAGGCGGACGTGGCGATGATCATCGGCGCCAACGACACGGTGAACCCGTCGGCGCGCGACGACCCCAAGAGCGCGATCGCGGGCATGCCGATCATCGAGGCGGACCGGGCCAAGTCGGTGTTCGTCATCAAGCGTTCCATGAATGCGGGCTTCGCCGGGATCGACAATCCGATCTATTACAACAGCAACACCCAGATGCTGTTCGGCGACGCCAAGGACATGGTCGGCTCCATCGCCAAGGAACTCGCAGGCGGCGGATCGGGACTGCACTGA
>DATFDS010000184.1:0-6966 GCA_035251955.1 Sphingobium sp. | reverse complement strand
AGGCAGCGGTGAAGCGCGGCGACGCTGCCAAGGTCGAGCGGGAGCAAATCGCGCTCGCCGTCCGCGACGCGCAGCACAATGGCGTGCCGGCACAAGTCCAACGTCAGGGTGAAATTGCCGGCCGGGGCCGCGATCGGCTCGATCGTCAGCCCCTCGGCCACCGGATGAAGCGTCGCGTGCCAGCCATGATTGGCCCAGGGCGCATGGGCGACGCGCAACTTGCCGAGCATCTGGCTGGCCAGGTGCAGCAGGGCGAAGGTCGGCGAGTCCCGTTCGACATCGAAAGCCGGCCAATCCCGCGTCATTCCGCGCCTCCTTGCGTTCGCCCCACTTTCCCTGCTTAAGCCGCCGTTCGTCCGAACCCAAGGAATCTTCCGTGTCCGTCCACCCGCTCCAGGCCCGCTTCGCCCGAGAAATCGCCGCCGCCGCCGACCTGGTCGCGCTCGACGCGGTGCGCGTCGCCGCGCTGGGCAAGTCGGGCGAAGTGACCCAGCTCTTAAAATCGCTGGGCGCGATGGACGCCGACACTCGCAACGCCGAAGCGCCCAAGATCCATGCCCTGCGCGAGGCGGTGAGCGAGGCGATCGCGGCAAGGAAGGCGGCGCTGGAAAATGCCGATCTGGAGCGGCGGCTGGCGACCGAGCGGCTCGACCTGTCGCTGCCGGCGGTGGAATGCCCAAGCGGGTCGATCCACCCGGTCAGCCAGGTGATGGACGAGCTGGCGGAGATTTTCGCCGACCTTGGCTTCTCGGTCGCCGAAGGGCCGGAGATCGAGGACGACTGGCACAATTTCTCCGCGCTCAACATCCCCGAGACGCATCCGGCGCGGGCGATGCATGACACCTTCTATTTCCCCGATGAGGGCGACAAGAAGATGCTGCTGCGCACCCACACCTCGCCGGTGCAGATCCGCACGATGATGAACGGGGAACCGCCGATCCGCATCATTGCGCCGGGGCGCGTCTATCGGTCGGACAGCGATGCCACGCACACGCCGATGTTCCACCAGATCGAGGGGCTGGTGATCGACAAGGGGATCACCCTTGGGCACCTCAAATGGACACTGGAGACATTCCTCAAGGCCTTCTTCGAGCGCGACGATATCGTGTTGCGGCTGCGGCCGAGCTATTTCCCCTTCACCGAACCGTCGGTCGAGGTGGACGTGGGCTATACGCTCACCAACGGCCAGCGGGTGATCGGCGGCGACGGCGACAGCCCAAGCGGCGGCTGGCTGGAAGTGCTGGGCAGCGGCATGGTCAACCGCCGCGTGATCGAGGCGTGCGGGCTGGACCCGGATGAGTGGCAGGGCTTTGCCTTCGGCACCGGCGTCGATCGCCTCGCGATGCTGAAATATGGGATGAACGACTTGCGCGCTTTCTTCGACGGCGATCTGCGCTGGCTGAAACATTATGGTTTCTCGGCGCTGGATGTTCCCACTTTGAGCGGGGGAGTGGGCGCATGAAGTTCACGCTGAGCTGGCTCAAGACGCATCTCAAGACCGATGCCGACTTGGGCGTGATCCTCAAGGGCCTGACGAACATCGGCCTGGAGGTCGAGGGCGTCGAAAATCCGGCGGAGAAGCTGGCGCCCTTCCGCATCGCCCGAGTGCTGACCGCCGATCCGCATCCGCAGGCCGACAAGTTGCAGGTGTTGACCGTGGATGCGGGCGACGGCGCGTTGCAGGTCGTCTGCGGTGCGCCCAATGCCCGCGCGGGTCTGGTCGGCGTGTTCGGGACCGAGGGCGCGGTGGTGCCGGTCAACGGCATGGTGCTGAAAAAGACCGCCATTCGCGGGGTCGAATCCAACGGCATGATGTGCTCGTTCCGGGAGCTGGAACTGGGCGAGGATCATGACGGGATCATCGAGCTGAACCCGGATGCGCCGGTCGGACAGGTCTATGCGCAATGGGCTGGCCTCGACGATCCGGTGATCGACGTGTCGATTACCCCGAACCGGCAGGATTGCATGGGGGTGCGCGGGATCGCGCGGGATCTGGCGGCGGCGGGCCTCGGCACGCTGAACGCGATCGTCGTGCCGACCATAGAGGGCGTCGGGCCGGGGCCGGATGTGCGGGTCGAGGATGCCGATGGCTGCCCCGCCTTCTTCGCGCGGACCGTGCGCGGCGTGAAGAACGGCGCGTCCCCCGAATGGATGGCGAAGCGGCTGAAGGCGATCGGGCAGAAGCCGATCAGCGCGCTGGTCGACATCACCAACTATATCATGATCGATCTGGGGCGGCCGCTGCATGTCTATGACATGGCGACGCTCAAGGGCGGACTGGTCGCGCGCAAAGGCAAGGCTGGCGAAGAGGTGCTGGCACTCAACGGCAAGAGCTACGCCGTCGACGAGACGATGACCGTCATCGCCGACGACGAAGCCGTGCACGACGTTGGCGGTATCATGGGCGGTGAGCATTCGGGCGCGACCGAGGCCACTACCGACGTACTGATCGAATGCGCCTATTTCACGCCGGAGCGGATCGCGGTGACGGGGCAGAAGCTGGCCTTGACCAGCGACGCGCGCGGGCGGTTCGAGCGCGGGGTGGACCCGGCTTTCCTGGACGACGGCCTGTCGATCGCGACCGATCTGGTGGTGAAGCTGTGCGGCGGCACGGCGAGCCAGGCGACGCGCGCGGGCGAACCGCCGGTCGCGGCCAGGACCGTGACCTATGATCCGGCGCAATGTCTGGCGCTGGCCGGTGTCGAGGTGGCGGAAGCCGAGCAGAAGCGCATCCTGGAGAGCCTGGGCTTCGGCGTCACCGGCAATGATGCGACATTCGACTATCAGGACGGCATGCCGGTGACGACGCCGGCCAACTGGACCGTGACCGTGCCGAGCTGGCGGCGGGACGTCGACGGCTGGCCCGACATTGTCGAGGAAGTCGTGCGTATCGTCGGGCTGGATCAGGTGCCCTCCACCCCCCTGCCCCGCACGCCCGGCGTCGCCAAGCCGACCGCGACGCCCGAGCAGAATGTCGAGCGGCGCGTGCGCCGGACGGCGGCGGCGCGCGGCCTCGCCGAAGCGATCAACTGGTCCTTCATTTCCGAGAAGGAAGCGGCCTGCGTCGGTGGGGGCGACTGGACGCTGGCCAATCCGATTTCCGAGGATCTGAAGGTCATGCGGCCTTCGCTGCTGCCCGGCCTGCTGTCGGCCACGCGACGCAACATGGATCGCGGCGCGGCTTCGGTGCGGCTGTTCGAACTGGGGCGGCGCTACTTTGCCGACAAGGAACGGGCGACGGTCGGCTTCGTGCTGGCGGGCGAGAAAACGCCACGCAGCTGGCAGACAGGCAAAGCGCAGCCCTTCTCCGCCTTCGATGCCAAGGCCGAGGTCATCGCGCTGCTCGCTGCAGCCGGGGCGCCGGTGGCAAACCTGCAGAGCTTTGGCGAGGCTTCGGCAGCCTATCATCCGGGCCAGTCGGGTACGCTGCGGCTGGGGCCGAAGACAGTGCTGGCCGAGTTTGGGGTGCTGCACCCTTCGTTGGCTAAGCAATTTTCTCTGACCGGCGCGGTGGTTGCCGGCGAAATCTTCCTCGACGCGATTCCGGCGAAGCGCGCCAGCGGCTTCATGCGCGCGCCCTACGCGCCGCCGGCGTTGCAGGCGGTGAAGCGCGACTTCGCCTTTGTTATCGACGAGGCGGTCGAGGCCGATGCGCTGGTGCGTGCGGTGCGGGGCGCCGACAAGAAGGCGATTGTCGAGGCGCGGCTGTTCGACGTCTTCGTCGGGCCGGGCGTGGACGAGGGCAAGAAGAGCATGGCCGTCGAGATCACGCTGCAGCCGGGCGAGAAAAGTTTCTCCCAGGAGGAGCTGGACGCGATCAGCGCCTCGGTGGTGAAAGCGGCGGAGAAGCTGGGCGGGGTGTTGCGGGGGTGATTCCTGTCCGTTCGTGTCGAGCGAAGTCGAGACACGGATGCGCAAGCGTTTCTCGACTTCGCTCGAAACGAACGGGGGAGTGTGCCTTGGCCGAGAATTTAGTCACGATCGCGTCTGACGGCCTCACCGCCAGCATAAATCCGCTGGGCGCGGAGCTGTGGTCGCTCACGGACGGCGATGGCCGCGAACTGATGACCGATGCCGATCCGCGCTGGTGGACCGGCCATGCGCCTGTGCTTTTTCCCTTTGTCGGGCGATCGCGGGGGGACGTGTATCGGCTCGACGGGCATGAATTTGCGATGCCGCAGCATGGCTTTGCCCGGCGCCTGGTCTTTGCGCAGGTCGAGCAACAGGCCGAGGCGGTGACATTCCGGCTGGAGGCGGACAACGCCACGCGAGCGGCTTATCCCTTCGACTTCCGGTTGGACATGCAGTTCGCGGTCGCGGGCGCCACGCTGATGATGACGGCGCTGGTGATGAACCGGGGTGAGGCGGACATGCCCTTTTCCTTCGGCTTTCATCCCGCCTTCGCCTGGCCGCTGCCCTTTGGCGGCACGGCGGAGGCGCATCGGGTCGAGTTCGAGAAGGCGGAGTCCGCACCGATCCGCAAGGTGGGCGATGAACCGGGTCTGATCGCACGGGAGAGCGTGGCCTCTCCGGTGAAGGAGAATGTGCTGGCCCCGACCCATGCGATGTTCGCAGGCGACGCCCTTATCTGGGATCGGCTGGAAAGCCATAGCCTGCTGTGGGGCGTACCGGGGCGGACGCGCCTCAAGATCGACTTCCCCGACACGCCCTGGCTGGGGTTGTGGCAGAAGCCGGGCGCACCCTATCTGTGCGTCGAACCCTGGGCGGGGATGGCCGATCCGGTCGGCTTTGACGGCGATGTGTGGGACAAGCAGGGCATCATGCGGCTGCTGCCGGGCGAAGAGCGGCGGTT
Organism: Sphingobium sp.; assembly: GCA_035251955.1. Classification (GTDB taxonomy): domain Bacteria; phylum Pseudomonadota; class Alphaproteobacteria; order Sphingomonadales; family Sphingomonadaceae; genus Sphingobium. The sequence goes on along the minus strand of DATFDS010000184.1, from coordinate 2,153 downwards.
CCGCATGGATGTGACGCTGGTGGATTAGCATGCCGTGCTCCTGTGAAGGCAGGAGCACGGCATGCTTGAGGCGCGGCTGGCGAATCCTGGCGAAATCGCTATAGGGGCCGCCCATGACCATACCTTCCCGCCGCACCTTCGCGATCATTTCCCACCCTGACGCCGGTAAAACGACCCTCACCGAAAAGCTGCTGCTGGAAGGCGGGGCGATCCATCTCGCCGGTGAGGTCAAGGCGCGCGGGGCGAACCGGCGGGCGCGGTCGGACTGGATGAAGATCGAACAGCAGCGCGGCATTTCCGTGACCAGCTCGGTCATGACCTTCGAGCGGGACGGCATCACCTTCAACCTGCTCGACACGCCGGGGCACGAGGATTTCTCCGAAGATACCTATCGCACGCTGACGGCGGTGGATTCGGCCGTCATGGTGATCGACGCCGCCAAGGGCATCGAGCCGCAGACGCGCAAGCTGTTCGAGGTGTGCCGCCTGCGCAACGTCCCCATCATCACCTTCGTCAACAAGGTCGATCGCGAGGGCCGTGACGCCTTCGCGCTGCTCGACGAGGTGGCGGATGCGCTGGCGCTGGATGTCTGCCCGATGAGTTGGCCGGTCGGCATGGGCGGCACGTTCGAGGGGATTTACGACTTTGCGAAGAACCGGCTGCGGCAGCCTTCGGGAGGGAGCAAGGAGTTTGAGGGCAAGCAAGTCTTCGTCGACGGCGTCGAGGACGATGCGCTGGCCGAGCATATTTCAGCGCTGGGGCTAGAGAAATTGCGCGAGGAGGCAGAGCTTGCCGTGGGCGGCTATGCCGATTTCGACCTTACCGCCTATCGCCATGGCGACCTGACCCCGGTCTATTTCGGGTCGGCGCTGAAACTGTTCGGCGTGACCGAACTGATCGACGCACTCGCCGCCCACGCGCCGCCGCCGCGCGCCCAGCCGGCCGAGCCCGCGCCGGTGGAGCCGGAGAATAGCGAGGTCACCGGCTTCATCTTCAAGGTGCAGGCAAACATGGACCCGCAGCATCGCGACCGCATCGCCTTCATGCGGCTCTGCTCAGGCAAGTTCAAGCGCGGCATGAAGCTGACCCCGTCGGGCAGCGGCAAGCCGATCGCGGTGCATTCGCCGATCCTCTTCTTCGCGCAGGACCGCGAGATCGCGGACGAGGCCTTTCCGGGCGACATCATCGGGATTCCCAACCACGGGACATTGCGGGTCGGCGACACGCTGAGCGAGAGAGCGGCCGTGCGCTTTACCGGGCTGCCCAATTTCGCGCCGGAAATCCTGCGGCGCGTCGCGCTGAAGGACCCGACCAAGACAAAGCAGCTGCGCAAGGCTCTGGACGACCTGTCCGAAGAGGGCGTGATCCAGGTCTTCTATCCGGAGATCGGGTCCAACTGGATCGTCGGCGTGGTCGGGCAGCTACAGCTGGACGTGCTGATTTCGCGGCTGGAGGCGGAATATAAGGTCGCGGCGGGGCTGGAGGCTTCGCCCTTCGACACGGCGCGCTGGCTTTCGGGCGAGGATGCGGCGATCAAGGACTTGGTCGCCTTCAACGGCGCGAACATGGCGAAGGACCGCGACGGCAACCTCGTGTTCATGGCCAGGAGCGCTTGGGACATTGGCTATCAGCAGGAACGGCATCCCAAGGTCAAGTTCAGCGCGACGAAGGAACGCTGAAGCCTTTTGGGGTTCACGCGGAGGCGCGGAGGGATATTCCCTCGCGCTCTGCGCGAAATTTGAGATGCATTGGTTCGCGCAGAGGCGCAGAGGACGCAGATCATTTTTTCTCTGCGATCTCTGCGCCTCTGCGCGAACAATTCTCTTCTCCGCGCCTCCGCGTGAAAAAACCCTCGCTGCGCTGGCTATCTGCGCAGCAGGAACACCGCATGCTCGGCGAACAGGTTCGCGTTCGCGTGGGTGGTTTCCTTGTCGCCCTTCAAGAACCATTGGCCGTCGATGGTCCAGCCGCGCTCCTTCACCAGCGCGCGGAAATCATCGACCGTCACATGATGGATGTTGAGCGTGTCATACCAGGTGTCGGGCAGCAGCCGCGTCACCGGCATGCGGCCGCCCCACAGCAGCGACAGCCGCCCGCGCCAGTGGGCGAAGTTGGGAAAGGACACGAAGGCCTGCCGGCCGATGCGCAGCAAT
>DATFDS010000183.1:0-4742 GCA_035251955.1 Sphingobium sp. | reverse complement strand
GAACACTCCGGGGTCGCGGAAGTATTGCGCGAGTGCGGCTTTCTGGGAAGGATTCACCGAGGCCAGAATCCACAACAACAGAAAGAGCGCCATCATGGCCGTGACGAAGTCCGCATAGGCGACCTTCCAGGCGCCGCCATGATGGCCGCCATGCCCTTCGACGATGATCTTCTTGACGATGATCGGCCGGGGTTCGGGCTCGTTTCCGCCGCGCTTCTTGTCCGCCATGGCTTATTTGCCCCGCATGCCGTCGAACACTTCGGCGAAGGCCGGCTGGTTGGCGTGGGTCAGGCTGGAGCGCGCGGCTTCGATGACGAGCGGCTGCGGATGGCCGTGCAGCGAGGCGATGATGATCTGCTTGACGACATGATACATGGAGCCGTCCGCCTCGATCACCGCGCGGCAGCGGTTGGCGAAGGGGTTGACCATGCCATAGGCGAGCAGCACCCCGAGGAAGGTGCCGACCAGCGCCGAGCCGATCATGCCGCCCAGGATCGCGGGCGGCTGGTCGATCGAGCCCATGGTCTTCACGACGCCGAGCACCGCCGCGACGATGCCGAGCGCGGGGAGCGCGTCCGCCAGGCCCTGGAGATTGTCGGCGGGCTTCAAGGCTTCGTGGTGGTGGGTCTTGAGCGCGTTGTCCATGACTTCCTCGACCGCGTGCGGATCGAGCGTGCCGGAGGATACGACGACCAGGCGCAGCGTGTCGCTGATGAGGTGGATCAGCGTCTTGTCGCCCATCAGGCGCGGATATTCGGAAAAGATGGTGGAGCTGGCCGGATCCTCGATATGGGGTTCCAATGCCACCGGGCCTTCGACCCGCAGCGTCTTCATCAGGCGCGAGACGAGGAAGATGCAGTCGAGAAAGTCCTGCTTCTTGTATTTGGGGCCCTTGAACACCTTGCCCAGGCCGCCGCCCAGCGCTTTGAGGTCCGCGCCCGAATTGCCGATGATGAGCGCGCCGACGGCAGCGCCGCCGATGATGATCATTTCATGCGGCAAGGCGTGGAGAACCGGGCCGATGTCGCCGCCTGTAAAGATGAAGCCGCCGAACACCATGGCGAGCAGCACGACCAGACCTATGATTGCGAACATGCGTATCCCCGAAAAATCTTGGCCGCTGGTAGCGATCAAGTGCTGCGCCGAATGTGGCGCTTGCTCAGATGGTTAATACGGATTGGTTAGCGCGAGGTTTAGGACGGGCGGTTTTTCTTCTCGTCATCCCAGCGGAAGCTGGGATCTCGGGCCGCACGTTGTGCCCCCTCGCCTGAGATCCCAGCTTTCGCTGGGATGACGGGTGGGGCGGCCAGACCGCTTACCGGATCAGGTCGAACAGCGTCTGCTGGTTGATCCGGGCGAAGGCCGATTGCGCCGCTTCGAGCTGGAGCAGCTTGGCCTTCACTGAGGAAATGACATCCGCAAGGTCGGTCGATTCAAGACCCTGGCGACGCTCGGTCAGGTCCAGGTCCACCGTCGTCAGCCGGTTGCCGATCACATCCAGCCGGTCGCCGCGCACGCCCTGCCTGGCCTGTTCGACGACGATATGCGCCTGGCCGGTGCGAATCGAACCGAGCGCGGTGACAAGGTCCGCGTCGGTGCCGCTTTCCAGTGCGGTGATGCTGCCCGACAAAATATCGTCGAGCGACATCGGCGTGCCGTTGACGTCGATCCCTTCCGATACTTCCTGGCGCGTGCCGACGACGGCCAGGTTTAGGCCCCGGCTGACCGGCACGAGCGTGCTCTGGGTATCGTCGAACACCGGCACGCCCTGATAATCTTCCTGCGTCAGCAGCGATCCCACCGTGGTGCGGATCGTCTTCATTTCCTCGACGATGGCGGCACGGCCCGAATCGTTGAGCGCGCCGTTGCGGGCCGAGGTGACGAGTTCCTGCGCCCGGACCAGCAGCGTGTTGATCTGCTCCAGATTGGCTTCGGCATTGGCGGCGCGGGTCGAACCATAGCTGACATTGGTCTGCCAGGCCGACTGCTGCGCCTGCGCCTTGCCGATTTCCGACACCTGGACCCAGGCGAGGCTGTTGTCGGACGGCTTGGTGAGGGTGACGCCGGTCGAAATGGCGGTCTGCCCTTCGACGATGCCTTGGGAAAGCTGTTGCTGCCGGCGGATTTCGGCGATCAGCGTCTTGTTGGTGATGCCTACCATGGGTCAGCCCTTTCAGATGATCTGCAGGATCGCGTCGACCGTTTCCTTGGCGACCTGCAATATTTTCGCGGAGCCGGAATAGGCTTGCTGAAGCCGCAGAAGTTCGGCGGCTTCCATGTCGAGGTCGACGCCGCTCACCGCTTCGCGGGCGGCGATCGCCTGGTCGCTGCGGCCCTGCGCGGTGGTCTGTTCGGCCTTGATCGAAGCGAGCAGGTTGGCCTGCGTCGCGATGATCGAGGTCCAGCCGCTTTCGACGCTGCCATTGCCGCGCAGCACGGTGCCGGCATTCAGCAGGTTGCCGTTGAGCGTGCCGTCGGTCGATTTGGTGGCGAGTGCGGCAGGATCGGTGATGAGCGCGGTGACGGTGGCTGCCGTGGTGCCGGACAGGAGCGCGCCGCCCGCCGCATTGGCGTCGGTGCGACCCTGCGCGTGCCAGGCGTTCATGTCCGTGACGAACTGCTGCGCCAGCGTGTCGAGACTCGTGCGGCGCTGCGTTGCGGTGCTGGCGGCGGAGAAGAGTCCGCCGAGCGTGCCGTTCGAAGGGGCGGTAAGGGCGGCGCCGCCGCTGGTCGCGAGCGACAGCGTGCCGTTGGCATTGACCGTCAACGCGACGGTCGTGGCGTTCTGACCCTGCACCAGCGTCGTGCCATTATAGTTGATCGTCGCCATGTCGTGCGCGCCGAAGCTGATGTCGACGTTGACGTTCGCGGACAATGTGTTGAGCGCGGCGTCGCGGCTGTCGAGCAACTGGGCGTAGGCGGACGTGCCGGGCTGTGCGCGCAGCAGGCTGTTGTTGATGTCCGCCAACTGGTTGATCGATCGATTGATCGTTTCGACGGAGGACTGCGCCTCGGTGGCGATGCCGGCGGAGACCTGCGCGAGATCGGCGGAGGTCCGCTGAAAAGCCTCGGCGACGCGGCTGATGCTGTCGAGCGTCGTCACGCGCAAGGATGTGTCGCTGGGACTGGCGGCCAGCTTGTCGATATTCTGATACATCGCCGTCATCAGCTTGCCGATGCCGGTATCCGTGTCGTTGAGCGCGCCTTCCAAATCGGTCATCCAGCGCAGCCGCGCCGTCGAATTGCTGAGCGCCGTGCCGGTGTAGCGGACCGCCGCGTCGAGATAGGGATCGGCGGCGCGGTTGACGCCCTTCACCTCGGTGCCGCCGAAATTGGCGCGCGGGGTATAGGTCGCCATCGTCGAGGTGGAGGAGCCCGACTCGATCGTGGTCAGCGAGCGGCGCGAATAGCCTTCCGTGCTGGCGTTGGCGATATTTTCCGAGATCGCCGCCATCGCCTGCCGATAGGCGCGGGTGCCAGAGGCGCCGATGATGAAGAGGTCGCTCATGCGCCCTTATCCTGCGCCGGGGCAGGAGCGGCGGGGGCGGTGGGCTGGCGGCTCTCATATTGGCGCAACAGCATTTCCGCGATGCCGAGCGCGCCTTTTTCCGCCATGCTGTCGGCGGTGCGGGCGTCGGACATGTCGCGAAACTGTTCGGTCGCGCTCGAATCGAAAATGCCTTCGCCGCCGCCGGACTGGCGCATGGTGCCGATCATCTGGCGCAGGAAAATCGCCTCGAACTGTTTGGCGACCTGTTCCAGCTGCGCCTTCTGCGGCGATGCGGGGACTTGCGCCCCTGTGGAAAGCGAAGAAATCTGCATCACAACACCACCAGTTCAGCCTTCATCGCGCCTGCCTGCTTCAAGGCTTCGAGGATCGCGACCATGTCGGCGGGAGAGGCCCCGATGGCGTTCACCGCTTTGACTATATCGGCCAGCGACGCTCCACCTTTAAAATTGACCATCGGTTTCTTTTCCTGATCGATCGAAATCGAGCTGGACGGTTCCAACGCGGTTTTCCCTTGCGAGAAGGGCGCGGGCTGGACGACGCGCGGGGATTCATTGACGCTGACCGTCAGTTTGCCGTGCGCGACGGCGGCGGGATGGATCTTCACCGCGCCGTTGATGACGACGGTGCCGGTGCGGGCGTTGACGATGACCTTTGCCGGGGCATCGGCGGGCTTGATCTCGATATTCTCGATCATGCCCATCATCATGATGCGATCGGTCGCGCCGGGTGCGGCGGTGATGTTCACCGACACGGCGTCGGTGGCGTGGGCTCGGCTGTCGCCGAAGGTGCGGTTGATGCCGTCGGCCACGCGCAGGGCGGTGGTCAGGTCGGCTTCCGCCAGGTTGAAGGTCAGCGTCGGCGCGGTGTCGAAGCCGGTCGCGACCGCGCGCTCGACGGTCGCGCCGCCCGGAATACGGCCGGCGGAGGGAATGTTGACCGACACCTGGCTGCCGTCCGCGCCGGAGACGCCGAGGCCGCCGACGGCAAGGTTGCCCTGCGACATGGCGTAGATTTCGTTATCCGCGCCGCGCAAGGGGGTCATGATGAGGGTGCCGCCGCGCAGCGACTTGGCCTTGCCGAGCGCGGAGACGGTGACGTCGAGCCGCTGGCCGGGCTTGGCGAAGGCGGGAAGATCGGCCGTCACCAGCACGGCGGCGGCGTTCTTGAGCGCGGGGTTGATGCCCTGCGGCAGCGTCAGGCCGAAGCGCGAGACGACGCCCTTCACGCCCTG
>DATFDS010000182.1:0-2797 GCA_035251955.1 Sphingobium sp. | reverse complement strand
GCCCTCGACGCGGCCGGTCAGGCCATCGGTTCCGGCGGCGGCCAGCGAATATTCGTCCCGGCGATTGGACAGCCGGGCATGGACCAGGTCCAATGCGACCTTGAGGCCGCCGTCGCTCTCATGCTGGATCGAACCCACGATGTTCAGGCGGTGGAAACGGTTGGTCCAGGTCGAATAGCTCATCGCCCGCGCGCCATAGAGCGGGTTGTCGCCGTCCGTCAGCCGCGCCCGGTCGCTGTCGCCAATCTCCGTTCCGATATGGACGGGCGTGAGGGTGAAGGGTGCCCAGTCCCAATTGCGATAGCCATATTCGATGACCTGATTACGGCTGTAGGACAGGGCCAGCAGCGCCCCCCAATGGCTGTTGCGGCGCGACATTTCCGCGATGACCATTGGCGTGACCTGGCGGGCGACGCTGCCCGTGCGGCCCTGTACCGAAAGCAGGGTGACATTGGTCGGCCGGTCGAAGGGCCGTACCGTATGGAGCGCGACGAGCCCACCGATGCCGCCTGCTTCCTGGTCCACCGACCAGCTTTTTTCGATCCGCACCTGCGAGAAGAGGCTGGCGTCGAACACCGAATAATCGAAGCGCCGCTGGCGGCTGACCGATCCGCGATTGTCGAAACCCGATGCCGTGGTCGCGAGCGCCTCGACGCCGTTGAGGGTCGTGCGCGTAAACATCGGTCCCAGTCCGCGCAGGGAAATCTGCCGCCCTTCGCCATTGTCGCGGCTGATGGCGACGCCGGGCAGGCGCTGGAGCGCATCGGCTGCATTGCGGTCGGGAAAGGCGGCAATGTCTTCGGCGCGGGTGACTTCGATGAAGCCGATGGCGTCGCGCCGGGCCAGCGCGGCGGCGCGCAGGCTCTCACGATAGCCGGTCACGACGATCGGCGTGTCAATGGGGCTCTCCTGCTGCATGACCGGCGGGGCGGGTGAGGGACGTGGCGGCGGTGCGGGCCGCGACGTTGCCGCCTCGGAAATCAGGAAGCCGGCGGACGTCCGCCGCACGAGCAAGGATTGTCCGGCGGTGGCGCGGGCAATGGCCGCGTCGGCGGAAAGCCGCCCGCGCACGGGCCGGGACGCGCGCAGGTCTGGGCGCACGGACGCCAATATCTGGACATCGGCCTGCTGGCTGATCTTCTGGAGCGTTTCCACCAGCCGCCCGGCGGGAATATCGAAGACGTGGATGGTTTCGCCGCCCTTACCCTGCGTGCGCGCCGCCGCCACGCCCGGAGCCATGGGCGCCAGCGCCAGCAGGATCGACAGACATGGGAAGGGGAGCAGACAGGGGGATTTCAATAGCAGGCGCGCGTCCTCCGCGCGGGCCGCTAGCAATGCTTTATGACAGCGATGTGAACATCATCGCCCGGTAAAAACGGAAAGAGGGGCGGCAACTGCCGTCCCTCCCCCCCCCGCGACCCTTTGGGCATTTTCAGAATTCGAAACGCACGCCGCCCATGATCGTCCGGCCCGAACGGGTGACGACATAAAGGCGCTTGCTGCTGTCCGAATATTGCTTTTCCGCCTGGTTGGTCAGGTTGACGCCGTTCAGCGTGATCTGGACATGGTCGTTGATCTTGTAGTGCGCGGACATGTCGACATAGAGGGTCGCTGCATAGCCGCTCAGATCCTGGTCCTGCCCCAGCGCGCTTGTGATGGGCGCGGCGCTGAAGACATAGCTGCTGCGATAATTGCCCGACACCCGCATGTCGAACTTCTCGTCCTGATAGTAGAGCGTCGCATTGGCGTTGACGTGCGACATGCCCTCCAGCGTCGTGTGGGCACCGTCGGCATAGATTTTGGAATAGTCGAATTTGGAATCAACATAGGTGAAGTTCACCCGCGCGCCCAGATGATCAAACGGCGCGGGCAGGAAGGTGAAGTCGCTCTGCGCCGCCAACTCGATGCCCCAAAGGTCGGTCTTGCCGAGGTTGATCGGACGCGAAAATGACGTGACATTGGTGTCGGCGGTCAGTCCGGGCAGGAGAGCGGTCGACAGTCCCGTATCGCTATAGGGCACATTGTTGACCGTCCGGGTGGCGATGAAACCATCCAGCGTCTTGTAGAAGGCAGCGGCCGAAATCGACCCGATCTTGCCGAAGTAATATTCCAGCGACAGGTCGAGATCGGTCGATTTGTAGGGCTTCAACCGGGGATTGCCGACCGATACGGATATCTCGCCGTTGTCGCCACGTGTGACGGTGCCGTTCACCGCCAGCGAGCCCAGGGTGGGACGGTTGATATTGCGCGCGGCGGCGGCACGCAGGACCAGATTATCCTTGAGATCGAAGATCAGGTTCGCGGCGGGCAGGATGCCGTCATAATGGCCGGGGATGCTGATTGCGCTTGCGGCTCTTGCCACTGTGCCGACGCCCGTCGAATCGATATCGGTGCTGTAATAGCGCACGCCCACATTGCCGCGGAACGGCAGGCTGCCCAGCATATGGTTCCAGTCATACTGGATATAGCCGGCGGCGGTGCGTTCCTCCACCGCAAAGACGGTGCCCCGATCGATCAGGAAGCGGCTGCGGTCGACGCCCAGGGTGGAAAGCGCCTTGTCATAGTCGACGATGACCCAGTCCTGCCCCTTGTAGCCGGTATAGGTGCTGGCATAGCCGCTGATGTCGGCGCTGATCGAGCCCGACCGGAAACCGGGCAGCAGCGCATCGGGCGAGGTCTGGGTAAAGCCGCTATTCTTGAACCGGCGCCATTCGCCGCCGATGCTGATCCTGTCGTCGGGGCTGATCTCATATTGCAGAGAGCCCTTGATATTGTCGAAGGCGGTGTCCTGAAAGCT
>DATFDS010000181.1:0-11495 GCA_035251955.1 Sphingobium sp. | reverse complement strand
ATGCCCGCGATCGGCACGCCCCGCCCGCGCAGTGCCTCGATACTCAGCAGGCTGTGGTTGATCGTGCCGAGCCCGGTGCGGGCGCACAGGATCACCGGCAACCCCCAATGGGCGAACAGGTCCGCCATCAGCAGCGTCTCGCTGACCGGCACCAGCACGCCGCCCGCGCCCTCGATCACCAGCGGGCCATCGATCCGCGGCAGGGCGAGCCGGTCCAGGTTGATCGTCACCCCGTCGATCCGCGCGGCCAGATGGGGCGAGGCGGGCGTCGTCAGGCGATAGGCTTCGGGCAGAATGTGCGCGGCGGGCAGGCCGGAAAGACGCGCGACGGTCTCCTTGTCGCCCTGCGGATCGACGCCGGCCTGAACCGGCTTCCAATAATGCGCGCCGAGCGCTCCGGCGAGGCCCGCGGAAAAGACGGTCTTGCCGATCCCGGTGTCGGTGCCGGTGACGATGAAGCGGTTCACGACAGGATCGCCCGCAACTGTTCACCCAGCGCCAGCACATCGGCGCGACCGACATTCAGCGTCAGCGAGATGCGCAGCCGGCTGGTGCCAGGCGGCACGGTCGGCGGGCGGATGCCGCGCACGTCGAAGCCCGCCTCTTGCAGTGCGGCGGCGGCGGCCATGGCGCGGCGGTCCTCTCCCAGGATGACGGGCAGGATCTGGCTGCGCGGCGCCGGCAGGCCCAAGGGCCCGCAAATCGCTTCGCCGGCATCGACGCGCAGCGTGGTCAACCGTGCGCGCAGATCCTCCGCCTGCTCGATCCGGTCGAGCGCGGCGGACACGGCCACGGCCATCAGTGGCGAGGGCGCGGTCGAAAAGATGAAGGGCCGGGCGCGGTTGACGAGATAGTCGACAAGGATGCGCGGCCCGCAGATCAAGGCGCCCTCCACGCCCATCGCCTTGCCACAAGTGTGCAGCGTCACGACATTGTGCAGCCCGTCCAGCCCAGCCGACAATCCGCGTCCATTGGGGCCGAACACGCCCGTGGCATGGGCTTCGTCCAGCACCAGCATGGCTTCGTGCTTGGCGGCGAGCCGTGCCAGTTCCGACAGCGGCGCCATGTCGCCGTCCATCGAATAGAGCGTCTCGACCGCGATCCAGACCCGCCCGGTGCCGCCCTCTGCGCGCCAGGCGCTGATCAGGTCGGCAAAGCTCTGCACATCATTGTGCCGGGCGAAGACGGTGACGGCCTTCGACATCCGGATGCCGTCATGAACGCTGGCATGGATCAACTCGTCCGCGACGATCAGGTCGCCGCGCTGGGGCAGCGTCGCGAACAAGGTAAGATTGGCGGCGAAGCCATTGGCGAGAAACAAGGCGGCTTGCGTGCGGAAGAAGGCGGCGGCCTTCGCCTCCAGTCCTTCATGCTCGGGCGCATTGCCACGCAACAGGCGCGATCCGCCCGATCCCACCGGCACGCCGCGCGCGACGGCATCGGCAACGGCCTGCCCGATGATCGGGTCGGAGGCGAGGGCGAGATAGTCGTTCGAGGCAAAGTCCCGCCCCGCGCGCGGCATCAACTGACGCAGCCGACCGCGCTTTTCGAGCGCCGCAAGCTGCGAGCGGAAGGGTTCGCTGGTCATGGGCGGGGCTATAAGCCCACGAAGGGCCAAGGGGCAAGCGAGACCGGTTTGGGTGGAGAGCGGACACTCCCCCTCCCGCCTGCGGGAGGGGGAATATGTCCGCTCCTGGCCGCTACCCGCCGCCTTACTTCAAAAACTGAAGCTCAGCGAAAAGGATGCCACATTGTCGTTCGGATCATCCGCATGCGGCCGGAAACCATGCTGGTGCAGATAGCCGATTTCGGCATTCACATTCTTTGCGACCGGCGTGGTGATGGCGATCAGGTTGCGCATCCGCTCCTCGCCCTCGACCCGCTGGAAATTGGTGGTGTTGAGGTCGATGAAGCTCTCATGGCTCAGCACCAATGCGGTCTTGCCGCCCTCCTTGAACGGCAGCACATATTTTATATAGGGCCGCAGGCGCCAGGCGGTGCCGTCGACGCCTTCGCGCCAGCGCTGCTCCAGCCGCAGCCGGGCGCTGAGGCTTCCCGGGCCGATCTTGACGACATTGTCGAACGTTACCTGCTGGCGGCCGCGATGCTCCATCACGGAAAAGTCGCCGCCATTGTAATTGGGATCATGGGTGTAGCCGGCCCAGACCGTCACCGCCTTGCTGATCTTGTAGCCGATCAGCGAATTCATCTCGACCTCATAGAGGCCGTCGCGATCGTTGCTGAAACGGACAATGACTTCCTGTGAGAAGCGCCATTTTTCGCTGAGCTTCACCGTGGCGCTGGCGGCGGTCCAGAGCTGTTCATCCTCGGTGGCATGGGCCGCCGCCGGCAGGGCCAGCGCCGCGGACAGGGCCAGCATCTTGAACGTTGATCGCATCGATTGCCTCCCCCACCCTATGTGTTGGCGGGGAGATTATGACTTTTACATGAAAATATCATTTCCTTTTTTTGTCTGTTTGATGACAATGTGACGGCTGTCGATCTTTCTTCGTCCAAAAAAAAGGACCCCGACCCCATATGGGGCGGGGTCTTCCTTCCCATTGCGCCGTTGCGTCTCAGCCCGCGTGGGCCAGGGCGGCGAGCAGCAGCAGGGCGACGATATTGGTGATCTTGATCATCGGGTTGACGGCGGGGCCGGCGGTGTCCTTGTAGGGATCGCCGACCGTATCGCCGGTCACGGCTGCCTTATGCGCCTCAGAGCCCTTGCCGCCATGATTGCCGTCTTCGATGAACTTTTTCGCATTGTCCCAGGCGCCGCCGCCCGAGGTCATGGAGATGGCGACGAACAGGCCCGAGACGATCACGCCCAGCAGCAACGCGCCTAGCGCCGCAAAGCCGTTGGGCGTCCCCGCCACCGCCGAGATCGCATAATAGACGACGATCGGCGCCAGCACCGGCAGCAGGCTGGGGATGATCATCTCCTTGATGGCGGCGCGAGTCACGAGGTCGACGGTGCGGGCATAATCGGGGCGCGAGGTCCCTTCCATGATGCCGGCATTGGTGGCGAACTGGTCGCGCACGTCCTTGACCACATCGCCCGCCGCACGACCGACCGCGGTCATGCCCATCGCCCCGAACAGATAAGGCAGCAGCGCGCCCAGCAGCAGGCCGACGATGACATAGGGGTTGGAAAGGCTGAAATCCACAGGCTCGGTCAGGCCGAGCGCGCTGTTGTAGAATTTCAGATCCTCCGTATAGGCGCCGAACAGGACGAGGGCGGCGAGGCCGGCCGACCCGATCGCATAGCCTTTCGTCACTGCCTTGGTCGTGTTGCCCACGGCGTCGAGTGCGTCGGTCTTGCCGCGCACGCTGTCGTCGAGATGCGACATTTCCGCGATGCCGCCGGCATTGTCGGTGACGGGACCATAGGCATCCAGCGCCACAACCATCCCGGCCAGCGCCAGCATCGCGGTCGCGGCGAAGGCGATGCCGATGAGGCCGGCAAGCTGATGCGCGACGATGATACCCGCGACGATCACCAGCGTCGGCAGGGCGGTGGCTTCCAGGCTCACCGCCAGCCCCTGGATGACGTTGGTGCCATGGCCGGTTTCCGACGCGCGGGCGATGCTGCGCACCGGGCGATAGTTGGTGCCGGTATAATATTCGGTGATCCAGACGATCAGGCCCGTGACCGCCAGGCCGACCATCATCGACCAGAACAGGGCCATGCCGGTATAGCCGCCGCTGCCGTCCAGATCGGTGCCGAAGCGGGCATTAAGGTCGCCCAGAGTGAAGGTGGTCGCCGCATAGAGCGCCGGGATCGAGAGGAGCGCGGTGGTCCAGAAGCCCTTGTAGAGCGCGCCCATGATCGACTGGCTGGCGCCCAGGCGCACCATATAGGTGCCGATGATCGAAGTGATGATGCACACGCCGCCCACGATCAGCGGCAGCGACATCAGCTGCATCAAGAAGTTGTTGTCGACGCTGTTGCTCACCAGCAGCGCGGTCAGCACCATGGTCGCGCCGACGGTGACGACATAGGTTTCGAACAGGTCGGCCGCCATGCCCGCGCAATCGCCGACATTGTCGCCCACATTGTCGGCGATGACGGCGGGGTTGCGCGGATCATCCTCCGGGATGCCGGCTTCGACCTTGCCGACCAGATCGGCGCCGACGTCAGCGGCTTTCGTGAATATGCCGCCGCCCAGACGCGCGAAGATGGAAATGAGGCTGGCGCCGAAGGCCAGCGCCACCAGGCTGTCGATCACCACCCGGTCGTCGGGCGCATGGCCCGCAGGCCCGGTCAGATACCAGAAGAAAACGCTGATCGCGAGCAAAGCGAGGCCCGCCACCAGCATGCCGGTGATCGCGCCCGCCCGAAAGGCCACGGTCAGCCCGCTCTGCAGCGTGCCGCGCGCGGCTTCGGCGGTGCGGACATTGGCGCGCACCGAGATATTCATGCCGATGAAACCCGCCGAGCCCGACAGAATGGCGCCGATCAGGAAGCCGGTCGCCGAAATCGTCCCCAGGAAGAAGAAGACGAGGCCCGCCACGACCACGCCCACCATGCCGATCGTCATATATTGACGGCTGAGATAGGCCTTTGCCCCTTCCTGAATGGCCCCGGCGATGGCTTGCATAGTCTCGTTGCCGGCAGAGGCTGCCAAGACCTGGCGACTGGTGATCAGGCCGTAGAATATGGCCAGCAGGCCGCACCCTATGGCGATATGGACAATCTGCATGAAGTTTCCTCTCCCCCTGTTTTTCCTGTCATCGGCCGCCCCGCAGGGAATGACGGGCGGATGAAAGACATGGCAGCGGGCGGCCGGGCTTCACGCATCCGGCATCGGGCACCGCATCAATCAGCATCAAGGTCGCGCACGTCATGGGCGTCCACCGGGCTGAGAAAGGATGGGGCGAAGCTACAGGGCCGACGGGCGGCGTCAAGCCGTTATGGAATTGACGTAAAACAGGCTTTTGGCCGGCAAGGCGTCAGCCATGCTCCCAGCCGAGCCGTGCGGGCAGCGGTACGGCCACCCCGTCGATCGTCAGGGTGAGGCCGGAGCCTTGGGTGAAGCGGCCGACCGGGATGGCATGGATGGGCGGCTTTTGCCCGGCGGGAAGGGCGAACAGCAGTTCATAATCGTCGCCTGCCTGCGCGGCGGCGATCTGGGCCGCGCTGCTGGCACCGCGCGCCGTCTCCAGCGCTGGTGAGAGCGGGATATGGTCGATGGTGACGGCCAGCCCGCTCGCCTGCGCCATGCGCATGGCGTCGATCAGCAGCCCGTCGGACAGGTCCATCATGGCATGGACAAGGGGGGCAAGCAGCATGCCTTCGGCCAGACGCGGCCGGGGCCGGCGATAGGCGTCGACCAGAGGGCCGGAGGCGGCGGCATTCGACCGGAGCAGGTCCAGCCCCACGCCGGCATCGCCCACCGGGCCGGTACTGTAGAGCTGATCGCCTGCGCGCGCGCCGCCGCGGATCGGCACCGGACCGGTCGCCTCGCCCAGGGCGGTCAGGCTGTAGCTGCGGGGCGCACCCTGCGGCATGCCGACCGTGTCGCCGCCCAGCAGCGGCATCGCGTGGCGGCCGAGCGCTTCGCCCAGGCCTTCCAGAAAGCCTATGTCCCATGCCTCATCGCCGGAGAGGGCGTAGTTGAGCAGGCACCCCAAGGGCTTCGCGCCCTTCGCCGCCAGATCGGACAGGTTCACGGCCGCCAGCTTCCAACCGACATCGGCGGGCGGATCGGTGGGAAGATAATGCACCCCCTCGACCATCGTATCGCTGGTGAGGATCAGGCGCGCGCCTCCCACCTCCAGCACCGCGACGTCATCGCGCAGGCCTTGGGCGGCGGGGTCGTTCGCCAGCAGGCGCAGCAGTGTCAGGAAGCGGGATTCGGCGGACATGCACCCGAGCCTTCCTGGCTCACCATGCTCCTGCGGAGGCAGGAGCCCAGTTCAAGCGGTGGGCCCAGGCTCCTGCCTTCGCAGGAGCACGCTGTTCTGTCGAGGGGCGAACAGACTTATTTCCGCACATCCTTCGCCACGGCGTCGAGCAGGCCGTTGACGAACCCCGCCTCGCGCTTGTCGTAGAAGGCGTGGGCGACGTCGACATATTCGCTGATGACGGTGCCGGTCGCCACATCCTTGCGGGCAAGCAGTTCATAGCTGCCCGCGCGCAGGATCTGGCGCATCGGCTTGTCGAGCCGTTCCAGGCTCCAGCCCTTGGACAGGCGCGCAACGATCAGGCCGTCAATTTCCTCGCGGCGGCGGTCCACGCCCTGCACGATATCGTCGAAGAAGCTCTGCTCCGCATCGGCATAGGTGACATCCTCGATCGTCGCGCCCAGACGGTGCTGGTGGAACTCATGCAGCAGGATGTGGACCGGCGTGCCTTCCATCTCCAGCTGGTAGAGCGCCTGGACCGCGGCAAGGCGCGCGGCGGAGCGGGATTTCGAGCGTTCGTTCATAAAGATCTTCTATTCCGTTCGGTTCGATCCTGTCGAGAACCCTGCGCATCCGGTTCTCGACAGGCTCGAACCGAACGGATGAGAATTATTGCAGCCGCAGCGCCACCGAAGCCGCATGCGCGGGAAGCCCTTCGGCCTCCGCCAGCGCGACCGCAGCAGGCCCGATCGCGCCGACCGCGGCCCGGTCGAGGCTCAAAAAGCTGGTGCGCTTCATGAAATCCAGCACCGACAGGCCCGAGGAAAAACGCGCGCGGCGGCCGGTCGGCAGCACATGGTTGGGTCCGGCGACATAATCGCCCACCGCCTCGGGCGTCATCCGGCCAAGGAAGACCGATCCGGCATGGCGCACCTGCGCGAACAGCGCGTCGGGTTCATCCACGGCCAGTTCCAGATGTTCGGGGGCGAGGCGATCGACGAGCGGCATGGCCTCTTCGAGGTCGCGCACCAGGATGATCGCACCATTGGCGGCCCAGCTGGTGGTCGCGACCGCCTGGGTCGAGAGCAGCGGCAGGCGCTTTTCCACCGCCGCCGCGACAGCATCGGCAAAGGCGGCGTCATCGGTGAACAGGATCGACTGGCTGGTCGGGTCATGCTCCGACTGGCTCAGCAGATCGGCGGCGATCCAGTCGGGATCGTTCTTCGCGTCCGCGACCACGACGATCTCCGACGGGCCGGCCACCATGTCGATGCCGACCACGCCATATAATTGGCGCTTGGCTTCGGCGACCCAGGCATTGCCGGGACCGGTGATGACGTCGACCGGCTGGATCCGATCAGTGCCATAGGCGAGCGCCGCCACCGCTTGCGCGCCGCCGATGCGCCAGATTTCCTCGATCCCCGCGATGCTGGCGGCGGCAAGCACGAGCGGATTGATCTCGCCCTTGGGAGTCGGCGTCACCATCGCGATGCGTTGGACGCCCGCGACCTTGGCCGGGATGACGTTCATCAGCAGCGAGCTGGGATAGGCCGCCCGGCCGCCCGGCACATAGAGGCCGGCGGCATCGACCGCACTCCAGCGTGCGCCCAGCCGCACGCCGGCGCTGTCGATGCTGTCGCTGTCCTGCGGCCTTTGCTTTTCATGATAGGCGGTGATGCGCGCCGCCGCGAGGTCGAGCGCGTCGCGCAGCTCGGTGGAAATCCCGTCCAGTGCGGCGCGGCATTCGGCCGGCGTCACCGACCAGCCGCTGGCGTCGAGGTCGTGGCGATCGAAGCGTGCGGTATAGTCCGCCAGCGCCGCGTCGCCTTCGGCCCGCACGCGCTTGAGGATCGCGCTGACATCGCGCGACACATCCTCGTCCGCCTCCCGCCGGGCATCGACCAGCGCGGTGAAGGCGGCGGCGAAATCGCTGTCGGTGGTGGAAAGACGCAGGGGCATCAGCCTCTCCTCACTTCTTCCGTCATCCCAGCGAAGGCGGGGATCCATCTCCCATCAGAAGCACCAAGCGGCCCGTACAGGAGATGGGTTCCCGCTTTCGCGGGAATGACGGATGTGGAATCAAGCGGCATCCTTGCCCCCCACGGCCTTGCGGAAGGCATCGACCAGCGGGGTCAGGTCCGCAGAGCGCATCTTGTAGGCGGCGCGATTGACGATCAGGCGCGCCGACACCTGCATGATGACATGGGTTTCGACCAGCCCATTAGCCTTGAGCGTCGCGCCCGACGAGACCAGATCAACGATCCGCCGCGACAGGCCCAGCGAAGGCGCCAGTTCCATCGCGCCGTTGAGCTTGACACACTCCGCCTGGATGCCCCGCGCCTCATAATATCTGCGCGTGAGATAGGGATATTTGGTCGCGACGCGCACATGGCTCATCGCCGCCTCATCCTCATCGGCGAGGCCCACAGGCTCGGCGATCGACAGGCGGCAATGCCCCATGTCGAGGTCGACCGGCGCGTATATCTCGGAATAATCGAACTCTTCCAGCACGTCCGATCCGACGATGCCGATCTGCGCGGCGCCATGGGCGACGAAGGTGGCCACGTCGAACGCGCGCACGCGGATGATCGACACGTCGGGCCGATTGGTGGCGAAGCGCAGCGCGCGGCTCTTCTTGTCATGGAACTCCGCCTCCGGTTCGATACCGGCGCGGGCGAGCAGGGGCAGTGCCTCATCGAGGATGCGGCCCTTGGGAATGGCGAAGGTGAGCGGACGAGTCATGCCCGGCGGGCCTTACTGGCGGGGGCGTAAAAGCACAAGCTTTGGGCAGACCCGGTCATGCCGCTGATCCAAGGGCAGGGCGGGGCGTGACCACGACGGCCTTCCACCGATCCCTGCCCTCGGACCGCCTCTATTCCGCCGCATCCGGCAAGGCTTGGGGCAGCATATCGGGCAGGGCGCGCAGCGCTTCGGGGGAGGCAGGCTCGCGCACCAGCGCCTCTACCGGCTCCAATTCCTCCAACTCCCGACCACCGGTTTCGATGTTGAGGTCGCGCAGCTTGCGGCCCGTCACCAGCACGCGGCCCTCGAAGCTGCCGACAAAGGCGTTATAGTCGCCGACCGCGCCGTTGAGCCGGTTGCCGAGCTTCTTGAGCGATCCTGCCGCGCCGGCAAGCCGTTCATATAGTTCCTTGCCGAGCGCGCCGATCCGCTTTGCCTCATCCGCCATCTTCTCCTGACGCCAGACCGCGGCGACCGTGCGCGCGATCGCGATCAGGTTGGTCGGCGTCGCCAGCAGCACGCGCTTGCCGAAGGCATGGTCCCAAAGCTGCGGATCATGCTCCAGCGCGGCGGACAGGAAATGCTCGCCGGGCACGAACATGATCACATAGTCGGGCGCTTCGTCGAACTGTTCGGCATAGGCCTTGCGCCCCAACGTCTCCACATGCGCGCGCATCGCGGCGGCATGGGCGGAGAGCAGCCGCTTGCGCTCTTCCTCACCGTCCGCGCCATAGGCGTCCTGATAGGCGTTCAAGGATACCTTGGCGTCGATCACCAGCGCCCGTCCGCCCGGCACGCGCAGGATCGCGTCGGGCCGCAGCCGTCCATCCTCGCCCTCGACGCTGACTTCGGTGTGGAAATCCACATGTTCGGACAAGCCGCAGGTTTCGAGCACGTTGCGCAATTGCTGCTCGCCCCAGCGGCCCCGCGCCTTGGGCGCATGGCGCAGCGAATCGACCAGCCGCTGCGCTTCGGCGCGCACCGCTTCCTGGCCGGCCTTCATCGATTCGATCTCGCCGCGCAGGATGCCATAGGCTTCGGTGCGCTGCTGCTCGATCTGGCTGATCTTCTGGTCGTAGCGCTGGATCGTTTCATTGACCGGGTGCAGCAATTGCTTCAGCTGTGCCTCGCTCTTCTCATGGGCCTGTGCGAGCCGCTGGTCGGCCCGCTCCAGGAAATGGCTCTGCGCCTGGTGCAGCAGCTTGCCGCCAATCTCGCTGAACTGCGCCGACAGCTGCTCCTTGGCATCCTTGAGGGCGGCGATCTGCGCCTCGAAGGCGTCGGCGCGCGCCTGCGCCTCCGATCGCAGCGCCGCCAGTTCGCGCGCCGCCAACTCACGCGCCGCCCGCTCATCCTCCAGCCGCTGCGCCAGCTCGCCCGCCTGGCCTGCTCGATCCTGGGCCACCACAAGCTCCTGCAGCGCCGCGTTGCGCTGCGCCTCGGTCTGGGCGAGCCTGGCGGCAAGGTCCGCCTTCTCCACCGCAAGCGGCGCGACAATCTTGCCGCGCAGCAACCAGCCGAGGCCGAGACCAGCAGCCAGCGCAATGAAAATCAGGATGACGGCCAGGCTGTCCATGATGCCCCCTAAATGGAACGAAAGGTGAACCTAGCGGGCCCACGCTCTTGCCGCAACCCCTCTCAGGCCAGGGATGCGCGAAACCGCGCCAGCCGCGCCACCGCCTCGTCGATCACCGCGTCCGCCTTGGAAAAACACAGACGCACCAGATGGGTAACGGCCGCGTCGGGGTAGAAGGCGGAAATCGGGATCGCCGCCACGCCGGCTTCGCCGATGATCCGCTCGCAAAAGGTCGCATCGCCGAGCGCGATCCCCGAGGCGGGCAGATCGACCGTGACGAACCAGGTCGCGCCGCTCGCATTCACCGCATAGCCCGCCGCGCGCAGCCCGGCCACCAGCCGGTCGCGCGACGCCTGATAGTCCGCGCGCATGGAAGCAAACCAGCTTTCCGGCCTGGCCAGCCCTTCCGCGGCCGCCCATTGCAGGTTGGGCGGGGTGGTGAAGGTCAGGAACTGGTGCGCCCGCGCGAGCAGGGTGGCGAGCGGCGGCGCGGCGCACATCCAGCCGACCTTCCAGCCCGTCACCGAGAAGATCTTGCCTGCCGAGCCGATCTTCACCGTGCGTTCCCGCATGCCGGGAAAGCCGATCAGCGGCCGGTGCCCGATCCCGTCGAACGTGACATGTTCCCACACCTCGTCGCAGATCGCGATCAGGTCGCGCTCCACGCAGAAGTCGGCGAGCAGCGCCAGCTCCGCCTCGCGCATCACCACGCCGCTGGGATTGACCGGATTGTTGATCAACAGGAATCGCGTTGCGGGACCTGCGGCCGCCTCCAGCGCCGCGCGGCTGATCCGCCAGTCGGGCGGGCTCAGCCGCACCACGCGCGCGACACCGCCGGCCCGCTCGATCAGTGGCAGATAGGCGTCATAGAGCGGTGCTAGCAGGATGACCTCGTCGCCGGGCCGGATCAGCGCGAGCAGGCTCGCCGCAATCGCCTCGGTCGCGCCGGAGGTGACGATGACTTCTTCGGGGTGCAGGTCCAGGCGCTGGTGCAGCCGATAGTGATCGGCAACCGCCGCGCGCAGTTCGGGCAGGCCGGGGCTCGGCGGATATTGGCTGGATCGGGTCAGTAGCGCGTCGGCGGCGGCCTGAAGAATATCCGCTGGGCCGCGGGAGTCCGGAAAGCCCTGACCCAGATTGATGGCATCGGCCTCGCGGGCGCGGGCAGACATTTTCTCGAAAATGGTGGTGGGCATGTCCCGGTAGACGGGATGGCCGAGCGGGGTTGTAGACAAGGCGCACTCCTTTTCGATGCCCCTCAGCCTAACGCGCCATCATGCTCCTGCGAAGGCAGGAGCACGGCATGCCTTAGCCACATGGACCACTGCGG
>DATFDS010000180.1:0-2797 GCA_035251955.1 Sphingobium sp. | reverse complement strand
CTGATTGCGGGTGCAATAATAGATGCGCCACGCTCTGCCGATCTGGTTGAGCCGCGCGATCATGGGAATGAACGGCGTGACGCCGATGCCGCCGGCGAAGAACACCGACAGTGCGGCATCTTCCGCCAGGTGGAAATTGTTACGCGGCTTGCTGATCTCCACGATCTGGCCGACCCGCAGATGGTCGTGCATGTAGGTGGAGCCGCCGCGACTGTTGGCGTCGCGCGCCACGGTCAGGCGATAGCCGCGCTTGTGCTCCAACCCGTTCGACAGCGAATAGCTGCGCATCATCCCGTTGGGCAATTGCACATCGACATGGCTTCCCGGATCGATCTGATCGGGCAGGGTGGAATCCAGCGGCCGCAGCGTGAACGACAATATGTCCTCGGCCGCAAGCTCGATGGCGATGATCCGGGCAGGAAATAAGGGTTCAGTCATCCTCGGCCTATCAGTCTTGTTCGTGGTGGGAGGAGCGGGCCATCGGCACCTTTACCTCGGAGATTTTCTCGATAAGCCCAAGTTCGACGGCGTGCAATATAAAACTTCCATGGAAGACATAAAACTGCTATCCGCACAGGCGTAAACGAGGATGCACATGAAACTATTGTCGATGCTCGACCTGCCTGATCGGGTCGCGGACCGGTTCCGATCTCGCTTCTCCCTGGTCCAGGGCGGGCTGGACGATGCAGCGGACGTCGAACCGGACGCCATCCTCTGTTCGATCCGTCCCTACCGTTTCGACAAGGCCGCGATCGCCGGCCTGCCCCCTTCGGTCAGGATGATAGGCACCTATTCGGTCGGACACGATCATATCGATCTGGAGGCTGCCGCCGAACGCGGCATCGCCGTGTTCAATACGCCGGGGGTTCTCGCCAACGCCGTGGCCGATGCCGCGCTGCTCCTGCTTCTCGGCGCTGCGCGGCGAGCGACGGAAAGCATTGCCCTTCTTCGCGAGGGCAGGTGGGCCGGCTGGACGCCGCAACAACTGATCGGGATGGAACTTGGCGGCAAGACGCTCGGCATCCTGGGCATGGGTGAAATCGGCCGCCGCATTGCCCATCGGGCGCGTGCCTTCGGGATGGACATCATCTACCACAACCGGCGCGAGATCGCCGGGGAAGAGGCGCGGTTCCAGCCGGATCCCCGCGCGCTCGTTGCCGAGAGCGATGTCGTGCTGCTCGCCTGGCCGTCCGCGCCCGCTACACGGCGCTTTATCGCGGCCGACACGCTCAGCCTCGCCAAGCCGTCGATGATCCTGGTGAATATCGGGCGGGGCGATCTGGTAAATGACGATGATCTGATCGCCGCGCTGCGGGACGGGAAGATCCTGGCGGCGGCGCTCGACGTTTTCGATAACGAACCGGACATCCACCCCGGCTATCTCGATCTGCCGAACGCTTTCCTGCTGCCGCATATCGGCAGTTCGACCTGGGAAGCGCGCCTGGCGATGGCTGACATGCTCATCCACGCGATCGATTCGCATGTTGCTGGCGAGAGGCCGGCCAACAGGATCGCCTGAATCAGCGCACGTCACAGCATCTGTATGACCAGCCTGAGGCCGAGAACGACCATCAGAATATAGATGAGCGTATAGAAGCGTTGGGCGTCGACCTTGCGCACCAGCACGATCCCCGCAGCGGTCGATGCCAGAGCCACGGGCAGTAGCAGGGTGCTGGCCTGAAGGTTTGCCCGGGTGAACTGGTTCAGTGCGGCATAAGCGGGAATCTTCATCCAGTTCATCGCGGCGAAGGCGATTGCCGTCGTACCCACCAGAATGTCGCGGGGCAGCTGGCGCGGGATCACCCACATCTGGAACGGCGGGGCGCCGGCATGCGCGATCTGGCTGGCGAAGCCGGACCCCACGCCGAACAGGGAGCCGACCCAATAAGGGGAACTGGAGGGCAGCGGCATCTTTCCGCCGCGTTCAAGCCAGAGCCTGTAGAGACCGAAGATCAGCGACAACAGGCCTATGATGCCGGTCACGACCTTCTCGTTGACCAGGGTCGCGAGCAGATAGCCAAGCAGTACGCCCGCAGCCATGCCCGGCAGCATGGCCTTGAGGATCGCCCTGTCCCAGCTCCTGCGGAAGGCCCAGACGCTGACGGCGTCCTGCACCACCAGGATAGGCAGAAGGATCGCCGCGCCTTCGATCGGGTTCACGCCTTGGGCCATGACCGGCATCGACAGCATCCCCAGGCCCGCGAAGCCGCCTTTCCCCAGCCCGGAAATGGTGACTGCAAGGACGGCGCAGATGATGTAAAGCCAGTCGGGGAAGGTCATGAGAATAGCCCTTTGAACGGAATTCTGGTCGGCACAATGTTGCCGATCGGCCGGCGCCGCCTGTTTATGCTCTGGACATTCTGCTGTAAACCTTACATGGAAGATGTTCAAACTCGCTGGCGGTCCGATGGGAGCCGGTGCGCCTGTGCGCCCGAGCGAACGGATGGCACGAGACAGAAAGAGAGGTGCGTCATGGCGACCGAAGATGGCTTTGTAGAAACGGTTAACCGCGCCGCAGAGGAGGGACGGACGCCCTTCTACGATCGGGCGCGGGAGAAGAGCCTTGCGCCGCTGTGGCGGGTTCTGGGCGGCCTTGTGGCGGAGGAGCCCAAGTCGCCCGCGGTGCCTGCGCATTGGGCCTATGGCGACGTGCGGCCCTATCTGATCGAGGCGTGCGACCTTATTTCCACGGAGGAGGCCGAGCGCCGCGTCCTGGTGTTCGAAAATCCCGGCCTGCCGGGCCAGTCGCGGATCACGCCGAGCCTGTTCTGCGGCTACCAGATCATCCTGCCGGGCG
>DATFDS010000179.1:0-7215 GCA_035251955.1 Sphingobium sp. | reverse complement strand
GCGAAGACGGCACCAAATGAATGTTTCGGAAGGATAAAAAGTAGACTGTTGAATTTTGCCTGTGGCCTCACCCTTGCGCTATTCGAAAGCAAATGGCTGTCAATTGAGATAATGGCTCCAAAATCTATTGGGCAACTCTTCCACAGATGAATGTTCGTTTGCGCGGCGAGGTCTGCATCCGTTCGTCGCACGATGCGCTCCAATTGTCCGCACAACCATCGGTGTGACCCGGCCTGTTCATGTAGCAGAAAGGTTAATCTGAACAGGCAGAATATCCATGGCGCTCATCCGCAGCGCCATGCCGGACATTTTACGAAGGTAGATGGAGGGGTTCTGACAGCTGAATACGCCATCTCGCGGGCGGCAGTCGGACGAGAAGCTGCAGCCATGCAGGCCCGACTGGTCGAATTTTGAAGGAGTAGCGTGATGAGTGTCATTTCCAAAAGCCCAAAATTTCTCTTAATGCTTGCCCTGCTTTCCGGCGCATCGTCGGGCAGCCTGTCGGCGCAGACGCAGGAGCCGCCTGCGGCCGACGTCTCGGCGACCTTCTCCGGCCCGGCGCCGTCCGAGATGACCCCAGGCCCTGAAATCAAGGGCATCATCTCCGCGCGCAGCGGCGACAAGATGCAGGTCACAACCGCCGATGGCACCAAGTCCGTGATCGTCATCAACGACGCCACCAAGATCAGCGCGAGCAAGGGCTTTTTCGGCCTCAACCGCAGCAGGCTCGCCGCAACCTCGCTGCTCAACGGCGTGCCCGTGAGCGTCAAGACCTTGCAATCGGGCGGCGGCCTGGTGGCGAGCCGGATCAATCTCCAGAACAAGGATCTCAGGACCGCGTCGATGATCCATAACGGCACCGAACAGGGCTTTGCCGAACAGACGGCGGCAACGGCCGCGCTGCGCGGTCGCCTGGGTGAGATCGACCAGTATAATATCAAGAGCACGACGAACGTGAATTTCGACACGGGCAAGGCTGTGCTGTCCGCCCAGGCGAAAAACGACCTCTGCGCGGCGGCAACCGCTGCCGAGGGGATGAGCAACGCCCTGCTGCTGGTTGTCGGTTACACCGATTCTACGGGTGACTATGAATATAACCAGGTGTTGAGCGAAAAGCGCGCCGGTCGCGTCATCAATTACCTGCAGCAGGCTTGCGGCTGGAAGCCCTATCGCATGTTGACCCCCACCGGGATGTCCGAAGCGGACCCTGTGGCCGACAATAGCACCGCCGAAGGCAAGGCGCAGAACCGCCGCGTTGCGGTGAATATCCTGGTTAGCAAGGCCGTCGACGGTCTGTGAGACGCGCGGGGTGGGCTTGGCCCACCCCCGGTTCTCGATTATGATATCGTCCTGTCGGGTGAGATCGCGCTGCTGCTCGATGTGGGGGAGACCGTGGTGAAGGCGGGGGGCATCGTCGTCCAGCGCGGCACCGCCGGGCCTTATCGCCACGGCATGGGTTGACGCCATATTGACGAACCCTGAAGCAAGCGACGGTAATTAGAGGGAGCCGGTCACACCGTAGCGGTCGCGATCGTCTTGAGAATGCTTGCAAATCCGTTGAGGGACTGGCTGTCCTTCACGCGCCCGACGGCAGGTGGCGCGACGATAATGCCGATCCGCCGCCGTTGTTCGAAGCCGGCCAGTTTCGGCATCGCCAGACCCGGCTGCATGAAACATTGCGGCATGACCGTGATCCCTAGCCCGCTTCTGACATAGCCGACAGCGCGGTCCTCGTTGGTGGTGCGGGCCGAGAAAAAGGGGCGGATGCCGCGCTGCGTGAAAAAGCGGCTGACATCCGTGAGCGCCTCGCAATTGCGGCGCACGATCATTTCGGCATCGGCGACTTCGGCAGGTTCCAGCATCGTGCGGGACGCAAGCGGATGCGTGTCGGCAAGCGCCAGCGCATAGCCTTCCTCGAACAATATGTTGTCTCTGGGCGCGTCGGGCTCCACCAGGCCGACCAGCGCGTCGATCCGGCCGCGCTCCAGCCGCGGTAAAAGGTCGCGCATCCGACCCTCGACGATTTCCAGCTTCTCGGCATCGACGCGGCAGGCCGCCCGCGTCGCCGCCTCGATCCAGGCCGACGGCAATGTGGGGATCAGGCCGACCCGAATGAGCTTCCTTTCATCATCTTGCGCCATTGCCTGCGCGGCCCTGGCGAACTCCGCCTCGATATGGCGGGCATGCGTCAGGAAGCGTGTGCCCGAGGCGGTCAGTTCGACCCGCCGGTTCGAGCGATGAAACAGGACATGCCCCACCAGAGTCTCAAGCTTGGCTATGCCCACCGACAAGGTCGGCTGCGAAACACGGCATTGCTGAGCGGCGCGGGAGAAATTGCCCTGATCGACCACGGCCAGGAAATAATGGATCAGATACCGTTCGATCATAGACCCTGTCTATGATGTGATTCATGCGCAGTCAATTTTTCAGAGTCCGCCAATCTTGATAAAAGGGCGCTGCAATTGCAGGTGTGAGGAGAGGCCATGACGCCCGATTTCGATTTCGCGCTTGGCGACAATGCCGAGATGATCCGTGACACGACCGCGCGCTTCGCGGCGGATCGCATCGCGCCTCTCGCGGCCCGGATCGATGCGGAGGACTGGTTCCCGCGCGACGAACTGTGGACCGCGATGGGTGCGCTGGGCCTGCACGGCATCACGGTGGAGGAGGAATGGGGCGGCCTGGGCCTGGGCTATCTGGAGCATGTCGTCGCTTGCGAGGAGGTGAGCCGCGCATCGGCGTCGATCGGCCTTAGCTACGGCGCGCACTCCAATCTCTGCGTCAACCAGATCCGCCGCTGGGGCAATGAGGAGCAGAAGGCGAAATATCTGCCCAAGCTGATTTCCGGCGAGCATGTCGGCAGCCTGGCCATGTCGGAAGCGGGCGCGGGATCGGACGTCGTGTCGATGCGGCTGAAGGCGCGGGAAAGCGACAAGGGCTATATCCTCGACGGCACGAAATTCTGGATCACCAACGCGACCTATGCCGACACGCTGGTCGTCTATGCAAAGACGGGCGAGGGCAGCAAGGGCATCACCGCCTTCCTGGTTGAAAAGGACATGCCGGGCTTTTCCATCGGGCAGAAGATCGACAAGGTCGGCATGCGCGGATCGCCGACCGCCGAACTCGTCTTCAACGAATGCGAAGTGCCGCGCGAGAATGTCATGGGTCCGCTGAACGGCGGCGCGAAGGTGCTGATGAGCGGCCTTGACTATGAGCGTGCGGTGCTGGCGGGCATCCAGCTTGGCATCATGCAGGCCTGCCTCGACACCGTCCTGCCCTATGTGCGCGAACGCAAGCAGTTCGGTCAGCCGATCGGTTCATTCCAGCTGATGCAGGCGAAGGTCGCCGACATGTATGTCGCGCTCAACAGTGCGCGCGCCTATGTCTATGCGGTCGCGCGCGCCTGCGATGCGGGCAGGACGACGCGCTTCGACGCGGCGGGCGCCATCCTGGTCGCCAGCGAGAATGCGATGAAGACGGCGCTTGAAGCCGTACAGGCGCTGGGCGGCGCGGGCTATACGAAGGATTGGCCGGTCGAACGATATATGCGCGACGCCAAGCTGCTCGATATCGGGGCGGGCACCAACGAAATCCGCCGCATGCTCATCGGCCGCGAACTGATCGGGCTTGGCCAGTGAGCGGGCCGGTGCTGGAAAGCATGCTGTCGGCCGACAGCGAAGCCTTCAGGATCAACGCCGCCCATAATCGCGCGCTCGCGGACGAACTGCGCGCCGATGTGGCGGCGGCGGCTCTGGGCGGCGGTGAAAAGGCGCGGGAACGCCATGTGAGCCGGGGCAAGCTGTTGCCGCGCGACCGGGTGGAAGCGGTGCTGGATGTGGGCAGCCCCTTCCTGGAGATCGGCCAGCTTGCCGCCAACGGCCTTTACGGCGGTGAAGTCGCGGGGGCGGGGATCATCGCGGGCATCGGCCGCGTGGCGGGCCGCCAGGTGATGATCGCCGCCAATGACGCGACGGTGAAGGGTGGCACCTACTACCCCATGACCGTCAAGAAGCATCTGCGGGCGCAGGAGATCGCGCTCGAAAACAATCTCCCCTGCATCTATCTGGTCGATAGCGGCGGCGCGAACCTGCCCCACCAGGCGGAAGTCTTCCCGGACCGGGAGCATTTCGGCCGCATCTTCTACAATCAGGCGAACCTGTCCGCGCGCGGTATTCCGCAGATCGCCTGCGTCATGGGCAGCTGCACGGCGGGCGGCGCCTATGTGCCCGCCATGTCGGACGAAACGGTGATCGTGCGCAACCAGGGCACGATCTTCCTCGCCGGCCCGCCGCTGGTGCAGGCCGCGACCGGCGAGGTTATTTCCGCCGAGGATCTGGGCGGGGGCGACCTGCACGGCCGCAAGTCCGGCGTCGTCGACCATGTCGCCGAGAATGACGAGCATGCGCTGTCGATCGTGCGCGACATTGTGGCGACCCTGGCGCCCCAGACGGTGCCTTCCGTCAACCTTCGGGAACCGGTCGCGCCGAAATATGATCCGGCTGAACTGTACGGCATCATCCCCCAGGACGTGCGCGCGCCCTATGATGTGCGGGAAGTGATCGCGCGGATCGTCGACGGCAGCGAATTTCATGAGTTCAAGGCGCTCTATGGCAGCAGCCTCGTTTGCGGCTTCGCCCATATCTGGGGCATGCCGGTCGCGATCCTGGCGAACAACGGCGTGCTGTTCAGCGAAAGCGCGGTCAAGGGCGCGCATTTCATCGAACTGGCCTGCCAGCGGAAGATCCCGCTATTGTTCCTCCAGAATATCTCCGGCTTCATGGTCGGCGGCAAATATGAAGCGGAAGGGATCGCCAAGCATGGCGCCAAGCTGGTAACGGCGGTCGCGACGGCCAGCGTGCCCAAGATCACCGTGCTGATCGGCGGCAGCTTCGGGGCGGGCAATTACGGCATGTGCGGCCGGGCCTATGCTCCGCGCTTCCTGTTCACCTGGCCCAACAGCCGCATTTCGGTGATGGGCGGGGAGCAGGCGGCGTCGGTGCTCGCCACGGTCCATCGCGATGCAAGCAAATGGACGCCCGAGGAAGCCGAAGCCTTCAAGGCGCCCGTTCGCGAGAAATATGAAAAGGAAGGCAATCCCTGGTACGCGACGTCGCGGCTGTGGGACGATGGCATCATCGATCCCGCCCAGACGCGCGACGTGCTGGGTCTTGCCTTCGCCGCCGCGCTCAATGCTCCAATCCCCGAACGCGCGTCGTTCGGCGTGTTCCGGATGTGATGCCCATGATAGGTTCCCTCCTCATCGCCAATCGCGGCGAGATCGCCTGCCGTATTATCAAGACCGCTCGTCGGCTGGGTATCCGCACGGTCGCGGTCTATTCGGACGCGGACGCCAACGCGCTGCACGTCGCGCAAGCGGACGAAGCGGTCCATATCGGCGCGTCCCCGGTCCGTGAAAGCTATCTGCTGGGCGACCGCATCATCGAAGCGGCCCGCCAGACCGGCGCGCAGGCGATCCATCCGGGCTATGGCTTCCTGTCGGAAAATGCGCAGTTCGCCCAGGCTGTCATCGATGCCGGGCTGGTCTGGGTCGGGCCCGATCCTGCCAGCATCACCGCCATGGGCCTGAAGGACGCGGCGAAGAAGCTGATGGCGCAGGCCGGAGTGCCGGTGACGCCCGGCTATATGGGCGAGAATCAGGACCCCGTCTTCCTCGCCGCCGAGGCGGAGGCGATCGGCTATCCCGTGCTCATCAAGGCGGTGGCGGGCGGCGGCGGCAAGGGCATGCGCCTGGTCGAGCGCCCCGCCGACTTTGCCGACGCGCTGCTGTCCTGCCAGCGGGAGGCCGCATCCTCCTTCGGCAATGCCCATGTGCTGATCGAGAAGTTCATCCAGCGCCCGCGCCATATCGAGGTGCAGGTGTTCGGCGACCGTCACGGCAACATCGTCCATCTGTTCGAACGCGACTGTTCCCTGCAGCGCCGCCACCAGAAGGTGATCGAGGAAGCGCCGGCGCCCGGCATGGACGCGCAAACGCGGGAGGCGCTGTGCGCGGCGGCGGTACGGGCGGCCAAGGCGGTCGACTATGTCGGCGCCGGCACGATCGAGTTCATCGCCGATGCGTCGGAAGGGCTGCGCGCGGACCGCATCTGGTTCATGGAGATGAACACGCGGCTTCAGGTCGAACATCCGGTGACCGAAGCGATCACCGGACAGGATCTGGTCGAATGGCAGCTGCGCGCGGCGTCGGGCGAACTGCTGCCCCGCGGCCAAGAGGAACTGGCGATCGACGGCTGGGCCATGGAGGCGCGGCTCTATGCCGAAGATCCGATCAAGGGCTTCCTGCCTTCGATCGGGCGGCTGGACGCGTTCGATCTGGGCGACAGCGTCCGGGTGGACACGGGCGTGCAGCAGGGCGCGACCATATCCCCCTTCTATGATCCGATGATCGCGAAGATGATCGCGCACGGCGCGACCCGGGATGAGGCGCGCCGCGCCCTTTCGGACGCGCTGGAACGGTCGGTCGTCTGGCCGCTGCGCACCAATGCGGGCTTCCTGGTGAAGGCGCTGGCGCATCCCGATTTTGCCGGCGGTGACGTGGATACCGGCCTGATCGCGCGGGAAGGGGAGGCGCTGATGCCCGCCCTTCTGCCCAGCGCCGCGGCCTTGTCTGCCGCTGCCTTGCGCGTGGGCGGGGTCGGCGGGCTTGGCGGGTTCAGGCTGAACGCCGCGTCGCGCAGGGCGGGGCGCGTGATGGTCGATGCCACGCCGGTGGATGTCGATGTCGCGTCCGCGCCGGGCGCGCTGTCCAACCTGCCGCTCGGCCACGCTCTCGTCACCGAACATGGGCAGAGCTGGGACATCCGCCCCTTCCGCGCGTCGGCGGGCGGCGCGGCTGTGGCTGGCGATGGCGCGATCATCTCCCCCATGCCCGGACGCGTCATCGCCGTCGATGTGGCGGAGGGCGATCGCGTGGTCAAGGGACAGAAGCTGGTGACGCTGGAAGCGATGAAGATGGAGCATGGGCTTGTCGCGCCGTTCGACGGCATCGTCGCCGAACTGCCGTGGGAACAGGGTGCGCAGGTGCAGGAAGGCGTCCTGCTCGTCCGCATAGCGACGGAGGAAGAGGCGTGAGCGGCAAATATTTCGATGAATGGCAGGTCGGCGACCGGATCGATCATGAAATCCGGCGCACGGTCACGGAGACGGACAATCTGCTCTTTTCGACGATGACGCACAATCCGCAGCCGCTGC
>DATFDS010000178.1:0-17620 GCA_035251955.1 Sphingobium sp. | reverse complement strand
GCGCCCTCGGCAAAGAGGGCACGGAACATGTTGGGCAGGCGGAAGGCGACGCCGTTGAACGCGTCCGACGCAAAGCCCGCGCCGACATAGCGCGCGGCGAGGGAATCGCGCACCAGCGCCAGCACCCGGCTGGCGAGCGTCAGCCCGCCGACCGAGCCGAGGGCTTTGACGAGCTTCACGGCCACACCCTCCGTTCGGGTTGAGCAAAGTCGAAGCCTTCCACTAAGCTTGGCGAAGTGGCTTCGCCAAGCTCAGCCGGGCCCTTCGACAAGCTCAGGGCGAACGGACAGCAGGCCATTTGAAATTTCAGGCGTGACCTGCCGGTTCGCCCGCGGTCTGCTGCAGCGCCTGGGCCTGCTGCACATAGAGGCCGCCGAAATCGATCGGGTCGAGCAGCAGCGGCGGGAAGCCGCCGTCGCGGATCGCATCGGCCAGCACGCGGCGGGCGAAGGGGAAGATGAGGCGCGGCGCTTCGGCCAGCATGAAGGGCTGGATCTGGTCCTCGGGCACGTTGCGCATGCCGAAGATCGCCGCATAGACCAATTCGACGGCAAAGGCGGTGCCCTGCGGCGCGGTAGCCTTGACCTCGACCTTCAGCGAGACTTCGACGACCTCCTCGCCCACCTTGTCGGCGCCGATGTTGAACTGCACGTCGATCTGCGGCTGATCCGGCCACTGGTAGACGGCGGGTGCGTTCGGATTTTCGAACGACAGATCCTTCACATATTGGCTGATGAGCGCGATCTGCGGCGCAGTGTCGGCACCGTTGCCCGTGCTGGCGGTCTGGATGGTATCGGCTTCGTCGGCCATCTTCTTGTCCCTGATATCCCTGTTGCACGGGCAGCGACGCGCCCCCCGCATTATGGCCCGTGCGCTTAGCAGGGGCGGCAGGGCAGGGCAATGCCAGCCGCCAAACCAACGGCCAAAAGCGGCCATTTGAATATGCGGGGAAACATGCCTATGTTGGTTGCGTTACTGTTATCAGCTTCTGAACAAAGGGTGCCTGGCCCCGTGTATGTTATCGTCATCCTCGCCCTGATCGCCGGTTTTCTGGCGCTCCGGCTTTATTCCGTGCTTGGCAAGCGCACAGGGCATGAGCAGGAGCCTGCCCCGCGACCGGCCGAAGAGCGCGCGAAGGTGACGGTGCTGCACCCCCGCCCGGTGCTGGACATGCCCGGTGATCCGGTCCGTCTGTCGGAGGGGCTGATCGCGCCCGGTGGAGAGGGTGGCGTGCGTGCCCTCATCGCGGCGGACCGCAATTTCGACGTGCCGCAGTTCGTGGAAGGCGCGAAAGCGGCCTATAAGATGGTGCTCGAAGCCTTC
Source organism: Sphingobium sp. (assembly GCA_035251955.1). Lineage (GTDB taxonomy): Bacteria > Pseudomonadota > Alphaproteobacteria > Sphingomonadales > Sphingomonadaceae > Sphingobium. The sequence goes on along the minus strand of DATFDS010000178.1, from coordinate 16,297 downwards.
TGGCGGGGAGATCGGCAGGAGCTGGAATGGCTGTGCGACGCGGACGTGCTGGCGTCGTTCGAAGAGGCGATTTCGGCGCGGGAGACGGCCGGGCATGTGCTCGACAACCGGCTGGTGCGGATCGAAAAGGCGCAGGTCATGGATGCGAGCGTCAATGGCCGCGTCGCCGAAGTGTCGCTGCGGTTCGAAGCGGATATCGCCGCGGTCACGCGCGACAAGGACGGTAATGTCGTCGCGGGCTCGCTGACCGACGCGGTCAGCACCAACGACATCTGGACCTTCACGCGCGACCTGCGCAGCAACGATCCGAACTGGAAGCTCAGCGAGACCGACGAGGCTGCATGACCCTGCGTAAGTCGGGGGGCTTGCTGCTGGCGCTGGCCATGCTGTCGTCCTGCGCCGGCAGCGTGATCATCCCGCCCGGTACTGGCGGTCCCGCTCCGGCCCGCCCCTCGCGAGGAAGTGAGGGCGCGGTGCGGCCGGTGCCCGCAACGCCTCGCCCGGCCTTGCCGATTACCGCCCCGATAACCCCATCGACGGACGCGACCGCGTTCAGCGCGGGGATTACGCGCGGGCCGGACATCGCCAGCCTGATCCCATCGGGCGAACGATCACGCCTCGCCCTGCAGGCCTTCCGGATTTCCTGCCCGTCGCTGATGACGCGTGCCGACCAGAGCGGGCTGACGCGCGGGTCGGACTGGAACAGCGCCTGCGCGGCCGCCTCCAGCTGGCCCGAAGCGAGCGCGAGCGAATTTTTCTCCCGCTATTTCGAAGCGGTGCAGGTGGGACCGGGCACCGCCTTCGTCACCGGCTATTATGAACCGGAGATCAGCGGATCGCGCATCCGCCAGCCCGGCTATGACGTGCCGATCTATCGCCGCCCGCCCGACCTGATCGACGTCAATCTGGGCGCCTTCAGCGACAGCCTGAAGGGCAAGACCATTCGCGGCAAGGTGCAGGGCAGCAATCTCGTCCCGTTCGAGGAGCGGGCGCAGATCGTGTCCGGCGCGCTCGCGGGGCGCGGTCTGGAACTGGCCTATGCGGCCGATCCGGTCGAATTCTTCTTCCTGCAGGTGCAAGGCAGCGGCCGACTGCTGCTGCCCGACGGCGGTGTCATGCGCATCGGTTATGACGGGCAGAATGGCCGCGACTATGTCGGCATCGGCAAGCTGATGAAGGATCGCGGGCTGATCCAGGCCGGATCGATGCAGGACATCATGGCCTATCTGCGCGCCAACCCGGCCGAGGGCGCGGCGATCATGAACGAGAATAAGAGCTTCGTCTTCTTCCGCGAACTGACCGGCGCCGGGCCATTGGGCGCGATGGGCGTGGCGGTGACGCCCGAAGCGACGGTTGCGGCCGACCCCAAATTCGTGCCGCTCGGCGCCCCGGTGCTGCTCTCGCTCGACCGCGCCGAACCCAACGGCATCTGGATCGCGCAGGACACCGGCGGCGCGATCAAGGGCGCGAATCGTTTCGACAGCTTCTGGGGCTCAGGCAGCCGGGCGCGCGGTATCGCCGGCGGCATGTCAGCGCGGGGCAGCGCACTCATCCTGCTGCCGATCGGCTCTGCGGCGCGGCTCGGGCGGTAATGAGGCCGTCCTGTCATGCCGCGGCGCCATCTATCCCCTGAAGACCAGGCGCTCTGGAGCGCGCTGATCCGGTCGGTCAGGCCCCTGCGCCCCGGCGCGCCGGGGCCCGATCCGCAACGGCCGCCGGTCGCTCCAATCCCGGTCACAGGGTTAATGAAGACGCCGATCCCACAGGCACCTTCCGCGCCGCCGCGCACCCCCGCCACCGTGCTGGACAGCAGCTGGGAGCGCCGAATCCGTAACGGCACCCTGGCCCCGGAAATGTCGATAGACCTGCACGGCCACAGCCTGGCCGCGGCCCATGTGCGGTTGAACCAGGCGCTCGCCGCCGCGCTCGCACGCGACGTCCGGACCCTGCTCGTCGTCACGGGAAAACCGCCGAAAAATGCCGGGATGGCGCGCGATTCGCGGCGCGGCGCCATCCGTGGCGAAATCGGCCACTGGCTCGAAACCAGCGCCTATGCCGACCGCATCGCCAGCGTCCGGCTGGCCCATCCCCGCCATGGCGGAGAAGGCGCGCTATACGTAATTTTGCGCCGCAAAAAATAGGCGGTTTCCATAGGGTTCTACTGACCTTTTCTTAACCAGCGTCCTTCATATCCACATGGTCCGGCAGCTCGATGAGGAGCTGCGCCGTGGTCGAGGGAGGCACATGCAGGGCGTGACATTGAAAAGCCGCGCCACTGCCTTCGCCTGCGCCGCGGGGGCGCTGGTGTTCATCCTGTCGCTCGTGCTGGGGCAGGAACAGGCCGACGACATCATGGGGCTAGGCCGGTCGCTGATCATCGCGATTCTGTGCGGCACGATGAGCTGGGCGTCAGCGCGGCGCACCGTCGCGACCACCGCCATAGCCATCGACACCGCGACCGAACGGCTGATCGCGGCCGCCCATGGCGACCTGCAATCGCCGGTCCCGCCGGATATTCGCGACGAACTGCCCGACCTGTCGGTGGCGATGGACAGCCTGTTCAGCCAGGTGCGGACCAATCTGGACCATGTGCAGGCGCTCGCCCTGTTCGATCAGGTGACAGGCCTTGCCAACCGCACCAGCTTCTGCCGCCAGGTGGAAAGGCTGCTGGCGGAACGCAATGATGAAGGGCCTGCCGCCTTGTTCTTCATCGACCTGGACGGCTTCAAGGGCGTCAACGACACGCTGGGCCATGCGGCCGGCGACCAGCTGCTCGCGCGCGTGGCCGGGCGGCTGCGCGAAGTCGTGATGGCGCAGGTCGGTGCCGGCATGAGCGATGCCGTCATCGGCCGCCTCGCCGGCGACGAATTCACCCTGTTCTTCCCCAACCTGCCCGGCCGCGAAGGCGCGAGCCGGATCGCGCGCGCCATCCAGTTCGCGCTGGGCGAGCGCTTCGACCTCGGCAGCCAGCATGTCGATCTGGGCGCGTCGATCGGCATCGCCTGCTATCCCGACCATGGCGACACGCTGTCCGCGCTGCTGCGGTCGGCCGACATCGCCATGTATCATGCCAAGCATCAGGGTCGCGGCCGCGCCGAAATGTTCACGACCGAGCTGGCCCTGGAAGCGGCGGATCGCGCCGAACTGGAGCGGGACCTGCTGCTCGCCCTGCAGCGCGACGAGTTCCTGCTGGAATTCCAGCCGCAGATCGAGGCGGTCAGCGGTCGGGTCGTGACGGCCGAGGCGCTGATCCGCTGGGCGCATCCCGAACGCGATATCGTCATGCCCGGCTTTTTCGTGCCGGTGGCCGAGGAAAGCGGGGCGATCGTGGCGCTGGGCGACTGGGTCATGAGCCGCGTGTGCGAAACCGCCGCGCGCTGGGCCAGGGCCGAGGTCGGCCAGCGCATCGCGGTCAACATTTCCTCGCGCGAACTGTCGCAGGCCGATTTCTTCCTGCGTCTGCGTCATGCGATGGCGGCGCACCAGACGCCCGCTCATATGCTGGAACTGGAAATCACCGAATCGCTGGCGATGGAGATGGACGCGCGCGTGCTGGGGCAGTTGCGCGCGCTGCGGCAGGATGGCGTGCGCATCGCCATCGACGATTTCGGCACCGGCTATTCCAACCTGTCGCGCCTCAAGGAACTGCCGATCGATCGCGTGAAGATCGACCGCAGCCTGGTGCGCGATATCGCCACGTCCGCCGAGGCGCGGACGATCTGCAGCGCCGTGGTCGGCCTGATCCAGGGCCTGGGCATGGAGGTCGTGGTCGAAGGCGTGGAGACAGAGGCGCAGATGGCGATGCTGCGCGTGATCGGCTGCACCCTGTTCCAGGGCTATCACCTCGCACGTCCGACGGCGGAAGAGGATTATCTGGCGCGCTTCGCTGGCGTGCGGCGCGGCGAGCGGCGGACGGTATGAGAGGCCGGGCGGAAGGTTGAGCCTGCCTGGAATGCATCATGCTCGTGCGCAAGCAAGAGCATGATGTTGTGACGGCTATGCCAGCGCCCGGCGGACGATCAGCGCGTAGATGGCCGTCAGGTCCAGCAGATCCTGCACCGCGACCGCTTCATCCAACTTGTGCATGGTCGCATTGTTGAGGCCGAATTCCACCACCGGGCAAAGCCGGGAGAGGAAACGCGCGTCGGACGTGCCGCCGGTGGTCGACAGCTCCGCTTCCACGCCGGTCACCTCGCGAATGGCGCCGGAAACCAGGTCGGACAGGGGCCCCGGTTCGGTCAGGAAGGGTTCGCCGCTGATCTTGGCCAGCACGGTGCCGCCCTCGGCTGCGGCCAGCGCGGTGATCCGCTCGACCAGCTCTGCGCCGCTATGTTCATTGTTGAAGCGGATCGAGATGCGGGCCTCGGCAGCAGCGGGGATGACGTTGGTGGTCGGATTGCCGACATCGAGATTGGTGATCTCGATATTGCTGGCCTGGAACCAGTCATTGCCCTTGTCCAGCACGATCGCGTCGATGGCCGAAAGGACGCGGATGAGGCGCGGGATGGGATTGTCGGCGAGGTGCGGATAGGCGACATGGCCCTGCGTGCCGTCGACCCTGATCCACATGTTGACTGATCCGCGCCGGCCGATCTTGATGACATCGCCCAGACGGCGCGAGGATGTCGGCTCGCCCACCAGGCAAAGGTCGGGACGCAGGCCGTGCGCCTCCATCCGCTCCATCAGGGCGAGCGTGCCATAGACGGCGGGGCCTTCCTCATCGCCGGTGATGATCAGGCTGACCGTGCCGGGAAGATCGGCGGGCAAGGTGCCGAGCGCTGCGACGAAGGCGGCAATCGCCCCCTTCATGTCCACCGCGCCCCGACCGTGCAGCAGGTCGCCGCGCAGGTCCGGGGTGAAGGGATCGCTGGCCCAGCCATTGCCCGGCGGCACGACGTCCAGATGGCCGGCAAAGGCGAAATGCGGCCCTGTGCCGTTCGTGCGCCAGGCCAGCAGATTTTCGACCGGCCCGTCCGGAGCCTCACCCGTGACGAAGCGATCGACGGTGAAGCCCAGCGGCAGCAGCAACGTTTCCAGCGCCGCGAAAACCGCGCCCGTCGCCGGCGTGACGGATGGGCAGGCGATCAGTGTCCGGGTGATGTCCACCGCATCGGCATTGGTGCTGGTCATGCTCATGGCGTTGCGTTAGCGAAAGCGGAGCGCCTTTGCCAGCCGGAGGGGAAGTTCATGCCCAGGGTCGATCTTGCAACCATCGAGCAGCGCAACGGCACCGGCTATCCGGCGCCCTATGCCGCCGCCGTCGCGAAGCGCTGGGTGCGCCGCCTGGGGCCGGTGTTCGGCCTCAGCGATTTCGGGGTCAGCCATGTCGTGTTGAAACCGGGTGCCTCCTCCTCCCAACGGCATTGGCATGAGGACGAGGACGAGTTCCTCGTCATGCTCAGCGGCGAAGCGGTGCTGGTCGAGGAGGAAGGGCGGACCATTCTGATCGCCGGCGACATGGCGGCCTTTCCCAAGGGGCGGCCCGATGGTCATCATCTGCTGAATGAAAGCGACGGCGATTGCGCCTTCCTGGTCGTTGGCCGCGCGCCGCTCGGAAAGGCGCATTATCCCGATATCGATCTGGCCTGGTCGGGCGATGCCTATTCCCGCAAGGACGGGAGCGCCTTTTGAGCGATCATGCGCGGCTTGACCGCAGGACGATGTTGGCAGCGGCAGGCGGCGCGCTGGTGGCGGCGAAGAGCCCGCCGTCCGTTGTCGTAAAGCCGCCCCGGCTGCGTCCCGGCGACACGGTCGGGCTGATCGAGCCGGCGGGGTTCAGCGATGACGCCTTCGACCTGGATCTGGTCAAGGACACGATCGCGGCGATGGGCCTCAAGCCCAAGGCGGCGCGCCATCTGACCGAGCGTCACGGCTATCTGGCGGGCAAGGACGTCGATCGCGCCGCCGACGTCAACGCCATGTTTGCCGATCCCGAGGTGCGCGCGGTCTTTGCCGTGCGCGGTGGATGGGGCTGCGCGCGCATCCTGCCCTATCTCGACTTCAAGGCCATTAGCGCCCATCCCAAGCTGCTGGTCGGCTTCAGCGACATTACCGCGCTGCATCTGGCCTTTGCGGCACGCGCCGGCTTTGCGACGCTTCACGCACCCAATGCTTCGAGCAGCTGGCCGCGCTTTTCCTGGGATATTTTTCGGGTGATCGCGTTCGAAGGCGGGACGCCGACGCTCAGCAATCCGGTCGGGGAGGATGACAGGCTGGTCCAGCGGATCGGGCGCATCCGCAGCTTCCGCGGCGGGCGTGCGAGCGGACGGCTGCTGGGCGGCAACCTCACCGTGTTGACGGCGCTGATGGGGACGCCGTGGCTGCCTGATTTCGACGGGGCAATCTTGTTCCTGGAGGATGTGGAAGAGGCGCCCTACCGCATAGACCGGATGCTGACCCAATTGTCGCTGGCAGGCGTGCTGCGGAAGGTGGCGGGTGTGGTCTTCGGCCAGTGCACCAATTGCGGCGCGAGCGGGCCTTCCTACGGGGGCTTCACATTGTCCGAAGTCCTGCAGCAGCATCTGGTGCCGCTTGGCGTGCCCGCCTTTCAGGGCGCGGCCTTCGGCCATGTCGCCAACCAGTTCAGCCTGCCGGTCGGCGTGCGCGCGGAAATCGACGCCGATGTTGGCAGCATTCGCCTGCTGGAAGCGGCGGTCAGCTGATCAGTCGGCTTCGTCGGCGGCGCGGACATAGGCGCCACGGCCGTCCGGCGGCACCAGTTCCTTGCCGCGGATCGTGAGGGTAAGGATGGAAAAGCCCGGTTCGGGCACGGCCTTCGTCTTTTCCGATATGAGGCGCAGGCCGCCCTCCTTCTCCTGCCAGCGCCCCTCGGCGAACAGGTCGAGCGCACCATAGACCAGATACCATTGGAAGCGGCCGTCGGGATGCAGCATGAGTTCCGAACCTGTCTCCATGACCCCGCGCAGATAATAATGGCCGGCATAGGCGCGCGGCTCCGCCAGCGCGGGTGTCGCGAGGAAGGCGGCAAGCGGGAGGAGAGGGACGAGCAGGCGCATGGGGGGAGTATAGCGCGATTTGTGGGGGATAGGGATGCGGGTAGTGGCCAATTGCCGCCCTAAAATCACCCCTCCCTTTCAAGGGAGGGGACGGGGGTGGGTCGCCGCGATAGCGGCGCTGTTACGCTGGGGTTAGGGCAGAAGCTCGCTGCGCTCGCACCCACCCCAACCCCTCCCTTGAAAGGGAGGGGCTATGTCTTGTATCCACCCATAAACGCCGTGCTCAGGGCATCCGCCTGGCGGTCAGGATCTTCACCGGCTGCTCAAACATCTGTCCCTTCATCACGCCCTCGCCTGCTGTCGGCGATTTGGGCGCGGCGAGGATGGACTGCACGACGTCCATCCCCTCCACCACATGGGCGAATACGGCAAAACCCTGATTGTCGCCCGCCGCCTCGGGATGCGCATCCATCCCCGGCATCTTGCCGAGCACGATGAAGAAATCGCCCGTCGCACTGCCCGGCGCATAGCGCGCCATGGACAATGCGCCCTGATCATGGGTGAGGCCGGTCTGGCTGGTGGGTTCATGCGCGATCGGCGGCAGGATCCGCTTGGGGTCATTTTGCGCGCCGCCCTGCACAAAGCCATAGTCGCTCGCGCCCACGCCGCGATAGAAGGCGGTGCCGTCGAACCGCTTCTGATCGACATAACGCAGGAAATTGCGCGCGGTGATCGGCGCCTTTGTCACATGTACCGCGACGACGATGCGCCCGGCCCCAGTGTCCAGCGCGACCCGAGGGTCCGCAACGAGATCAGCAGCGGGCGCCTGCGCCACGGCAGGCGACAGGGACAAGGAGGCGACAAGCAGCAAGACAAGAGAGCGGATCATGGCCCGCACCATAATCTGTTTCTCAGCCGCCTGTCAGCTTGTCAGTTTTCCAGCTGCCGCAGCAGCGCGCGAATGTCGGCGTCGATGTCCGGATTGGTCTGGCGCAGATCCTCGATCGTCCGCACGGCATGGATCACCGTGCTATGATCCCGGCCGCCGAAGATCCGTCCAATTTCGGGCAGCGAACGCGGCGTCATCTTCTTGGCAAGATACATGGCCACCTGCCGCGGTCGAGCAACGGCGCGTGCGCGGCGCTTGGAGCGCATTTCGGCCGCGTCGATCTTGTAATGGGCGGCACAGACCTTCTGGATTTCGTCCACAGTGATCCGCCGGGCATTGGCGCGCACCGCATCGGCCAGCATGCTCTGGGCAAATTCCAGGTCGATCGACCGGCCGGTGAGCTGCCCATAGGCGATCAGCTTGTTGAAGGCGCCTTCCAGTTCGCGCACATTCGATCGGATCGAGCGCGCCAGAAAGTCCACCACAGCGTCCGGAACGGGCGGATCGCCGGCGATGGCGCGCTTGGCTTCCAAAATGGCGAGGCGCAGATCCAGAGCCGCCGGACGAATGTCCGCAACCAGTCCGCCGGCAAGGCGCGACAGGATGCGCGGGTCGATCGAATCGAGCAACTGCGGCGCACGATCGGCGGTGACGACGATCCGGGCACCCGAATCGATCAGATCGTTTATCGTGTGCAGAAACTCTTCCTGGGTCGAACCCTTGCCGGCGATGAACTGGATATCGTCGATCAGCAGCAGCCGCGCGGCGCGCAGCCGGGCCTTGAACATCATCGTCTCATTGGCGCGCATCGCGTTCACGAACTCCATCATGAAGCGTTCGGCCGACATGTAGAGGACGGGCGCGCAGGGCGAATGGGCGGAAAAATCCTGGGCGATCGCATGGAGCAGGTGGGTCTTGCCCTGCCCCGTGCTGCCATGGATGAACAGCGGGTTGAAACGGGGCTGGGCCTCCTGCGCCATCGCTTTTGCGGCGGAGAAGGCGAGATGATTGGTTTCGCCCGTCACAAAATCCTCAAAGCGGTGACGCGGCTGAAAATTGCACGCGGAGGGGGCCGCGGCCAGAACCGGGTCGGGCGTGGCCGCCTGCTCTTCCGCTACGATTTCCAGAAGGCGCGGACCGACCGCATTGGGCGCACGCCGCAGCCGCACCTCCCGCACGCCCACGCCAGCCGATCGCCACGCCATCCGCAGGCGGTCGCCGAAATGACCCGAGACGAAATTGGCCGTGAAGTCGGATGCGAACAGCAGGTCCAGCGTCTGCGAATCCACGCAATAATCGCCAAGGATCGCAGCTTTCAGCCACTGGTCGAACATGCGCGCGCCGATATCCCGCCGCAGACCGGTACGGATGATCGCCCAGGCGGATTCCAGACGCGCATCAGCCTGCGTGTCCTGAACGCTCGAACTTCCAACCACTGCTGCAATACCCTTCATAAACAGTCGACCCCCATCAACTGCGCCTTCTGCCGGACAGAAGGCCATGAGACGCAAGGAACTGTTTTGGAAAAGCCCCGCTTTCCAATTCCCTACGCCAATGAACCACAAGACGGTCGTCAGGATTTCGATTCGAATGACGACCAGAGGGTTGAAAATAGACAGGCATTCTTCGCCGGATCAAGGGCGGCAGGGTTCAAAAATCTGAAATAAAGACGTTGACTCGCCAAACCCGCGGAAAAGGTCCAGTCTTCAAAAATATCATTATTTTTCAATTACTTGAGTTTATATATCAACTCGTTTCGCCCTCGAATCGCGGGAGAATCGGGAAAAACGCGGCGTCGCCGGGCGTGACAGCGGGATGACGGAAATGAGAAAAGCCCGCCCCGCGATGGCGGGACGGGCTGTTCGGATCTGACGATGGATAGAGTGGTTTAGCCGAGCGCGCCGACGCGCTTCGTCAGGCGGCCGAACTTGCGGGCCGCGGTATTCTTGTGGAGGACGCCACGGGCAACACCGCGGGCGAGTTCCGGCTGGACCGATTGAAGCGCCGTGGCCGCCGCCGCCTTGTCGCCAGCGGCGAGAGCGGTTTCGACCTTCTTCACCAGGGTGCGGATCCGGCTGATGCGGGCGCCGTTGATTTCGGCGCGGCGGGCGTTGCGGCGGATGCGCTTCTTGGCTTGCGGCGTATTGGCCATTGAATGTCCTCGGTCTCGTCAAATCTTTGGAAAAGGGCCTGCTGGACTCACCAACCGGCCCTGTGAAGGAGCGCCCCTTACAGGGGATCGCGGGGTGCGTCAACCGCTGAGCACCCCGCTATTTCTGGCATTTCGGGCAGAAAAAGGTCGATCGTCCGCCATCCACGCGACGGCGGATGATCGTGCCGCAGGCACAGGATTCCCCTTCCCGGCCATAGACCCGCCATTGTTTGGAGAAATAGCCCAGTTCGCCGTCAGGCCGGGCATAGTCGCGCAGCGTCGATCCGCCCGCGGCGATGGCGGCGGTCAACACCGCGCGAATCGCATCGACCAACAGGGCGAGGCGCACCGCGCCGACCTTGCCCGCCGCCCGCGTCGGCGCGATGCCGGCCATGTTGAGCGCTTCGCAAACATAGATATTGCCAAGGCCGGCGACGATCCGCTGGTCGAGCAGCGCGGCCTTGATGGAGCTTGCCTTGCCCTTGAGCGCGGCGGCGAGCGTGGCCGGGGTAAAGTCCGGCCCGAGCGGCTCGGGCCCCATGCAGGTGAAGGGGCGGTAGCTTTCCCATGCCTCGCTGCGCACGAGGTCGAGAGAACCGAAGCGCCGCGGATCGTTGAGCGACAGCAGCCGCCCACCGCCCGTTTCGATCAGCAGATGGTCATGCGCGCCGATCTCCGCCGGATCGATCCGCCAGCGGCCCGACATGCCGAGGTGAAAAATCAGCGTGTCGCCACGATCCGTATCGATCAACCCATATTTGGCGCGGCGGGACAGCGTCGTGACGGTGGCGCCGGTCAACCGCTGGCGCAGGTCGACCGGGATCGGAAAACGCAGGTCGGCGCGGCGGGGCTCGACACGCGTCAGCACGCTCCCTTCCAGGACGGATCGCAGGCCGGCGACGGTGGTTTCGACTTCGGGAAGCTCTGGCATGCGTCCCCTCTAGGCGCTTGGCGCGCCTGAGAGAAGCGGCAGACGAAAAGGCGGTGGCATGGCCGGGCATCTGTGGCTAGAGCGTGGCTCCATGAACGAGACTGCATCCTTCGGCTATCGCGATGTCGGAGCCTCCGAAAAGCAGGGGATGGTCCGCGCCGTCTTCTCCAATGTGGCGTCCAAATATGATCTGATGAACGACGCCATGTCAGGCGGCGCGCATCGGCTGTGGAAGGACCAGTTCGTCAACCGCTTAAAGCCGCGCCGGGACGAGCAGATACTCGACATGGCGGGCGGCACCGGGGACATTGCCTTTCGGATGCACCGGCATGGGGCACAGGTCACCGTGTCGGACATCAATCCCGAAATGCTGGCCGTGGGGGTCGAACGGGCCAAGAAGAAGGGCCTGGAAGGGCTGATCTGGTCGGAGCAGAATGCCGAAGAACTGAGCTTCGGCGACCGCGCGTTCGATGCCTATACGATCGCTTTCGGCATTCGCAATGTGACGCATATCGACGCCGCGCTGCGGGAAGCGCATCGGGTGCTGAAGTTCGGCGGGCGTTTCTTTTGCCTCGAATTTTCGACCACGACCTGGCCGGGCTTTGCGGATGTCTATGATGTCTATTCGCATCGGCTGGTGCCCAAGCTGGGCAAGCTGCTGGCCGATGATGAGGACAGCTATCGCTATCTGATCGAATCGATCCGCCGCTTTCCACCGATGCCGGAGTTTGAACGGATGATCCGCGAAGCCGGCTTCGTCCAGACCAAGGTCGAGCCGATCCTTGGCGGGCTGGTCGCCATTCATTCCGGGTGGAAGATTTAAAGCCCCGTGCCTTCTCATGTGACGCATATCTGGCGGCTGCTGAAATGGGGCCGCACGCTGGCGCGCCATGGCGCGTTGCGCGGCATCGAGCGCGATCCGCTGACGCCCACGCCGGTGCGGCGGCTGGTGCGGCTGGCGCGTTTCGGCGCGCGAGTCCCTAAACAACCGCGCTATGCCGATGCCTTCCAGGCCATCGGCCCGGCAGCGATCAAGCTGGGGCAGACGCTGGCGACGCGACCCGATCTGGTCGGCGAGGAGGCGGCGAACGACCTGCTGCGCCTGCAGGACGCGTTGCCCCCCGTGCCCTTTGCCACGATCCGCGCGCAGATCGAGCAGAGTTTCGGCCGGCCGCTGGAGGCGCTCTACAGCCGCTTCGATGAAGAGCCGGTCGGCGCGGCCTCGATCGCGCAGGTGCATCGGGCGGTGACGGCCGAGGGGCGCGAAGTGGCGGTGAAGGTGATCCGCCCCGGCGTCACCGATCAGTTCAACCGCGACATCCAGACCTATGAATGGGCCGCCGCCCATATGGAGATGCTGGGCGGCGAAGTCGCGCGGCTGCGGCCCCGGCTCGTCATCGCCAACATGAAGCGATGGACGGCACGGGAACTGGACCTGCGGCGCGAGGCGGCTTCGGCCTCTGAACTCGGCGAAGCGATGGAGGCGATGCCCGGCTATCGCGTCCCCGCCATCGACTGGGACCGCACCAGCGGCAAGATCATGACGATGGAGTGGATCGACGGGGTCAAGATCTCAGATCGGGACGCACTGATCGCCGCCGGCCATGATGTGCAGGAAATTGCGGCGCGGCTGGTGAATGCCTTCCTGCGGCAGGCGATCGCCGAGGGCTTCTTCCACGCCGACATGCATCAGGGGAATCTGTTCGTCACCGCCAATGGCGATATCGTCGCCATCGACTTCGGCATCATGGGGCGCATCGACCGGCGGGCCCGGATGTGGCTGGCGGAGATTCTCTACGGCCTCATCACCGGCAACTACAAGCGCGTGGCGGAGATTCACTTCGAGGCGCAATATGTGCCGGGCCATCATAATGTCGAGGAGTTCGCCACCGCCCTGCGCGCCGTGGGCGAGCCGATGCGCGGCAAGCCGGTGCGCGAATTGTCGGTCGGCGGGATGCTGGACGGGCTGTTCGCCATTACCCGCGATTTCGACATGCAGACCCAGCCGCATCTGCTGCTGCTTCAGAAGACCATGGTGATGGTGGAGGGCGTGGCGACCTCGCTCGATCCCGATATCAACCTGTGGGAGACGAGCGGTCCCTATGTGAAGGAATGGCTCCGCTCCGAACTGGGACCGGAGGCGAAGACGGCCGACGCACTGATCGAGAATTGGCGCATCCTGCAGCGCCTGCCGGGGCTGGTGAAGCGGATCGAGGAGGCCTTTCCCGAGAAGGGTGGCGCGCCACCGCCGCCGCCGCTGACCGAAATCAGGCTGATACGCATGGGCGCAGGCTGGCGCTATGTGGTGGTGGCTTTGCTCGCCGGGGTGGTGGGCGCGGGTGCGATGGCGGCGGTGACGGCCTTTTTGTAGCGGCGGGAAGCGGCCACTTGTTGCCATTGAGCAATTCGTGCTCCTGCGAAGGCAGGAGCCCAGGCCCACCGTCTGAACTGGGCTCCTGCCTTCGCAGGAGCACGTTACGCTTCGACCACAAACCTTGTCCGATTCCACCCCTAACCCGCCGCTGCAATCGCCATTGCAAGCGCGCGGGCTGGACAAGGGCCCGCCGCTGGACCACATGATCGGCCTGTCATGATCAAGCGTGTCCTTCTCATCGTCTCGGGCGGTATTGCGGCTTACAAGTCGCTGGAGCTGGTGCGGCTGCTCCGCAAGCAGGGCATCGCCGTCCGCGCCGTGCTGACCGAGAGCGCGGCGCAATTCGTGACGCCGCTGTCCTTGGGCGTGCTGACCGAGGATCATGTCTTTGGGCAGTTGTTCGACCTCAAGGAAGAACGCGAAATCGGGCATATCCAATTGAGCCGCCAGGCCGATCTGGTGGTAGTCGCGCCTGCGACAGCGAATATCCTTGCCAAGATGGCGGGCGGCATTGCCGACGATCTGGCCACGACGCTGCTGCTGGCGACCGACAAGCCGGTGCTGGCCGTGCCCGCGATGAACGTGCGGATGTGGCATCATGCCGCGACCCAACGCAATATCGCGCAGCTTCGTGCCGATGGCGTGCACATCATGGAACCCGATAGCGGCGAGATGGCGTGCGGCGAATATGGCAAGGGACGCCTGCCAGAACCGGAAGCGATCGCGGCCGAAATTGCGCGCCTGCTCGCCCTGCCCCTGCCCGCCGATCCGTTGGCTGGCCAGCCCGACTTCGAAGGACCAGCGCTGCCCCTGTCCGGGCGGCATGTGCTTGTCACCGCCGGGCCGACCCATGAGCCGATCGATCCGGTCCGCTACATCGCCAATCGCTCATCGGGCAAGCAGGGCTTCGCTATCGCCGCGGCGGCAGCGCGCGCCGGCGCCCGCGTGACGCTGGTGGCGGGGCCGGTGCATCAGCCGACACCCGCAGGCGTGGACCGCATCGATGTCGAAACGGCGCGCGAGATGCTGGCGGCGGTCGAAGCCGCCCTGCCCGCCGATGCCGCGATCATGGTCGCCGCCGTTGCCGACTGGCGCACGGCCGACGCAGCCGACCAAAAGCTCAAGAAGGACGGATCGGGCAAGCCGGCGCCGCTCGCGCTGGTGGAAAATCCCGACATCCTCGCCACGCTTGGCAAGCATGCCGATCGCCCTGCCCTGCTCATCGGCTTCGCGGCCGAGACTCAGAAGGTCGCAGAGCACGCCCAGGCCAAGCGCGCGCGCAAGGGCGCGGACTGGATCGTGGCCAATGACGTGTCCGGTGACGTGATGGGCGGCGACGATAACAGCGTGCACATCATCACCGCCCAGGGCGTCGAAAGCTGGGAGCATCTGCCCAAGGACGCCGTCGCCACCCGCCTCATCGAAAAGGTCGCCCATGCCCTCTCCCCTCGCCCCGATTGAAATCCGCCTGAAGCGCCTGCCCCATGGCGAGGGGCTACCCGTGCCGACCTATGCGACCGCACATGCGGCTGGCATGGACGTGGTATCGGCCGAGGACGTGACGCTCCCCCCCGGCGGCCGCCATGCGGTGGCGACCGGTTTTGCGATGGCGATCCCCGAAGGCTTTGAAGTGCAGGTGCGTCCCCGTTCCGGCCTGGCGCTGAAGCACGGCATCAGCCTGCCCAACACCCCCGGCACGATCGACGCCGATTATCGCGGCGAATTGAAGGTCATCCTGATCAACCTGGGGTCCGAGCCTTTTGCCATCGCGCGCGGCGATCGCATTGCGCAGTTGGTGGCTGCGCCGGTGCAGATCGCGACCTTTGCAGAAGTCGAGGAACTGGACGACACCGTGCGGGGTTCAGGAGGTTTCGGGTCGACCGGGGTGAGTTCCAAATGACCCAAGCCCCCACATTCCTGTCCGACGAGCAGTTGGAACGTTACGCCCGCCATATCGTGCTCAAGGAGATTGGCGGCGCGGGACAGGCCCGGCTGCTCTCGGCGGATGTCGCGGTGATCGGCGCGGGCGGCATCGGCAGCCCCGCGATCCTCTATCTGGCGGCAGCGGGCGTGGGCACTATCCGCGTCATCGACGATGATGAGGTCGCGCTGTCCAATCTCCAGCGCCAGGTCCTGTTCGGTACTGGCGATATCGGCCTGCCCAAGGCGGAGGGCGCGATGGCCGCTGTGGCGCGACTCAACCCCGACGTTAAGCTGATCCCGATCAACGCCCGCATCGATGCCGATAATGCGGCGCTGATGCTGCGCGAGGCCGATGTGGTGCTGGACGGATGCGACAGTTTCGCGACGCGGCTGGCCGTCGCCGATACCGCCCAGCGGCTGCGCATCCCGCTGGTATCGGCTGCGGTCGGGCCGTTCGAAGGCCAGCTCGCCACCTATCGCGGCTGGGAGGATGACAGGCCCTGCTATCGCTGCCTGGTCGGCAGTCCCGAGGATGCGCCCGAGCGCAACTGCGCGGAGACCGGGGTGATCGGCGCGCTGACCGGCGTCATGGGCAGCCTCGCCGCGCTGGAGGTGGTCCGCGCGCTGGTGCCCTTCGGCGTGGACATGGCGGGCAAGCTGCTGCTCGCAGACCTGCTCTCCATGCGCTTTCGTACCCTGACCGTTGCCAAGGACCCCGCCTGCCCCGGTTGCGCCGCCGAACTGTGCGCGAACTGAGGATCATTGTCGCAACGGCCGACGCGGAGCGGCTGCGCGGCGCCCTGGTGCTGGCGGCGAGCCAGGCGGCGCTCGGCGGCAGGGCTAGCATCTTCCTGCAGCTTGATGCCGTGTCCCTGCTCCGGCCTCCGATCGCCGCGCCGCAAGACGAGGACCATCGCGCTGCCGGTCTGCCGACGCTCGCCGTGTTGATCAGGGAAGCTTTGGACCTGGGGGTTATCCTGCTGGCCTGCCAAAGCGGCCTTGGCTTGAGCGGCCTCGCCCCGGATCAACTGCCGGCGGGGATCGACGTCGGCGGCCCGATCGCCTTCCTGCA
>DATFDS010000177.1:0-29106 GCA_035251955.1 Sphingobium sp. | reverse complement strand
GCGCACCGACCGCAACCGCTTCGTTTTCCGCGGCATCGAAGTGCCGCAGTCGGTGCTGGTCGGCGTGTTCGACATCAACGAAAGCCGCCAGGACGTGCTCACCGCGGCGCTGAGCGGCCGCTTCGGCGTCACCAACCGGTTTGAGGTCGGCGCGCGCGTGCCCTTCGTCTATCGCGATGACAAGGCGGTGCTGGTGCCGCTGGTCCAGACCGGCAACTCGCCTGATCCCAATACGGGAACGGTCAACACCTCGACGGACGGGGCCGGCATCGGCGATCTCGAACTTTCCGCCCGCTATCAGCTCACCAATGGCAGCGGCGGCTGGCCCTTCCTGATCGCTGGTATTCAAGGCATTATCCCCACCGGCCGCGACCCGTTCGAGGTGCCGCGCGACGGGATCGGCAATGCTACCAAATCGGCCACTGGTGCTGGCTTCTGGGCTGTCGCGCCCAATCTGACGGTGCTGATGCCCAGCGATCCGGCGACGCTGTTCGCCTCGCTCGGCTATACGTTCAATTTCGGCAAGGATGTGAACCGCCGGATCAACGATGCGCTGATCGAGCGCGTCACGCCGGGCGGAGCACCCAACGCGACCATGGGTGTGGGCATTGCCCTCAACCCGGCGCTCTCGCTCAGCTTCGCCTATGCCCACACCTGGCAATTCGCTACCAAGAGCCGGATTCGCCGGATTCAGATCTTCAACGGCATCGAAACCTTGGACGACCCGATCACCAGCAAGACGCGCGACCTGCAGGTGGGCCGTTTCCTCTTCGGCCTGAGCTACCGCGTCAATCAGCGCACCACGATCAACTGGACGGTGGAAATGGGCGCGACCGACGACGCGAACGACGTGCGCACCACGCTGCGTATTCCGTTTATGTTGAACTGAGCTTTGGCGATCGGGAGGCGCGGCGCAGATTTCCGCTCGCGCCGCCCATGACAGGTGGACGAAGCCTTGCCCTCTGGAAATATGGCGGGGCTTTCGTTCCTGATGGCAGGTCAAACCAATTAAGGGTCAGCCTGTCGGCAGATGCTCTTTATGGGAATGGCTATCCATCATGAAGCCACGCATATGCTTCCGATTCGGACGTAAAATGGCCAAAATTATCGTATGGCGTTAGGCGCTTATATTGAGTTTTTTGCAGAATGCTTCCGCACAGGATAGATACCTTTTTTGACAGATAGCCATTTCTTTGGATGCTGGCCTTCAATATATCTGTCAGCGTGTTTGCGACTATCGACGACTCCCGTACATCGATGAGGACCAGCAAAGACTCTCGCGGCACACCCGCAGCGCCAAGCTCTGAAATATATTTTCCGATGTCCCGATTCAGGGTTTCGGCAATCGCCAGATCCCAAAATCCGAAAAGCTTGATTGTCAGTTCAAGCCTTGCCTCGTCAAACATAAGCGCGCAGTGCTGATTGGACATTTGTCCTGGGAGATTTCCGCGGAGAGGTTTCACAGTCATGGCTATCTACCTGGATCCATTCTGACGGTGTCTAACGTATCTCAGACAGGAATATGGTTTTTCCTTGTCTTGCACGCGGTATAGGCCGTTGATACGGCAATGACCATAACGACCAAATATTGGCAGCGAAACTCTGGTTCCCAGCGCCAGAGATTCTGATGCTTCCCACCATGGTCGCGCGCAATAGGCACCGAACGGCTGACCGATCTGTTCAGCGTGCGAAGAATGCGCGTTGTTTGTGCGCGGTCTGGCGCTTGCTGGAACGCGCTGCTGCCCTTTGCCATCGGGCTGTTGCGAGCAGGGCAACATATGATAACTGGGCTGCTATTGAGACTGTCGCGATCCCTTCCTTAGATGTTTGGTCCCGGGATTTGATGGTGCATTAGCGCTGGATTGCCGCATCGCCGATATTTGGGATGCGGGCACATACGGCGTCTTCTTCTGCGAAGTGGTCGACGGCCGATTCCATCAGGACAAGGACGCGCTGATCTATTTCGACAGGGGCTGTCACCGGCGGGCCAACCCTGCGGACGATAGCGGCCTGACCGCAGACCGCTGGCGCGTCAGGATGACGGCGCGGCTTCGGCCACCAGGCAGCGTAGAACGCCGAGCGGGCCGAAATCGGCGACGCAGCTCTGACCGATCCGCACGGCGTGCACTCCGGTGATGGCGCCTGTCGAGATCAGCGTGCCCGCCGGAATGGCGATGCCGCGTTCCGCCGCCTGGTTGAGGGCGAATGCCGTGGCGGTGAGCGGGCCGCCGGGAAGGTTGGCTGCGGTCGCGTCGCCGACCGTCCGACCATCGATGCTGGCGCTGCAGGCGATGGCGTCGATGTCCACGCTCTCCCACTCCGCGATCGCCGGGCCGAGGATCAGCGCCAGATTGTTGCCGAAGGCCCCGATCGAGGCGAGCGGACCCAGGCCGTTCACGTCCGGCACCGGGCATCCCGCCACTTCTATCCCGATATGCAGGCCAGACAGGATCGATCGCACCTCTGCGCCGGTCCAATCGCGGCGTATGGCAGGGACGTCCCGCCCGATAATGGCGACCACCTCCGCTTCCAGCGCGGCGCTGCCGTCCCGGATGGCGGGAAAGGAGGCGAGGGTGTCCGTCGTCCCGGCCATCACTGTCTCCGCGAAGATGGGGCCGATGAAACGATTGCATCCATGCGTCGCCGCCGCCTCGCCGACGATGCGTCCAACCTTCCATCCTGCGACGGTCGAGCCCCAGAGGCGGATCGCCTCTGCCTGGACGGCATAGGCATCCGCCAATGACGTCGGCACGGCGCCGGGATAGCCGGGCAGCCCCACGGCGCCGCGACGCGCCTGGGCCAGGACCTCTGCCGATGATGTGATGTCGATGGCCGTCATTTCATATCCTGTAGGGAGAGTGGGATAGCGGTCAGCGGAGATTCTCGGCCACCGCGCGCAACAGGGTGCTGAGCAGTTCCTGCTGCTCGGCATCCATGCCATGGAAGGCGCGGCGGAACACATGGTTGGCGGCGTCGAGGGCGATCGCCGAAGCCTGTTCGCCGGCCGGGGTCAGGGCGACCAGCGTCACCCGCCGATCGGCATCGCCCTCGCGCGTCTGGACCAACCCTTCCGCCTTCATGCGCTGGACCGTCTTGGTCATCGCCGCCAGCTTAGTATTGGATTGCGACGCGATCTCGCTGACGCTCAGCCACTCCGCTTCCCTCAATGTCATGACGACCCGCCAGGCCGGAAGGTCGAGGCCGGACCCGTCCAGAGCCGAGGTCACGCCGTCCACATAACGCGCCATGGCGCGCGTCAGCCAGTAGAAGGGCCAGTTGCGCACGGACAGATCTGCTTGCGGGACGCTGTCCTTCATGCCGTTCGATCCTGCACCGGCTGGTGACGGCTTCCTGTTGAACATCGTCCTGTCATCCCCGGCGTCGTAAGCAAGGCCCCTGGCCACGGCAAGCCCGCCGCGCATCAAAATAGTTGACTGATCACGTAACTAGGATAGTTTATCGGCCGGGTCAACGTAGAGGACGGCGGACGTGAAATCTGACGGTGGGTTGTGGGTGGAAAGGCTCGATATCGGCGGGTCGGGCCTGCATGTGGCGGTGAAGGATTGCCTTGACGTAGCGGGGTATCGGACGGCCTGCGGCAGCCGCGCCTTCGCAGACGTCGCGTCGGCGGAACGGCATGCCGTTGTCGTCGATCGCCTGCTGGCAGGGGGGTGCCGCATCCTGGGCAAGGTCGTCATGCACGAATTGGCCTATGGCGTCACCGGCATCAATGAATGGGCGGGCACGCCGGTCAATCCCCTCTATCCCGATCATGTGCCGGGTGGCTCGTCCAGCGGCTCGGCCGCCGCTGTCGCGGCGGGCGCGGTCGACGGCGCGATCGGGACGGATACGGGCGGCTCCATCCGTGTCCCCGCGGCCTGTTGCGGCGTCGTGGGGCTGAAGCCGACATTCGGGCTGGTGTCGCGCGAAGGCGCCCATCCGGCCGGCAGTTCGCTCGACTGCGTGGGCCCTTTCGCGCGGGACATGGCCACGGTCGAGCAGGTGATGGCGTTGATCGCCCCCGGCTTCGTGCCGAAGCCTCGCCCGAGCGAGCCGGTGCTGGGCCTCGTGACGGTGGACGCGGACGCCGACATCCTCGCCGCCGTCGATGCGGCCTTGGGGCGGGCGGGACTGCGCACCGTGCCTGTCTCGCTGCCCTCTTTCGTTGCGGCCTTTGAGGCGGGCCTCACGATCATGGCGGGGGAGATGGCGCCGATCTTCGCCCATCTGTGCGGCACCGGCTTGCTGGGGGCGGATGTCGACGCCCGCCTGGCCGCCGCGACCAGGGTGACCGCTCAGGACATCGCGCAGGCCGAAGCCGTTCGACAAGCCTTCGTGGCGGAGGTGGATGCTGCGCTGGCGCAGGTCGACGCGCTGGTGCTGCCCACCATGCCGTCGGTGCCGCCCCGTCTGGAGGAGGCTGGCGACGCGCCCCGGACGCTGCGGATGACCAGCCTGGTGCGGCCGTTCAACCTGTCCGGCCATCCCGCGCTGTCGCTGCCGCTGCGGACGGCCCGTGGCCTGCCGGCCGGCCTTCAGCTTGTCGGCGCACGGCAGGGCGATGCCGCCCTCTGCGCGGTCGGGGCCCTGATCGAGGCGCGCCTGCGGTGACGATGACGCCGGCCGAGCTTGATCGCCTTCTCGCCCGTCTTTCGCGTCTTGAGGCCGAGGGTGAGGTTCGCCGCGCGATGATGCGCTACATGGAATTGTGCGACCATCTCGACGCGACCACGCCGATACCGGAACTGGGCGAACTGTTCACCCGTGACGCCATATGGGCGGGCAAGGGGCAGCGCTACGGGTCCGCCTTCGGCGGCCATGCGGGGCGCGATGCGATCGTCGCCATGCTCGACAGCTATCGTCGACCCGTCCCGCACTTCGCGATGAACGCCCATTTCCTGACATCCGAAACGATCGCGGTCGATGGCGATCACGCCACGGGCTGCTGGATGCTGCTGCAGACCTCAACCTATGCGGACGGCCGCTGCGATCTGCGCGCCGCCCGTCTGGAGGTGGGGTTCCGCGTGGAGGAGGGGCGGTGGCGCATAGCCCGTTTCGAGACCGAGAATCTGTTCAGCCGGCCGGTCGATCGCTGGGACGACCCAGCGCCCGTGCCGGTGCCGGAGGCAAGAGGAGAATGACAATGACAGTGACCGCCGGGGAAGCCCGGGACTATGCCGGGCTCGTGCTCGACGATCGCGTGCACACGTCCCTCTACAGGGATGCCGCGATCTTCGAGGATGAGATGGAGCGCATCTTCAAGAATGTCTGGGTCTGGGTTGCCCATGCCAGTGAGGTGCCGACGCCCAACAGCTACAAGACATCCTTCGTTGGGCGCCAGCCGGTCATCGTGACCCGCGACAAGGACAATCGCTTCCACGTCCTCCTCAATCGCTGCCGGCACCGCGCCGCCACGATCTGCGAGAAGCGCAAGGGCAGGAGCGCGGTGTTTGTGTGCCCCTATCATGGCTGGAGCTACAATATCGACGGCAAGCTGCGCGCCGTGCCGCACCAGACCGTCTATGGCGGTGATTTCGACAAGGACGACTTTCCGCTGATCTCGTTGCGGGTCGAGGAGTATCAGGGCATGATCTTCGCGACCTTCCGTGAGGATATCGAGCCGCTGGTCGATTTCCTGGGGCCCGCGAGGAAGTGGATGGACCTGTTCATGAAGCAGGGCGCCGGCCACCCGGTCACTACTTTGGGCGAGCATCAGTTCCGGTTCCGGGGCAACTGGAAAATTCAGCTGGAGAACACGACGGACGCCTATCACTTCCCGATCGTGCACAAGACCTTCCTCGATTCGCTGGACGCCGAGACCGAGAATGTGTTCGACGTGCTGGGGCAGGGCGGCTGGGTCGAAGACCTGGGCAACGGCCACAGCGTCATGGTGATGATTCCGGATCTGGTTGATCTGGAGGATAATCTCGACGCGCCGATCCAGGACCGCTTCAGCGAACTGGCCGAGGAGCTGCGCGCGGAGGGGCGCTCTGAAGAAGAGGTCCGCCGCATCTGTCGGGCGGTCGGCGGCACCGGTTTCAACCTTAACCTCTTTCCCAATGTGGCCTGCTCCATGGCCTTTTTCCGGGTGCTGCGTCCCGTTTCGGTCGAGGAGACGGAGATCCGGCACATTGCCATCGGCATGGAAGGCGGATCGGAAGCCGGCAACCGCATGCGCATGCGGTTGCATGAGCATTTCCAGGGACCGATGGGCTTCGGATCGCCCGACGATGCCGAAGGTTGGGAGCGGGTACAGCGCGGCGCACAGGCCGGCGATGATGTCTGGATCATGGTCAACCGGGGCGTCGACCCACTGATCGGTCATGACGCGGGCAGCAATGTGACCGACGTCAGCGCCGAAACGGGCATGCGCGCCGCCTATCAGATGTGGAAGAGGATGATGACCGCATGAGCACGACCGAACTGGCGCAATCACCCGTCGCTGCGGGCGGCATCTCTCTTCAGCAGGCGGCGGAATTCATCTGGCGCGAGGCGGAGATGCTCGACCGGCATGACTACAAGGCCTGGCTCGCCTTGTGGACGGCGGACGGCCGCTACGTCATCCCGATCGAACAGGACGAGGCGGTCGATCCGATCGACGCGCTCAACATCGCCTATGACGATGCCGTCATGCGGGAAGCGCGGGTGAAGCGCCTGCGCAGCGGCTTCGCCATGTCCTCCGCTCCCTCGGCGCGCACCGCACGGACGGTTTCCCGCTTCGTGACGGTCCGGGGCGAGGGCGACGACCTGACTGTGCGTGGCGTGCAGCACATCGTCGAATATAAGTTCGAGCGGACGCGCATCCTTGCGTCGGAGAATCTCTACCGGATCAGGCGGACGGAGGCGGGACTTGCGCTGGCATACAAGGAAATCCGCCTTCTCAACTCCGACGATCCGCTCTGGGGCATCGGCTATCTGCTGTGACAGGCAGCGCGGCGTCGGGCGGCTTTACCCGGCGCCGCGTTGCACTGTCTTCTTGAAGGCGCGGGAGAAGCGTGTGCCCGCCGCGCCTTTCGAAGGTAAGCAGCGGCGATCAATAGTCAGTATTCCAGCCCACCTGCGAGGTCCGAACATCGTGACTGAAGGGTTCGGGCCTCAGTCCGTCAGCCGGATGTCATTCGTGCTTTGACCATTGGCGATATGGTCGCGCAATTCGCGCTTCAGAATCTTCCCGCTGGCATTTCTCGGCAAAGTCTTCTGAAAATGGACTTTCTTGGGCGCTTTGAAATGCGATAATCTTGCCGCGCAATGCTGCAAAATTTCGCCCTCATCCACCGCGAAGCCTGCGCGCAGGACAACGACCGCCGTCACCGCTTCGATCCATTTCGGGTCGGGCACGCCGATCACGGCAGCTTCCGACACGGCGGGATGAAGATACAGCGCTTCCTCCACCTCGCGGGACGAAACATTCTCGCCACCCGACTTGATCATGTCCTTCTTGCGATCGACGACGGTGATAAAACCGTCCGCGTCCGCGCGCGCGAGGTCGCCGCTGTGGAACCACCCGCCTGCAAATGCCTCGGCCGTGCGCTCCGGATCGTTCCAATAGCCGGTCAGAAGTTGAGGGGAGCGATGCACGATTTCCCCGATCTCTCCGACAGCCACATCCTTCATCTCGTCGTCGACGATGCGCGTTTCGACATGCAGCGTCGGCCGGCCCGCGGAACCAAGATGGGCAGCATGTTCTTCGGGAAACAGCACCGTCGCCAAGGGCGCGATCTCGGTTTGTCCGTAGAGGTTCCAGAGGCGCAGGCCCGGCAGCCAGGCGTGGATTTCGCGCAGGATTTCCACGGGCATGATCGACGCGCCATAATAGCCTTTGGCGAGCGCCGGCAGATCGCCCGGCCTTCGCTCTGGCATGCGGAGGAGGGATATCCAGACCGTGGGCGGCGCGAAGAATGACGTGACCCGATGTCTTGCAAGGAGGCCGCGGATATTCTCCGCCGTCGGGGTTCCCGTGATGATGTTGGTCGCGCCAACCTGCAAGGCCGGTCCGATCATATTGTCGAGCTGCGCACAGTGGAAAAGCGGCATCGAATGAAGTGCCACGGTATCGGCGGTCCATTCGCAGTCGACGACGACGCTTTGATATTGCCACAGGACGGAACTGTGCGAGAGCATGGCGCCCTTGGGCCGCGCTTCGGTTC
Organism: Sphingobium sp.; assembly: GCA_035251955.1. Classification (GTDB taxonomy): domain Bacteria; phylum Pseudomonadota; class Alphaproteobacteria; order Sphingomonadales; family Sphingomonadaceae; genus Sphingobium. The sequence continues at coordinate 20,959 of DATFDS010000177.1, read as the reverse complement.
CGCTGGTATAGATGATCTGAAGCAGATCGTCCCCGCCGCGCGTTTCCGCAACGGGTTCGCTCTCGCCCATCAGGGTTTCCCAGGAGTGCAACCCTTCCGGAGCGGGGTCAATCTCACCGGGAATGCCGATCATCCGCTCCAGCGAAGCCGGCGCCGCTTTCTCCGCGATCGGGAGCGTGGAGCGATCGACAAAGAGGAAGCGTGCGCCCGAATGTTCGAGAATATACTCAACGTCCATCGGGTTCAGCATGAAGTTGATGGGCACAAGAACCGCATCCGCCCGCGCGATGGCAAAGCGCAGGGCAAGGAAGGCGTGGCTGTTGCGCGCCAGAATTGCGATGCGATCACCGGAATGGACGCCAGCGGCGCGAAGCCCGTGCGCCAGATTGTCAACGATCCTGTCGAATGCCTCGTAGCTCCACTCGACGTCACCGCAGATGACCGCAGTCTTCCTGCCGTGTCGCCGCGCAGACCGCCGAAGCATCGCCGAAAGCGACTGAAGGCGGGCGCGCGAGATGACCCTGTCGGGCGCGCCGGGCGCAGCGGTAGGAGACTTGATTTCTACATCCATCATCAAATCTTTCGAATATTGAGCGTTCCGGCACCGTCCCGGACCTCCAGCTCAGCTGGCCAAGGCTGTTGTCGAAAAAAGGGAGCCGGGGAGCGCTCGCCTTTGAGGCGGTCAGCGGCCCTCATCTCGACCGGCGCTGGCCCCGATCATGCCCGCCATCTTCCTGAACAGCGCCGATTGCGGATCAGCCAGGTCCAGGACCATGGTGAAATGATTGGTGCCTGGAGCGACATAATTATCCACCAGCAGGCCTTTTCCGCGGGCCGCCTCGGCGAACTGTTCGCTGCTCAAATGCGTCAGGGGCGGTTCGTCTTGCGCCCGTCCGACGAGAACGGGATCCACGAGCTTGTCGACGCGGGAGAGGGGCGACAAAGCTTCCACCTCGTCGGGCCTGATGCCCAGATACTCCCAGCCTTCAGACAGGAATAACGGCGTGGCGTCGAAAACTCCGTTGAGCGGCATGCCGCCCTTGAAGATGCTGCGGGGCAGGCCGAATTCCGTCCAGTCGGTCGTCAGCAGGTAGGCGCTGATGAAGCCGCCGGCAGACCCGCCGCTGACATAGATGCGCTCGCGATCGATCCCCAACAGCTGCGCATTTTCGTAGATCCATTTGGCGGCGCGCTGCGTCGCGGCCAGAAGCTCGGCAAGGGATACGCTTGGGGCAAGAGGATAACCCGGCGAGATATAGGCGATGCCGGCGGCATTGAAGGCCGGGGCAGCGAAGGCCATCGACTCCTTGTCGAGGAGGCTGAAGCCACCGCCGTGAAAGAAGATGAGAGCCGGCGCACCGGCCGGAACGTCCTTGTCGTAAAGATCCAGTTCGCCGCGATCATGATCTGCATAGCGAAACGTCTGCGGCGAACTGACGCGCCGGGCCGCATCGTTATGCTCCGCATATTTCGAGACTTGCGCCTGCCAGTCGGGAATGGTGATCTTTGGGTCCAGGGCGGCCCAGATCTCCGAAATCTTGAAGCCCATATAATGATCGACGCCCAGGTCGTTTTTGCCCGTTTCGTCCGGCATCCATTCCTCCTCCGAGCACAGGGCTCATCCCGGCTCCGTCATTCTTCGTGGGACGGGCCAGATGACTGGCCGCGACGAACTCGTGGCACCGTCAAGGCGCCACGAGTTCACCCCCCCCCCAACTCAATAGGCCAGCGGCGCCTGCAAATTGCCGCGATCTACGACGACCCTATCATCCAGGCGGATCGTGCAGCCGCGCATCGGGATATCGAAATGCCCCAGGGTATGACGCCCGGCCGCTTCGTTCGCACCGGTCGACAGCAGGAAATTGCCGGCAAACGCCCGCAATTCGGCCCCGTTCACATCGCCCTTGTCGTACATGATGAGGGAGTCCCACCGCGCGCCCGGCGTCATGCCCCAGCCGAGGTGCGAAACGGCATAGGCCTCACGGTCGCCCCAGGCCGAGAGATAGGAGCGCATCAAATCGGCGTCGAAGGAATCGCCTTCGATGTCGGTGACATAGTCATCCTCGATGGTGAGAGCGATCGGGTTTTCGAGATACCGTTTGAAGGTGAGATTCACATCGCCTCGGTTGAGCACGACACGCCCGTTCACCGTCCCGGCATTGGGGTAGAAGGCAATCAGCGCCCCGGGTGCGGAACCCGCATTATGGGGAGGCGCGGCATTGCCCCAGCTCCCGATCGGCCGGGCGCCATCGATCCGCACCGTCAGGTCGGTGCCCGCAGCGGAGGTCACGCGCATGACCGACGCCTGCTGGAGCAGTTGGACGCCGGCCATGACGCGCTCCTGCCACCGGGGGTCATATCGAATCCGTTCCAGTATATCGGGATGCTCGTTGCTGACGCAGAGCAGCCGAGCGCCACCAGCCAGAATCTGGGGCAATTCCGGCGCATGCAGCAGCAGCTCCACGGTCATGTCGACGACGAAATCGGCGTTGGCGAGAGCTTGAAGCGCCGCTTTCTGTCCACGCAACGCATCCGAAGCGCCCGTGGATCGCACGACCACATCGACAGACTGACGCGGGGTGGGAATGACGACGTGAAACGGCTTGGCCCCAAGCTGATGCAGGGCAAGTTCAGCCAACTTGACATTTTGCTGGCGCGACAGGGTTTCGGACAGGATCGCCGCCGACTCTCCCGCGCGGACTTCGCTTGCCTGGAACAGTTTGACGAAAGTATCGATCCACTTGCCCTCGATGCTGTCAGAAATCATTCCGCTTCTCCTTTCGGCCTTTAGACATGATCGCGCGGAACGGCGCTAACCCCGTAGCGACATGACTGAGTGTTGCCTGCAAGGCTGCGCCTGGCTTGGCCGAGGGCGTTCGGTGATGTCAGCCTTGAGGCGTGGCAGCTTCCGTGACCAGGTCCATAGCTCACACCAAAGGTGCGAGGCGCACATCGCTGCCGATCAGCGCCTTGCCATAGAGTTCGTAGCCGAACATCTCGGTGGTCATGCCGTGGCTGGTCGCGACATTCACGTCGCGCCACAACCGCTGCAGCGGATTGACTTCGGCAAAGGTCGACGTCCCGTGCGCCTGGGTCAGGATGTGCACCGCATCCCGCAGCAGACGGCCCGCCAGGCCGATCGCCGCTCGTATCCGGGTCCGGTTGGCGTAGTCGATCTGATATCCTTGGGCTGCGGCATGATCCACTTCGCGGACGCTGTCCGCCGCGATAAGGCGTGCCGTGGTGAACTTGATCGCGGCTTCCGCCAGTTGGACCTGGAAGCCGGGAGACTCGGTCTGGGCGGTGTAGATGCTATATTGGATCGACCGCTTGGGCGCCTTGCTCAGAACATAATCGAGTGCGGCTTGCGTCACGCCCAGGGACGATCCCAACAGTCCTATCTCGACAGCAGGGCCGTAGGTGACCTTCGACAGCCGGTCGTTGCGGAAGGGCGTTGCGGGATTGCCCGACAGCGCCTCCTCGATGGACAGGATGCGGTGATCGGGTACGAAATAGTCCTGGAGGTGGAGGGTGTTGCTGGCTGTTCCCCGCATGCCGACGACATTCCAGGTCTGTTCGAGGCGACCATCGGCGACCGGAACGAGCGCCAATAATATGACCGGCCCCGGACGATTGGCGATGAAGTGCAGCATGGCCCAACCAGCATGTTCGACGCCCGAGAGATAGCTCCAACTGCCGGTAATCTGATAGCCGCCGTCGACACGCTCGACCTTGCTTGCCCTGCTTTGCGAAGCACAGGCGCCGGCACTCGGGTTGTTGCCCCAGGCTTCCTTCTGCGCCTCTTCGCTGAACAGACTGAGCATCATGGACGACCCCGAGACGATCTGGGTCATCCAGGCTGTCGAGCCACATCCCCGCCCCAAAGTCGCACTGATCGCCAACTGCGCCTGAAGGGACTGTTCCTCGCCGCCGTAACGTTTGGGAACGAACAGCCGAATGAAGCCGGCGTCGGAGAGTGTCTGGAACGTTTCCGGCGCGACATGTCCGGAGCGGTCCACGTCATCCGCGCGCGCTTCGAGCATCGGCACGAGCGCCTCTGCGGCGTTGACCAGCTCAAGCGCCCTGCCGTCCAAGCCCTCAAGAAGCGGATTTTTGCCCCACATGCTGCCGGATTCGGGCTGGCCTTGGGTATTGGCGGCTTGTACTGCTTGCATCTTCGGGCTCCGAAATTGATTTTGGCGTCGTTAATTCGCTTCGTGTTCGGTGAATTGGTCGGGCTACCTGCTCATGTGACGTGATAGCCCCCGTCGACCTCGATAAGAGATCCCGTCATGAAACTGCCGGCGATGGGCGAAAGCAATAATAGCGCCGCTCCGATCAGTTCACTTGGGTCCGCAATCCGCTTGATGAGATGCGCGTTTGCGACCATCTCTCGGGCGCCTGGAAAACCCGCGGCGGCCCTGTTGAATTGCGGGGTGTCGCTGCCGCCCGGTGCAATGGCGTTGACCCGTATGCCGCGGTCCGCCAGTTCCAGCGCCCAGACGCTCGTAAGATAGTTCAGCGCGGCTTTTGTCGCTGCGTAGAAACCTTCGCCCAGGGTTGGCTTGCGGCTGCCTGCCGAGGAGACATTGAGTACTGCTGCCCCCGGCCGATCCACCAGATAGGGAAGGGCCGCCTGGGTGATCAGCCAAGGTGCGAAAAGGTTCAGCGCCGCCATTTGCCGCATGTCGGGGAGGCCGGTGCTCTCCAGGGTGCCAAGCAGGTTGACGCCGGCGCTGTTGACCAGAAAGTCGATGCCGCCATGGTCCGCTCGTGCTTTTTCGACAATCTGCTGAGGCGCGCGATCCTGGGTGATATCGATCGACAGCCAGCTGGCGCTGGAGCCGAGCATTTCTGCCGCCTTCATCAACGGATCTTCCCGGCGCGCTACCAACAGAACCTTCGCGCCGTTCTCAACGAGCGCCTTTGCAATAGCAAAACCGATTCCTTCGCTCGAGCCGGTGACAATGGCCACCCTATCGGAAAAACCTTCCATCCGCATGGTCATGTCACCGGCTCCCCCCTTAAAAACGATAGCCTAGGGTAGCGCCGTATGTGACCGGCATACCGGCAGTCCTGGCGACCGTGTCGAGAATATGCGAAACGTTCACCCAATAATATTTGTTGGTGATGTTCCGGCCCCAGACCTGCAGACGCCATTTGTCCCATTCCACGCCTGCGCGCAGGTCGATCAAGGTATAGCTTGGCAGTGCGAATTCGGAACGCTCGCCAAAGGCCGCGTTGCTCTTGCTGCGATAGCTTGCCGATCCGCCCACGAAGGCTTGCGCGGTTGCTGAAAGCGGAATGCCATATTCGGCGTCTCCGACGATCTGCCATTTGGGCGTGTTGGGGAACGGTTCGCCGACAAAGGATGTGGGGGTGCCGTATGGGTCGAGCGGAATCGCCGGGTCTTGCTTCACCCGGGAGTTTACATAACTGACGCCGCCCTGGATGCGCAGGTGTTCGATCGGTCGCGCGGTCACTTCCAGTTCAGCGCCCCAGACACGGGACTTGGGAATGTTCACCAGCTTCGGGAGATTGCCGAAAACGGGGTAGGTAGCCACACCGAGCAGTTGTTTGTCCTTGTAATCATAATAATAGACCGCGCCCGAAACGTCGATCCGGCGATTGAAGGAATGTTTGGCGCCGACCTCATAGGAAAGGATGGACTCTTGCTGGATCGGGTCGAATTCTGACGCCAGAACGCCAGGTGCTGTCGCGAAATTACCGGCTTTATACCCCTTCGTGACGCTGGCGTAGAGCAAGCTGTCGCGATCCGGCTTCCAGTTTATGCTGCCGCGCCAGGCGACATTGTCCTCTTTCAGCCGCCGGAGGGTTTTCTCGGGCTTGAAAGTCGTGTCGTTCATGGTCAGACACCCGTCGGGCCCGATCGTCGAGGGACTGCCGGACAGGATCTGCGAGAGCCCCAGAAAGCCTTGGCCGACCGTCGCAGTGCCGCGCGGTCCGACCGGCGCATCCATGATGCAGCCCACGAAATGACGGTCATGGTCGGTGTAGCGGATCGAACCCTGCACCGTCAGCTGGTCCGTCAGCGCATAGTCCAGGCTGCCGAACACGGATTTGAAGGTCGGCTGCTGGTTGAAGATGTAGGCCGATTCATCCTGATAGACAGGCCCCGTGGGCGTCGGCAGAACGCCATTCGTGGCGTCATCGATCAGCAGCGTATATTGGTTTGCGATGTCGCGCTGATAATTGCCGCCCAGCATCCATTTCAGCGGCCCCATCGTGCCTGCGAGACGAAGCTCCTGGGAGAAGGATGTAAGCAGGCCGTCGCGCACCACATTGCGGAAATTGTCCAGTGCTACGCCGTCCGGATCGAATGGCGAATGCGCCACAAGCTTGGAATAGGCCGTGACCGAGGTCAGCGTGATTTGATCGGAGATGCTCCAGTCGCCGCGCAACGACACGAGATAGAATGTGTTGTCCTGATGCCCGGTGCCCGGTGTCCAATCAGCGTCTCGCGCATTACGGTTCGCGACCGGCGCTGTGGACAGGTCGTCATAGATGAATTGGGTAAAGGGATTTGCGGGCACCAGCGGCGCAAATTGTTGGAACTGGCCTGCTGCAACCTCGGAATTGTCCTGCCAGCCGCTGACGTTCAGGACGAAGCTCAAACGATCGTTGGGCGTCCAGTCGAGCAACAGACGGCCGTTGTAGAATTCCTTCTTCCCGAAACGATCGCCCGGCCGGGTCAGACTGCGTTGCCAGCCGTCGGCAAATTCGCTGCGAAGCGCCACGCGAGCCCGTAGGGTGCTGGTGAGCGGTCCGCTGACGAAAGCTTCCGCGGACACGTCGTTGAACCGCCCGTAGCCCACCGTCATGCCGGCGGAGAGATCGGATGTCGGCTTGGCCGCGATATAGTTGATCGCGCCGCCCGTCGAATTCTGGCCGAACAGCGTGCCTTGCGGGCCCTTCAGAACTTCCACCCGCTCAAGGTCGAGCGCTGCGCCGCGCGTAAGCAACGGGTATGGCAAGGGCACCTGATCGATATAGGTCGTGACCGTCGGCCCCGCCCCGAAGGACCCATCCTGGAAACCGACACCGCGAATAGTGAAGATGGGCGTGCCGTAGTTCGACTCCTGGTAGGTAAAGCCAGGCACGAGCTTGGCGAGTTGCGCTGTCTGGGTCACACCCTGCTTCGCAAGCTGTTCGCCGCTTGCGGCAGTGACCGAGAGGGGCACGTCGAGCAAGCGCTCGGACCGTTTTTGCGCAGTGACTACAATCTCATCCAGCGCAGCGGTCTTGTTGGTGGGGTCTGCAACCGTCTGCCCTTGCGCGACCGCCTGGCTGCTGAAAAATCCGAGAGCCGACCCGGCTAGCAACAGGCGTCCCATCTTCCTTCTGGCAAGCATCATTCTTAACCTTCCCCTTTGCAAACCGCGGGCTGTTTTCCTTCGCGGCAGCGGTTGACGGGCACAGATGATCATGTTCGCCGGTAGGCCTCTACACAATCGGCGCAGCCTGTCGCACTGTAGCGCAAGAAAGAATGGGTCGGGGCTGAACGTCGTCGCGTCAAGGCCGGTGGAAAGGTACGGCGCGAAGCGAACGCGTTTGTGTCACGCCGAATGCTCGACCGCTCCCCACGCTCGCGCCTGACCAGGTCCCACAAGATTGCGTCCAGAGTGCAATCATTGCGTAAATGAGTTACATGGCCCTTCAACCGCGGAGGCATGATGATTAAAAGCTGCGCTCGTCGTCAAGGCGGTGAAACGCATTGACACGGCGGCGCCAGGAGGATGCAGATGAACGAAATGGTCCTTGAAGCGGCTAGTTTCCCACCCTCTCAGCGTGCGGCGACCTTCGCCACCTGCGATCTTGAGGAAAGCGCCCATTACGTATCGATCGGAAGTTTTCACACGCTTCGGCCGATGAAAAACAACGCCCCCGTTGACCTTGCAGTCTGGAGATGCTCGCTCGAACACACCAACCTCGACATGGTCAGGCTGACATGTGGAAGCGACTTCTGGATCGACAGGCCAAGTGACAATAATCATTTCATGTTCCAGTTTCCGCTGAGCGGCGTGTGCAGCATCGAGAGCGGGGGGTTGAGAACCATTGCAGCGCCCGGCGAACTCCTCGTGCTCAATCCTCGGCAGCAGGCCTATAAACGGTGGAACGGGCATTGCTCGCAGATCATGGTCCAGGTCGACCGTGCCACGCTCGAACGGGTTTTGGCGGCAGAGCTGGGGCATGAATGCGGGGAGCCGCTGATATTCGAATCCGCCGTGCATGACCGGCTGATTGCGCAGGCGCTCAGCGCCGTCACGCAATCGGTATGGCGCGACTTCACGCAAAATCCGGTGCTCGGCCAATGGCGCATCGCCCGCGCTTTCGAACGTAATCTGCTGGTCGCCTTCCTCGGGGCATTGCGGCATAATTATAGTGATGAGCTCAATTTGCCCGCAACGGCGGCTGCTCCCTATTATGTGAAGCGAGCCGAAGACTTTATCCGGGCGAATTTGCGCAACAGGGTAGAGATTGAAGACCTCGTCGTCGTAGCGGGGGTGAGCTCCAGATCTCTTTACTATGGTTTTCGGCGCTGGCGCGGTACGACGCCGATGAACTATCTGCGGCAGGTTCGTCTGAACGTCGCGCATGAGGAGCTGAAAAGGGCCCGCGATGACGGCAACAACGTCACCCGCATAGCCCTGGGCGTCGGCTATGACCATCTAAGCCGCTTTTCCAAGGATTATAAGGATCGCTTCGGGCAGAGCCCATCGAGTACCATGCTGCATGCCTGTTAGCGGTCCCGACGGATTTCTGGCGATCGCCATTTGCCCACAGGATTGCATTGCGGGAAGGCTTCAACTCTTGCGCTCGCGCGCTCGCAGACACCAGCTTCTTTGCCTAGTCTGACGCCCAGACCAGACCGACCTGCGTCCGTCATCAAGGGGAGGGAAATGCTTAGTACAATATTTGTCCCGGCTATTGCCGCGGGTGTGCGATGACCGGCATTGGCGCTGAAGCAGCCGTCGAAATTGCCGCGCGGGTGGAACGGTTCGTTCGCGATGTCGTCGTGCCCTATGAGCGGGATCCGCGACGCGATCATCATAATGCGCCCACCGACGAGTTGATTGTCGAGCTAAGGGAAAAGGCGCGATCCGCCGGTGTGCTGACCCCTCACATACTTGCTGATGGCCGGCACCTTTCTCAGCGAGAAACGGCGATTGTCCTCCAGAAGTCGGGGCTTTCCCCGCTTGGACCTCTTGCTTGCAATACAAATGCGCCGGACGAAGGCAATATGTACCTGCTCGGCCGGGTAGGTAGTCCGCAAATCAAGCAGCGTTTCCTGGCGCCCCTTGTCGAGGGACGGGCAAGATCGGCCTTTTTCATGACCGAACCGGCCGCCGAAAATGGCGCCGGTTCCGATCCGTCCATGATGCAAACGACGGCAGTCCCGGATGGAAACCATTGGGTCATCAATGGTCGCAAGGCGTTCATCACCGGCGCCCAAGGCGCGAAGATCGGGATTGTCATGGCGAAATCTGCCGAGGGCGCATGCATGTTCCTCGTCGACCTGCCCAATCCGGCGATCCGGATCGATCGGGTGCCCAACACCATCGACAATTCGATGCCCGGCGGTCATGCCGTGATTACCATCGATAATTTACGCGTCCCGGCAGACCAGATGCTGGGACAGAGCGGCGAAGGCTTTGCCTATGCGCAGGTGCGTTTGAGTCCTGCGCGGCTTTCGCATTGCATGCGGTGGCTTGGCGCCTGCCTGCGAGCGAATGAAATAGCATCCGATTATGCCAATCGTCGCCATGCCTTCGGCAAGGCCCTCATCGACCATGAAGGCGTCGGTTTCATACTGGCCGACAATCTCATTGATCTGAAGCAGTCGGAACTGACGATCGACTGGTGCGCCGACATCCTGGACTCCGGCTCGCTCGGCACCGTCGAAAGCTCGATGGCCAAGGTGGCGGTATCGGAAGCGTTGATGCGCGTCGCCGACCGCTGCGTGCAGGTGATGGGCGGCACGGGTGTCACCGACGACACCATCGTCGAGCAGGTCTTTCGCGAAATCCGGGCGTTCCGGATCTACGACGGCCCGACCGAGGTCCATAAATGGTCGCTCGCCAAGAAGATCAAGCGCGACTGGAAGGCGGTCAATTCATGACCGGGACCGCAGCGCAATCCCATGCGGGGACCACCTCGGTGCGTGCAGGGCATGTGTTCGACGAAGCCTCGCTCATACGCTGGATGGAGGCGAATGTCGCCGGCTATTCCGGCCCCTTGCTGGTCGAGCAGTTCAAGGGCGGGCAGTCCAATCCCACTTATAAGCTTGTCACACCCGCCCGCAATTATGTGCTGCGACGCAAGCCTCCGGGTCGGATATTGCAGGGCGCTCATGCGGTGGACCGCGAGGCGCGGGTCCTTTCGGCGCTGGGAAAGACGGACGTCCCTGTGCCCCATGTGCATGCCCTCTGCACGGACGACTCGGTGATCGGCACCTGGTTCTACGTCATGGACATGGTGGAGGGGCGCAACTTCTGGGACGCGACATTCCCCGAGGTCCCTCGCGACGATCGACCCGCCTATTTCGACGCGATGAACGAAGCGATCGCACGGCTCCACCAGGTCGACCTCAACGCCGTCGGGCTTGCCGACTATGGAAAGCCGGGCAATTACTTCGCCCGCCAGATCGGGCGCTGGACCCGGCAATATCTCGAGGATGCCGATGCCGGACGCGATCCGGACATGGACCGGATGATCGAATGGCTGCCGGCCCATATTCCACAGGATGACGAAGCCGCCATCATCCACGGCGACTTCCGCTGCGACAATATGATCTTTCACCCGACCGAGCCCAAGGTAGCCGCGATCCTCGACTGGGAGTTGTCGACGCTGGGCCATCCGCTCGCAGATTTCGCCAACCACGCGATCATGTATCGCATGCCGCCCGAGATCGTCGCGGGGCTGGCCGGGGCAGATCTGGCGGCGCTCAACATCCCGTCCGAAGCCGACTATATCGCCGCTTATTGCCGTCGCACGGGCCGCACGTCGATCCCGGACTATGAGTTCTATATAGCGTTCAACTTCTTCCGTCTGGCCGCGATTTTTCATGGCATCAAGGGCCGCGTCATTCGCGGAACGGCGGCGTCAGCCCATGCCAGGGAGCGCGCCAAGGTCTTTCCTGCGCTCGCGCGGCTCGCATGCGAAAGTGCCGATGCGCGTCGCTGAACGCATCGGCTTCCCCTTCACAATGTTTGACCGTCTTCGACAGTGAAAACCGACCCCGTCACTTCCAGGCTCGCGTCGGATGACAAATAGAGGAGCAGGGGAGAAAGGGCGTCGATCGTCATGATGCGCCGACGCGGAAAGGTGGCGAGAAGGTGCTTGCCGCTCTCGTGGCTCCACAAAGCCTGGGTCATTTCGCTCTTCATGTAGCCCGGCGCGAGAATGTTGACATTGATGCCCTGGTCCGCCCACTCCCTGGCCAGCACGCGGCCCAATTGGGTGACGGCGGCCTTGCTGGCGGAGTAGGCTGACATCTGGGGGGTGACGTCATGGGCCGTGATCGACGAGATCAGCAGGATCCGACCGTGACCCCGACCGGGCGCGCCGCTGGCGATCATGCGGCGCGCGCCTTCGCGCGCCGTCAGGAAGGCGCCGCGCAGGTTCGTGGCGAGCGTCGCGTCGAAATCGGCGATCGACAGGTCCAACGCTGCGCCGGGGCAGGCAATGCCCGCATTCGCCACCACGCTGTCGATGGCCCCGAACGCGCGCTCGCCCGCGTCGAAGCCAGCGATGATCGAGGTTTCGTCCACCACGTCCATGGCCACGCTGAACGCGCTGCCACCCTCCGCCACGATGGCGGCCTGCAAGGCCTCCAGGCGCTCGGTGCGTCTCGCCGCCAGGACGACCTTCGCGCCGGCGGCGGCCAGCACCTTCGCGAAATGATGGCCGACCCCCGACGAAGCCCCCGTCACCAGCACGGTGCGGTTCGACAGGTCGAAATGATAAGGGGCCATATTTCTCTCCCGCTTCCCGAGGCGTCGGAAGGCCAGCTTCGCAGTCGTCTATTTTCTGGCGGCGGTTATGCGCGCCTGCATGTCGGGTCCGTGACCCTCGCTGTGATATAATTCCCAGGCGAGACCCGCCGCGAGCGGCAGGCCGTCGGTGTCGGCGACCATCTTTTTCATAGCGCGGGTCGAGCGGCTGCTGTTCGCGCAAATGTCGCTGCAGAACCGCGCCACTTCAGCCTCGAGCTGGTCGTTCGGCACGCAGAGATTGGCCAGTCCCATCGCGAGCGCCTCGGCGCCGCTGTATGTACGCGATGCGAACATCATCTCAAGGGCCTTCGAGCGACCGACACGCCGCCACAGGCGTTGGGTCAGGCCCCAGACCGGCACGAGGTCCCACTTTGCATGGGTGTCCGCGAATTTCGCATCGGCCGATGCGATGATGATGTCTGCCGCAAGGACAAGCTCAAGTCCGCCCGTATAGCAATGGCCCTGCACCACCGCGACAAGCGGGACGGGGAGGGTGGCCAACCGTTCGATGACGCCGGCTTCAAGGCGCTCGACCAGCCCTGCTTCGCTGCCGCTCGCCAGATCGCCAAGATCATGCCCTGCACAAAAACTGCGGCCCGTCCCTTTCAGGAGGACGCAATCGACGCTGGCCAGGTCGAGGTTGTCGAGCAGCGCCCCGATTTGCCGGAAGCTTTCGACATTGAGAGCGTTCAGCTTCTCGGGGCGATTGAGGGTGATGGTGCAGACCCGGTCGATCACGTCGCAAAGCACAATGTCAGGCATGGATGAAACGTCCTTCAGAACTGGAATGCGGGCGCGCCGCCGATGGGTCTGCGCTCAACGCGAAGCAAAAGCATCCTCATGGATGACGCCGAGAAGCGTGCCTTGATTGCTTCCGTCGAATAGCGCGTTGAAGTTGAGCGGCAGGTTGTCGAAACCGGATCGTATATCCTGCCGCGTGACGATTTCCCCGGATCGAACCCAGGGAATGATGTCCTCCAGCGCCTTGGGTATGTCCGCCAGATAGTCGCTGTAGAGAAATCCCTGCACCCGGATGCTGCCATAGATCAGCCTCATCATGTTGGTGAAGCCTGGCACCGGGCCGCCTTCATTATAGCCCCCGATCTGTCCGCACAGCACGATGCGCCCGAACCGGGCCATCTGGTCGACGGCGGCCTGGAGAATATCTCCGCCCACATTGTCGTAGAAGATATCTATGCCATTGGGGCAGAGGGCGTGCAGGGCTTCCGCCACATTTTCCGAGCGATAATCGATGACCCCGTCAAGACGGCATTTCTCGATCAGCCAGGCGCATTTGTCCTTGCCCCCAGCAATGCCGATCACCCGGCAGCCCTTGATCCGTCCGATCTGCGCGGCGATCGATCCGGTGGATCCGGCCGCCGCCGATACGACGAGCGTTTCGCCGGCCACCGGCTGTCCGACCCGCATCAGGCCAAAATAGGCGGTCAGCGTATTGAGGCCAAAAACGCCCACCGCCTCAATTGCCGTGATCCCATCGGCGATCGGTTGCGGTGGTGTGCGCGCCGTATCGATGATGTCATAGTCGCTCCAGCAGCTGAGCGAGACCACGCGCGATCCCACCGCGAAACGGTCATCCCGAGAGTCAACGACCCGACCAGCAGCGAGCGCTTTGACGGGCGAACCGAGGGGAATGGAGGGATAGAGGCTGTTGCCAGGCGCTTCCATCCAGTTGCGCATGGTCGGCGCGTAGAGAAACAGCAGGTTGCGGACCCGGATTTCGCCGTCGCGGAGCGGGCGCACATCCTGGTCGCCGTCCGCCAGCTCGACATCGTCCATGCGCAGCTGACCTTCTGGACGCCTGCGCAGCAACCATTGGCGGTTGGAGGACGATGCCATGCCTTTCTCCCTTTTACTTCTCAGACCGTAGTTCCCGACAGAAAACCATCGAGTAGCGCATTGAACTTAGCGGCATGTTCCAGCTGTGCCCAGTGGCCGCACCGATTGAAAACCAAAAGGGACGCGTTCGGCATCAGGGCCGCTGTGCGCAGGCTGTGCTCGACCGGAACGACGCGATCGTCGCGGCCATGCATGATCAGCGCCGGCACCGATGATTTCTCCAGCGCGTGCACCATGTCATCCTGGCCCACGGCGTCGATGTGCATCGTCGCCAGGCCCTTCAGGAAATTGGTCAGGTGATTTTGGTTGGCGAGCGCATTTTCGGTGCGCTGCTTGATCAGGCCGTCCGTCGCAAAGCTGCTGTCGAACACCATGATCTCGACCAGCCGTCGGACATTTTCCTGTGTGGGCGTCCGATAGGCCTCGAACAGGATCCTCAGGCCTTCCGTCAATCCGTTGGGCTGATAGAAGGGCTGGGAACCGCCAGGCGCAGGCGCGCCCATGGTGACGCAGTGCGTAACCCGGTCGGGATGGAGCGCGGTGACCATCTGGGACGCAATCCCGCCCATGGAATTTCCAACGACGGCGGCCCTGCCGATGTCCAGCGCGTCCATCAGTGCGACGACAACCTCTGCGTTTACGGAAAAGCGCTTCGCGGTTTCCGGATCGAACTCGTCGGACTTGCCCCAGCCCGGGAAATCGGGTGCGATGACGCGATACTTCCTGGCAAGAACCTCGATATTCTGGCTGAAATTGCTCCAGGCGCTGGCGCCCGGCCCCGATCCGTGAAGCAGGATGACCGGCTGCCCTTCGCCAGCCTCATGATAACGAATGCGCCATTTCGGCAGCTGCACGAACTTCTCGCTGGAAGCTTCGGTGATTTGGCTCATTTCCTATTCTCCATATGATCTTGATCGATAGGCTCGCCCGGCGGCGATGGATGCCGGGGCGTCACACCGGGAGTACGAACAGGGTCCGCACCGCCAGGGTGTCGTAGATGATCCTGCGCTCGCGCAGCAGCAGGCGGTGGCCGTCCCTCGCGAACCGGTCCGCGCATCGGCCGGTCTGGTAGATGAAGGTTTCTCCATCCTGACGGGTCTGCAGGACGGCGTAGTTGCTCTGCGCATCGAGTCCGTCGGCATCCGACCGGGTGATGCGCGTCGCGCTCACCAGATGCCGGTTCCAATGATCGGGATAGATATTGGCCTCCCGATAGGAGGTCACGCGGTCCTTCATCTGACGCTTGTTGCGGCAAAGGAACATCGGCGCCGGCAGATCGGCGTCGGCATTCTCCCGCGGCCAAAGCCCGTACACACCGTCCTCGGTGAAAAACTCCGGCCACTCTTCCAGCCGAACCTCATCGAGGCAGGCCACATATTCAGCGAAAAATTCCTCAAGGCGCAGGCGGTCGAGGAAGCTGTCGGAAAGCATCGTCACCGGCTCAATCCTCCATGATCGCGCGATAGCCGCGCCAGAAGGCGCGCAACAGTTCCTCGGTGATCAGGGAGACGTGGCCTTCCGGAGCGCCGTACCCCATCAGCATCATCGATGCCTCCGCGCCGCCGGTCGGCGATACCGCTGCCTGCACCAGTTCCGTGGCCTCGCCATCCTCCATCGAGATATAGCCGGCCGGCCCGATCAGATTGGCCTGCAGGACGCGCATGTCGCGCAATTCCTCGTCGTCGTCCTCATAGCCGAACAGGTGAAAGACCAGTTCGAACTCGCCGGGCGACTTGGGGATGATCTGCCGCGCCGCCAGCGTGTTGTGGATCTGCTGCACCACGAGCGAGGGAAAGATGGACTGGATATGGTTGGTGACGGGAAGCTCATATTCCTCCCGCATGCGAACGATTTCCGGATCCTGGAGCTTGGCGTCATCCTTGAAGGTGGAGACGACATTGTCCTTGTAGATGGACGTGTCCTTGCTGCCCTCATTCTTGACCGCGACGATGGCCGAATGAAGGCCGTGGCGCGCGTCGAGCGCGCTCGCCACGTCCATGTTCGGCCGGCCGATATTGAAACTGTTATGGAACAGATGCAGCAGATGCCCGTGATAGGGATCCTTCACATTCTCGAAATAGAGTTTCCAGTTCGACTTCATGCGCTGGCGGAGCGTTCCGAGAAACACGACCGGCTTGTGGAAGACCCGGTCGATCCATGGCCGCATCTCGGGGCCCAGATAGTCGAACAGAGGCTGTGTGTCGGCCTGGAACGTCCCGAACAGGAGGCCGCGATAGGCCTCCACCCGCACCTCTTTCAAGCGATGCTCGCCCATGTCGAAGTCGGCCGGCATGCCCGACATGGTCTTCAGTCCCTTGCGGAACGGAACGCCCAGAAGCTGGCCGTCCAGTCCATATTGCCACTGATGATAAACGCAGGTGAAGTTGCGAACATTCCCGCGCGCGTGCCGGCACACCTTGGCGCCCCGGTGGATGCAGCGGTTGACCCAGGCCGACGCGTCTCCATCCTTGCCGCGCACGACGACGACCGGCGTGTCCCCGATATAGGTGGACTTATAGTCGCCGGGCTTGGGTATCTCAGCCTCCAGCCCGAGGAACGACCAGTTGCGCCCGCGAAAGATGCGCTCCTGCTCGCGTTCGAACACCGCCTGGTCGGTGAAGACGCGATACGGCACCTGCGCGCCGTCCGCGCTCGGCCACAGCAGGGGCGGCGGCGCGCAATTAGTGTGCAATGTGGCCATGAATTCCATTTCCATGCGTTGGTTTCCGGGTCAGGGATTAGGCAGCGACACCGCGGACGCCTATCGCGGGGCGGAAAGAGATGATTGAAGAGCGCAAGCTTTTAGGCAGCCGCCGGTTCGTGACCCCAGAGGCTTATCCGGTCATATTCGGCAATGGACCAGTCGTCGCCGATCGCCCGTCCGCCCCAGCCATATTCGATATCGAAACCCGCGGGCGTGGTGACGTAGAAGGACAGCATCAGGTCATTGGGATGGCGGCCGATCCCGCCTGTCCGATATCCCAGGTTCACGCAACGCTGATAACCGCGCAGCACATCGTCGACTTCCAGCAGTTCGATCATGATGTGGTTGAGGCGCTTGCCGCCGGGCAGGGCCGCAATCGCCACCGAATGATGCCGTTCATTGCAGTGGAGAAACGCGATCCTGAGCGTCATGTCCGGACCCGGCGAAAAGGTGATGAAGTCGCTCACCGCCAATCCCAGCGCCTCATAGAAGCGGATGCCCTCCTCAAGATCGGCAACGGACAGGACGACATGCCCCAGCCCCTGCTGGCCGGTCAGAAATCCCTGATTATTCCTGGGTTCAAAAGGCGTGCGCGCCCGCGCATGATCGCGGACAAATTCGAGGCGCAGGCCATCGGGATCGCGGAGCCAGAGGCCTTCTGCGACCTGCCGTTCGACGCATTCCGCTTCGCTCATGCCGGTCCAGCCGATCCCGGCCGCGTCGAGACGCGCGCGAAGCACCGCTAATTGCTCCGCATCGTCCAACTCGAAGCCCGCATAGAGAATATCGTTCGCCTTGCTCTCGTGAAGGGCGAAGCGCCAGGAGAGGTTGTCCATCTTCAGCCGGGGGACGTCCCCGTTATCGTCGAGTTCAAGGCCGAGCGCCTCGACGGCAAAGCGCGTCCACGCCGCGACATCCTCGACACCAAGGCCGCAATAGGTGAGTTGCTGCATCCGTTCCTCCAACGCCGTATGTTCGGCTTTCCGCTGGAGCAAGGCGTAGAATCGCAGGCCAGGCGCAGCTAGCCGACCGGTGCAGTCACTGCCGTCGCCGCGCAGGGAAGTCGGCCGCCGGCATCCCTCAGGCGGGTGGTTCCACCCATTTTATCAGATGGGTTGCGACGGCAACCAACTCGCCCTTCTGATTGCTGACCTTGATTGCGGCACTGGTGCGCCCGCGGGCGGTGTCCAGCGCCGAGACCGTATATTGCAGATGGATCGTGTCGCCCAGATACACCGGCGCGAGGAAGCGGATGCGGTCATATCCCAGCGACAGAGAAAGGGCGGCTGACCCCCTCTGGCGCGCCATCTCCAAAAGCCTCGTCGAACATGTCGACATGAATCCGACCAGCAACGCGCCATGCGCGATCCGCCGTTCGAACGCCGTGCCGGCCATATATGCTTCGTCGATATGATTGGGCGCGAAGTCGCCCGTAATCCCGGCAAACAGATAAACGTCGCTCTCCCCGATCGTTTTGGAGAATGATGTCGTGTCGCCCACTGCGATCGGGATCGTCATCCGCCGCCTCCTGACGCGCCGTCCTATGGGCGCGGATGTTCCGGGACGAGCACGACGACCTTGCCGCTAACCGTCCGGGCCATGAGCATGGCGATCGCATCGCCAGCCTCCGCCAGGGGGAAGCGGGCATGAATCTGCGGACGGATCAGCCCCATCCGATACATGTCCATAAGCTCCTCATTATTGCGCCGGCTTTCCTCCGGTTCGCGTTCCGCGAAGGAGCCGTAGAAGACGCCGACCACGGAGCAGCCCTTTAGCAGGGGCAGGTTCAACGGAATGCGCGCAACCCCCGCCGGGAAGCCCACCACGAGGAAGCGACCCTTCCAGGCCATGGCGCGCAAAGCCGCTTCCGAATAGGCGCCGCCCACGGCGTCATAGACGACGTCCGCGCCGTCCGGACCGCATGCCTTCTTCAACTGTGCCGCCAATGCCTTAGGGTCGACAGCATCCCTGCCATAGGCGACGCCGGCATCGGCGCCATGGGCCAGGGCGACCTGCAGCTTCTCCTCGCTCGACGCGGCGGCGATGACCCGCGCGCCCATCGCTTTCCCCAGTTCCACGGCTGCCAGTCCCACACCCCCCGATGCACCAAGGACCAGCAGCGTTTCGCCCGGCTTCAGCATCCCGCGCTGTTTCAGCGCGTGGTAGGAGGTGCCGAAACCCATGATGAACGCCGCACCGTCTTCATAGGGCATGGCGTCGGGCATCGTGATGCAGTGCGTCGCTTCGGCCACCGCTTGTTCAGCCATGCCGCCCCATTTGAGCATGGCGATGACACGGTCGCCCACGGCCAGATGCGGGACGTCTGCTCCCAGGGCCACGATCTCGCCCGCGACTTCGGCGCCCGGCGAAAAGGGGCGTTCGGGCCTGTATTGATATTGGTCCGCGATGATCAGCGCGTCGGGATAGTTCACCCCGCAGGCATGGACATCGATCACGACCTGTCCTGGACCGGCCGACGGCGCGGGCGCATCGGCAAGAACAAGATGTTGAGGTCCTCCGACCGAACGGCTCAAAATGGCTTTCATGCATCCTCGGTTGGTGGGATGAAGCATTACATCGCTTCGAATTTATGTTTATTGTCCTCAAGCCAGTCCCGCAACGTCCTTGCAGGCCGCCCCAGGAGATGCTCGACAATATCCGATCGCCTCCAGGCATGTTCATGGGCCGTCTCGAACTTGAACATTTCCAGGATCAGTTTCCCCGCATCCGGGATATTGAGCAATGCCTTGAGGGGTTCTGCGTGGTAGGACAGAAACCGCCCTTCGCTCTCGTCAAAGTCGATATGGCGTCCCAGGACGTCGCTTAACAAAGCCGCGAACTCCTTGAAGCATAACAAATCATGACCGTTATTGAGATGGTAGGAAGCGCCGATGTGCCGATGGTCATCGGACAATAGCAGCGTTGCGACGCATTCCCCGATATCGGCCTTGTCTATGAAGGTCATGGTCTTGTCGCATGGCATCACCAGAACCTGGTCTTTCTTCACCGGGTCAGCGAACAGCGGCGTCGCCATGGTTTGCATATAATAAGCGGCACTGTTGAGAAAGGTAACCGGCAGGCCGCTCGCTTCAAGCACGGCGCGCGCATAGAGATGCTGGATCGACGGCACGTTTCCTGCGCGTTTGATAAAATCGGGCACCCGATCGAGGCTCATGCCCGGCGGATCACCTGTCATGCGGACGATGTGCTGAATATCAGCGGTTCTCGCCGCGTGGACGACATTGGTCATCGCGGTAGTTTCATCGAAGAAATCGGGCGTGATGACGAAGGCGGCGTCTATCCCGTCAAGACCGGCCACCAGGGAGTCTCGGTCAAAATAATCTGCCATGCGTATATCGGCATCCGGGAACAGTTCCTGAAGCTCGGCGCGTGCTTCAGTTCTCCGTACCAAGAGTCGCAGCGCCACATCCGGATCGTGCCTGGAAATGAAGCGTGCCGCCGATTTGCTGATCTCATTCGCACCGCCGAACAGCGCAATGGCTCGAAGTGGTCGGGTGAATTTTGAGGGCACCTTGGCACCCGATTGAGAATTGTCGCGCTCGACCGTCATGACATATCTCCTGGGTCGGCCAGAGGTTCATGGGGAATTGGGCTGCCATTCACCTGTCGGACGTCACGGTGAAATCCAAGGATCGTGGCAACCACATCGATTTGCCCTTGCAGCACGACAGGCCTGGGCTTTCATCGATCATGCCGCAGAAGTTTCACCAGGACCGCAAGAATCGCGTCCCAGGAACGCGCCGCGACCATGATGTGGCGGGTCGAGAGGAGGGGAGCGCCGGCCGCGTTCCCACACCTCCTCACGCCTGTTCCGTCACCGCCTCAGGTCGAGCGCGACATCGACGATCATATCCTCCTGTCCGCCGACCATGCGGCGTCGCCCCAGTTCGACCAGGATTTCGCGCGTATCGATCCCATAATCGGCGCTCGCCTTTTCCGCGTGCCGCAGGAAGGAGGAATAGACCCCGGCATAGCCAAGGCTCAAAGTCTCGCGGTCGACACGGACGGGACGATCCTGGAGCGGGCGAACCAGATCCTCCGCCGCATCCATCAGCTTGTAGAGGTCGCAGCCATGCTTCCAGCCCTTGCGATCGGCCGCGGCGATGAAGACCTCCAAAGGCGCATTGCCGGCGCCCGCGCCCATGCCCGCGAGGCTGGCATCGACACGGATCGCACCGCCCTGAACGCCGACAATCGAGTTGGCGACGCCCAGCGACAGATTGTGATGGGCATGGATGCCACGTTCGGTTTCCGGTTTCAGGACGCGATCATAGGCCTCGCACCGGGCGCGATAGCCGTCCATGTCCAGCGCGCCGCCGCTGTCGGTCACATAGATGCAGGTCGCGCCATAGCTTTCCAT